>CAZMCN010000036.1:0-16950 GCA_964564845.1 uncultured Pirellulales bacterium | reverse complement strand
CTTCAGCTTCGACTCGTCATAATACACCTTCTTCCACCCATAACTGACCGGTTACTTATATTCCAAGTTTTTTCTTGACAAAGACAGAAATACCGGTAAAATATTAGGGTTATGAAGGTGAACTACCGGAGCGGGCGATGTATGCAGCTTTTCGGAGAAATAAAGAAACTGATATTGTGATGAGGGTTTTTTGCCTGGTAATGAGGGTGTGTGAAAATAGCTGTTTTTAAATCGGAGGCAGGTTTCCGTAATTTCAATAAATAAGTCAGGCTGGTTTTTTGCCGATAATGCCGACAGTACAAACTTGTAAAAGGTTTGTTTTAGACAAGCACAAAACAGGGTTATGGTGAAGGTTAAGTGCTTGTTAATTATAATAGTTGTTTGAGGCAGATGCGAAATATGGTGAAGGTTATATGCGTCTGTCAAAAACACTTTTGCCTTGGTTTATAGCCGGGGTGTAGTAACGTATTAATCAATTTATTAAAGGAGTAGCGTATTATGTGCAAAAAGGTGATTTTTTTATTTATTCTGGTGCTGGGTTTTGCCCTGGCACCGGCGAGAGGAGCTGAGATTCCCCTGCTTAGCGACAGCTTTGAAAGCGAGCCTTGGAACATCAACTGGGACGCCAACGATACCGGGTGGACTCTGTCGGCGGACGGGAACAGCCACAGCGGCGATTTCTCAGCGCTGACGACAGGCGACTTCGAGGGCGACCTGATATGTGACCCTTTGAACACCAGCGATGCAAGCATTATCAAACTGGATTTCTGGATCATGAATATAGGGGTTGACGAAGATGAGTTTGTACTGGAGGCTCTTAAAGATGGAAGTGTGTGGCAGGAAATTAGGCCTGACCTTGCAGAGCTGGCGTCTCAGGGCGATTGGTACCATTACGCCTGCGGTTTTATAGACAGCAACTATCTCCAGCCCAACTTCCAGATAAACCTATACAGTTGGGATATCGGCACGGATGAATATCTGTGGCTTGACGACGTTACCATCACTAAAATTGTGGCCGATACTTATGACGTTAACCTGCTTGACGATGGTTTTGAAAGTACCCCGTTTGACGCCAACTGGAATGATGTGGCAAGTAACTGGGCGCAGGGAAGCTTTGCAAACAGCGGCTCTTACTCAGCAGCAGGTACGGTGGATAATCAAGGTCAATTTGTTTGTAACGCTTTAGATACGAGTGATGCCGCGGCTGTCAAGGTAGATTTCTGGGTCTATAAAAGTAACATAGACGAAACTGCTTTTCCGATGTATTATCGCAGTACGGATGGCTGGGAGTACGCCGCCCAGTTAGACACCGCCCGCGCTGATAATCAATGGCTGCATTTTGAGGAAGTACTGGTAGAGAGCAAGTATTTCCACACTGATTTCCAGCTCAAGTTTCATTGCACTCTGGACACTGGTGAGAACGTATATGTTGACGACGTTTTAATTACCAAGCGAGTGATAAAGACCTCTTATGCGTCGGTCCCTAATCCTTCGGACGGCGCTACAGGTATAAACCTTTCACAACAATTACGCTGGAAGGCCGGGGAGTATGCCAAGACGCACGATGTTTACTTCGGCACGAACGAGTCGGCGGTGGATTCTGCCGATAAAAACAGCAATGTCTTTATGGGCACACAGCCGGCGGTGCCTTTCGAATTCGCGACCTTTGACCCGAACGACCCAACCAGCAGCGAGCTGCTTGCCGATGTGTGGTATTACTGGCGTATTGATGAGGCCAATGAGGACAAGGGCGAGCCCAACTACTGGAAGGGCGAGGTCTGGAGCTTCAGGACCAAGCCGCCCAAGGCGGAGAACCCCGACCCGTGGGATGGGGCCAGACATGTGAATCTTTCGAGAACACTTAGCTGGACGGCCGGCGACGGCTCCATCAAGCATACAGTGTATTTTGGCACAGACGAGACGCTGGTTGCCGACTCTTGTGATTTGGTGTACAAGACTACGATAAACGCCGGCGACCCGTGTGTGTTTACGCCACCAACTCTTACGACGGCCAAAAATTATTACTGGAAGATTGATTCGAATACAGGCACGTTGTTCACCGAGGGCGATGTGTGGAGCTTTAAAACCGTCGGGACGGGGGTGGCGGCCGACCCGAATCTTGTCGGCTGGTGGCCGTTGACTGAGAAATTTGAGGACAGCATCGTTTGGGACGCCAGCGGCAACGAACATCACGGCACACTTGTGGGTGACAGAGTCGATATAGTCACTGACGGTCAAAGGGGCTATGCGCTCGAGTTAACCAACCCGTCCTATCCTATTTTGAACAGTGTTGTTGACTGCGGCGGCAATTACGAGGACGGCGGCTGGGCCAACCTCACACAGGCGATTACATTGACGGCCTGGTTCACGCTGGAGTCGCACTGGCACGATAATCAGTACATGATAACCAAGGGCAATACTTATATGCTGAGGACCAGTAATGGTCCGGTTGCTGATTCGATGGAGGTTTACATGGAAGACTTGAGTGATGACACCGAGGACGGCCATACCCCCGTAATGGACGGCAAGTGGCATCACATTGCATTCACATACGACCCGAATGAAACTGAGTTTCAAAGAAAGCTGTACATTGACTCCGTACTGCAAGAGGAGACTACAGTAACGGGCACACTGCTGGAGCACCCAGATACGTTTGTGATTGGCGGAAGACTTAATCGTCAATATAACATTAGAGGCTGGGACGGTCGTATAGGCGATGTCCGGCTGTATAAGCGTGCTTTGACAGATTCCGAGATATATACTATATATAAAATTCGAGTGGACCCGAACAAGGCGTGGGAGCCTTATCCGTCTGATAGAGCAATAGATGTCGGAGACAGGCCGCTGACTCTTACGTGGAAGAAGGGAGACAAAGCTGCGGGCTCCGGACTTCATAGGGTTTACTTCGGCACCGACAAGGCATTGGTTGATGCCTGCGATGCCAGTGTTGATTACGGCCCGCAGGATGTCAACTACCTGAATGTAGGTGAGCTTCCCTTCGCCACGACGTACTATTGGCGTGTTGATGAGACCGACGGCGTTACCACGTGGAAAGGCCTGGACTGGACCTTCGCAATGGCCAACTTTAAACCGTTTGAAGACTTCGAGAGTTACGACTTCGGAAATAATCTGATAGGATCCACGTGGGAAATCCCCGATTGGACCGGGGGGGTTGTTAATCTTGGTCAGTCAAGCAATAACGAACCCGTTAACGGCGGCATTCAATCGATGAAGTATGAGTACGATAACGAAATCAGTGGTTGGTACTACTATTCTGAAGCGTACAGGGATTTTAGCAGCCCACAGGATTGGTCGTATGCTACCGGTGATGTTAAATCGCTGCGGCTGTATTTCTACGGCGAGACAGGCAACTATCCTGATGATATGTATGTGGTCCTGAATGACAGCGGCAATGAGTCGATGAAATTGTATGACCGTGATTTGGATGACCTCAAGGCCGGCGAGTGGAAAGCATGGGATATTGACCTGTCGTGGTTTACCGATGGTGCCAACAACGTGAACCTGGCAAGTGTCGATAGGATCTGTATCGGCTTCGGTGAAAGAGGTAGAGAAGGTTTTGTTGTCACCCACCTTGCCGGTACGGTGTACTTCGATGACTTTAGGGTTTATCCGCCTCACTGTGTTCCAGACAGGCTGAAACCGGACGGAGATGTAATTGAAGATTGCATTGTTGACTATGAGGACGTTGACGTGATGATGAGTGACTGGCTTGATTACGATTACACTATTACGCCGTCTAATCCGGGTGATTCGAACCTTGTTGGCTGCTGGAACTTTGACGACGGCACGGCCAATGACAGCAGTGGCAAGGGCCATCACGGCACGATTGTGCAAAGTGACGCGAATACGAGTATCGAGATAGTTTACGATGCCGACCTGAACAGCAATGTACTGGATGTCAACAACCCAAGCGGCGGCGTTTTCGTGAACAGCGTTGTTGACTGTAACGGCGGCGGTCTCGACCCTGGCGACCCGAACTGGTCGGTTATCAAAGAGCAGCTTTCGATTGCGGCCTGGTTCAAGGTCGATACGTTCTTCCAGAGCCACTATATGCTCACCAGAGGTAGTGCCTATCAGGTCCGCAGGGCTGGAAGTACAGATGAGATGCAGTGCTATATGGAGCCCCTGAGTGATAGTACCCTTAGTACCGATACTGCCTACACCAGTTTAGACTTAACTGACGGGTGGCATCACATTGCATCCACATATGATTCGACAGCAGAGGAAAGAAAGGTGTATGTTGACGGCAGATTGGTCGGTAGGGATACGCCGTCCGGAACGCTTGATATAGAATACTGGGGAGAGGGCTTTACAATTGGCGGAAGACTCCATCCTTCCTATAACACGAGAGGATGGGACGGCCGGATTGATGACGTTCGCCTCTATGATGATGTGCTGACACACCAAGAGGTTGTGTACTTAGCCGGTTATGCCGGCCCGGTGTATTTCGATATACTCTCGCCTGCTAATTTGACTGATGTGGGCGACCCGTGCGACTCTCGGTTTGTCAACTACAAGGACTTCGATATCCTTGCGGACAACTGGCTTACGGAGCTTCTGTGGCCGAGCGGCTGGTAATCGAGATGAGTGGTTAGCTGTTGATTTACTTTGTTCCGGGGCCTGTATTGTACAGGCCCCGGTTGTTTTTGTGCATATTCTTCTCTGAAAAATGCCGGGATAGTTACAACCGGTTCCATTTCTTAATTACAATAAAATATTATCCCATCGCCTGCCCCAAAAGATTATTGGGCCGGGTTGGATTCGAACCAACGTAAGCTTTCGCTAATGGGTTTACAGCCCATCCCCTTTAGCCACTCGGGCACCGACCCTTGATTTCGTATCTCGTGTTTCGTCGCTCGTGTCTTGTCGCTCGTTTTTTCTGTCATCTTACAATTATAAAGGGCATTGGGTCTGTTTCAAGAAAATTTTTATGCAGCGGGCTGTCTGGTTTTCTGCCGGGGCCGGCTATTTACAAACTCCTCGACAGTTAGTATGATAGCTGCTGATTAGCCGATGTAGCTCAATGGTAGAGCACAGCTTTCGTAAAGCTGAGGCTGAGGGTTCGACTCCCTCCATCGGCTTTCCTCTCTCTGCCAACAGAATACCCCAAACTCATTTTCCCCCTTAACGCCATCAATTATCACTGCTAAGCTGGTCGCCCTGTCCCTGCAGCAGGGGTGGGATTGACCTCGCACGCATCATTCGCAGACTATATCTCCCAACCCGCCACAAAAAACCTCCATTCACTTTACAAACATCCGGATAATTCGTATAATAAACCATAATGTAAATCTCATTTTATAAAAAATATGAAAATCTCAATTTAGGAGCTGCACAATGAAAAGTAACAGAAACATCCGCACAACTTTTTTCTTTGCGGCCCTCATCACTCTCACAACACCAATTTTCGCCTCTGCAGCAACAGGTGACATCGTTAAGCAATTTTCTACACCCGCCGATTGTCCGACGGGACTAACCTTCGACGGGGAATCGCTCTGGCTGGCAGACAGAAAGTCAGACCTGCTTTACCAAATCGACACCGAAGACGGCCGTGTAATCAAGACTCTCCAGTCGCCCGGCTATCAGGTCGAAGGACTTACAATGCAGGGCGACTATTTATGGGCACTCGATATTGAGCAAAAGGCCGCTTTCAAAGTAAACACCAAATCCGGAATTGCTGAGAAAACAATTTATCTGCCTCTAAGTGCGCCGCAGGGTTTGGCGTGGGATGGCAAATATCTGTGGTCGGCCGATTACAAAAAAAAGGATAAATTATGCCAGATTTCAGCCGAAGACGGAGCCGTTATCAAAGAAATACCTTCGCCGTCAGAAGATGCGCAAGGGCTGACCTTTGATGGCAAATACTTATGGGTCTCGGACCGCACCGATGATATGATATATATGCTCTGGCCGGAAAACGGAAATGTCATCCTCGCATTTCCATCGCCTTCAAAGTTCCCGCGGGGGCTGGCCTTTGACGGCGAGTCCCTGTGGAACGTCGATTACCAAGCCGATGAGATTTACCAGATAAAATTACGGGATGATACCAAATACGTGCGCACCGACGGCAAAAAGGAAGTTCTTGAATTCACTCATAAATTCCAGAACCTCGGGCCCGGCGAGGTAACTTCACTTGATATTTATATGTCTGTTCCTAAGAATCTGCCCTGCCAGAAGCTGCTTGGCGAATTGGCCTTTGAGCCTGAACCTGCCGGCTGGGTAACCGATAAGTGGGGGCAGAAGATAGCGCATTTTCATTACGACAAGGTCGGCCCCGGCCAATCAGTTACTCCTTCATTCCTGGCAAAGGCCGAACTGTATAAAACCAGATTCTTCATCTTTCCCGACAAGGTCGGTTCGCTCGACGATATTCCAGAAGAAATAAAGAACTCTTATTTATGTGACGGCAGCAAGTATTGTATCAACGACCCATATATAAAAAAGACAGCCGCCCAAATCGCTGCCGATGAAACAAACTGCTATTGGCTGGCCCGAAAGTTCTTTAATTACGTAATTGAGAACGTGGAATATGAATTAACCGGCGGCTGGAATGCCGCACCCTTAATCCTCAAAAGAGGCAGCGGCTCCTGCTCAGAATACAGCTTCGCGTTTATTGCCTTGTGTCGTTCTGTCGGTCTTCCTGCTCGATATGTCGGTTCGGTCGTCCTAAGAGGCGATGATGCCTCCACTGATTACGACGTTTTCCACCGATGGGCTGAAGTTTACCTGCCCAACTACGGCTGGGTCCCCTTTGACCTATCGGCAGGCGACCGGCGGTCGCCTGCCGAACAGGCCGCTGCAATCGGATACAGAGACAACAGATTCCTGATAACTACTATCGGCGGGGGCGAATCCGAATATTTGGAATACAACTACACCTCAATTGACCAATGGCACTCGAAGGGTCCCTGTGAAATTAATTCCGTTCGTGTTGGTGAATGGTCACCGCTTGATGAAGAAGCGAAATAATGTTTCTGTGATGATAACAGGTATTTACTAAAGATGCGTTTCTTGAAGTCCAATACTTTCATAAAAATTGCTGCTTCTGTCGTTATCTTTAGTGTTATATGTGCACTGGCTTTCCTTTATGCGCCGACCGTCCGAGCCGATTCTGATACCGGTCCCTGGTACAGCATACTGCCGCCCTTAATTGCCATTTTACTTGCCTTTGTTACCGGCCGCATCTTTCTTAGTCTGACAACCGCCGTAATCATTGGCGGTCTGCTCGCCACTGTTCCCAACGCGCCGGCCGCCCCGGCCGCCTGGGCAAACGGCCTCATCACCGCCGTCTCATTTACTACAACGGCACTTACCACCAAAAGCAATCTTCAGATACTTGCATTCGCTCCTCCGATTTTCGTAATGATTACGGTCGTCTTTGCTACCGGCGGGTTCAGCGGACTGATTAAATTACTCCTGCGATGGGTCAACGGCAGAAAATCCGCCCAACTAACCACCGCTTTGATGGGCATAATCTGTTTCATTGACGATTACGCCAATGCTATGATTATCGGCTCGGCTATGAGACCGGTAACCGACCGTTTCGGCGTCAGCCGTGAAAAACTCGCCTTCATTGTCGATGCCACAAGCGCCCCCGTCGCCGGCCTGGCTATTATCAGCACCTGGATAGTATACGAAGTCGGCCTCTTCACCGCAGTAGCACATCAGCTTGGCATACAAAGGGATGGATATGCAATCTTCTTCGACGCCCTCAGCTTCCGTTTTTACTGCCAGCTTATGATTATTTTTATCTTTATGCACATTATTGTTGGCAGAGATTTTGGCCCGATGAAAACCGCCGAAAATTCATCACGCCCTCTCGATGAGCAACCACCTACCGAGACAGCATCCCATCACGGCACCCCACAGACACACAAATACAGAGCACGCAATGCACTTTTACCGCTGGTGGGACTAATCCTTTTTGACATTACAGGCTTGTGGCTAAGCGGCGGAGGCCCGGAAAAACTAAAGGCAGGCGCCTCACTGCTTGACTGGGTTTATTGGCGGGACACTATCACCGGCGTTGAAAACTCCAGAATAATTCTCATTTACGCCTCGCTTTTCGGCCTTGCCGTCGCACTGATTTGTGCGCGTTTTTCAGCGTCACTCAGTTTCGGCGCTATCGGCAGATGTTTCCGCATCGGGCTGAAAAAAAGCTTACTGCCGGTTACCATTCTCACTCTCGCCTGGTCGCTTAAAAACTGCTGCGATGTCTTAAATACCGGCACTTTTCTCGCTTCTATATTTGCCGGCAACCTTTCCCCGTTCTGGTTCCCGGCCTTGCTCTTTACTACCGCTTCAGTCGTTTCCTTTGCAACCGGCACCAGTTACGGCACAATGGCCATCCTGATGCCGACGGCCATACCAATTGCCTTTGCACTCGATAACTCTTCTTACGGCCTTACCACAATGATTAGTTTTGGTGCCGTTCTCGATGGCGCCATCTTTGGCGACCACTGCTCGCCAATCTCCGACACCACGATTATGAGTTCTGTCTCCAGCTCCTGCGACCATATGCGCCACGTCCGCACCCAACTACCATACAGCCTATTCGTTGCTTTTATTGCGCTTATTTGCGGCTACATCCCCGCCGCATTCGGCCTCTCCTGGCTGCCCTCAATGGCCCTCTCAATACTACTTATGACCACAATCTTCATCATCATCACAAAACGCTCCCGCTCAAAACAACCCTAATACCTTTACCGACTTGCTGCGAATTTGTATGATAGAGATAGTGAGTGTTAATATTGACAAAAAATACGACCTGCTAAAGCAAACCCTAAAGAAGCTCGGCAAAGTTATCGTTGCTTATTCCGGCGGTGTTGACAGCACCTTCCTCTTGAAAGTGGGCGTTGATACACCAGGGGCTGAAAATGTCCTGGCCTGCATCGCAAAGGGCCCATTACTGCCGCAAAGCCAATACAACCAGGCAATTTAAGATGGCCAAAGATATAGGCGCCGAGCTGCGGACCGTCGAGGCGAATGAACCGGCCGACCCGGCATATTCAGTCAACAATCCCGGCAGCTGCTTCCGCTGTAAATCACATTTCTATCGAATCCACACCGGTATCGCCAGAGAGCGGAATTTCACTCACATTATTTCCGGCCATAATTTCGACGATAAGGACGACTTTCGTCCCGGCAATAAAGCCGCTAAGAATTTCGCCGTCCGCTCTCCACTTGCCGAAGCACAACTGACCAAGCAGGACATCCGCCGATTGAGCCGAGACCTTAATTTGCCAACCGCCGACGTCCCCGCCTCTGCCTGCCTGGCTTCGCGAATCAGTTACTCCCCTTCAAATCACCGGGCATCGCCTAAAGCAAATAGAACAGGCTGAAGAATTCCTCCGCTCACTTGGTTTTATTGAGTTTCGCGTCCGCCATCACGACACAGTCGCCAGAATAGAAGTTGACCCTGAAGATATCGAAAAAATAACGAGTGAACCCAATTGTTCGAAGATAGTTGAAAAGTTAAAATCGCTTGACCTGCAGGGTTTCCGTTCCGGCTTACTAAATGAATCTCTCACCGAAGACCAAAAGCAAAAAAATCTTTAACTTCTTATCCCTCTAAAAGATTTCGTCCCTGTTTATTATGTAAAATCCCACACGGTTTTTTTAGGATTTTTATGATTTGCCTTTGTTATGTTCGTATAGTCGTTTTGCCAAAGCGGCTGCACCGATTATACCGGCATCTTCACCAAGCGTCGCAAAACATATCTCAACCGTCTCTTTTTTCAACGCCCATATATGTTCATCGAAGTAATCTCTTATTCTATTAAGCAGCACGTCACCGGCGGCAATCATACCGCCGGCAAAGACCAGCCGTTTCGGCTCTGTAGCGTGCAGCACATTAATACAGAGAATCCCCAGTGCCTCAGCCGTCTTGTCGGTTATCTCTCTGGCAAGCTCATCACCGCCTGCCAGATGTTCATAAACGTCCTTGCTGGTTATTTTGCCTTTCTTTTCCAATACCTCTTTCAAACTGGATTCGGCGCCGGCTTCAATAGCTTCGGCAGCTCTCTTTGCTGTCGATGCGGCCGAGGCATAGGCTTCGGCGCAGCCTCTCTGGCCGCAGCCGCACTTGCGCCCGCCCGGATAAATTATTATATGGCCCAGTTCTGCCCCGTTATCATCCCAGCCGTGAACAAGTTCGCCGTTTGTGATAATGCCGCCGCCTATCCCGGTACCTAATGTAAAAAAGGCCATATCCTCAACACCTTTACCCGCCCCGAGGACATACTCACCCCAGCAGGCGGCATTAGCATCGTTCTCAAGAACAACGAGCTTTCCCAGCCGTTCACTCAGCATCTGACGCAGCGGAACGTTCTTAAATTTCGGCATATTCGTAGCATTCACTATTATACCCTTGCTGTACCTTGCTGGCCCGGGACTGCCTATCCCAGCCGCACAGACCTCCTGCAATTCAAACCCCGCTTCTGCAACGAGCTGCTCGACCGCCTCAGCCATTTTCTCCACAACCGCCTCCGGCCCCATATCCGCATCGGTCGGCGTCGAAGTCTTACAGAGAAGATTCAGTTCTGAATCAAAGCAGCCAATCTTGATATTTGTCCCGCCCAAATCAATTCCAACAAAAAGCTCAACCATTTTTCTTGTGTTGTTACCTAATCAGGATAGCCGTTAGGGTACTTATTGTGAAACTCCCACGCCGTGGCGACTATTTTTTCTAATTCAGGGTACCCGGTCTCCCAGCCAAGTTCTTTTTGCGCCTTTGTTGCATCGGACGTCAATACAGGCGCATCACCCGCCCGGCGCCCCGATTCTACCACCTCAAAATCCTTACCCGAAACCCTCTTGACTGTTTCGATTACTTCTCTTACCGAATATCCTTTGCCGTTACCTAAGTTATAGACCAGCTCTTTTTCAGTCTCCAGCCTCTTCAAGGCAAGCAGATGCGCCCTGCACAAATCTTCTATATGTATGTAATCACGAATACAGGTCCCGTCTGGCGTTGGATAATCTGTCCCGAAGATTTTGATGTTACTGCTGCTGCCCATCGCAGCCTGGATAGTTAACGGAATCAGATGAGATTCAGGGCGATGGTCCTCTCCGAGCCGGCAGTTTGCCCCGGCACCGGCGGCATTGAAATATCTAAGTGTAGCGTAACGAAGCTTGCCCGCTTTCATTTGCCAGTGGCACATCCTCTCAATCGCAAGCTTTGTTTGCCCGTAAGGATTTACCGGCTCTTTCGGCGCTTCTTCGGTAATAGGTACTTCTTTTGGCATACCGTACACCGCTGCCGTGCTGCTGAAGATAAATTTCTCCACGCCGGCTGTCCCCATCGCACTAAGTAGATTTTGCGTATTGGAAACGTTGTTCTGGTAATACTTAATCGGCTCCGCCGTCGATTCGCTGACCTCGATAAAAGCTGCGAAGTGCATAACCGCCTCAATCTTATATTTGCTCAGCGTATCGACGAGCAGTTCGTAGTCGGCCAAATCGCCCCGGACGAACTCGGTATCTCCCACAGCGGCCCTGTGGCCATTACTTAGATTGTCAAAGACCACCGGCTCAAAGCCCTCGGCCTTGAGCATCGCCGCCATATTACTGCCAATGTATCCCGCCCCGCCGGCAACCAGTATTTTCATAGCTTGTTTTCTTTCTGCAGTCTTGCAGCTTTCTTTTCAATTCGCCTCAAAATCGTCGTGCTTAACATCTTGTCACCACCCAAATCAACCCAGACCATCCCCTGCCTCTGTTCCGGCTGAAGTTTCAGCTTTTGAAGCACGGAATCGCCTTCGCTAAACAGCTTAAAGGCTTGTGACCTGCTGCCCTCGGCTCTTTGCGGCATATTTAGTCTCTGAGTATTAACATCGCATCGAATGCAGACCTGCCCGTCCTCTTCCCTGATTCTTATTTCTGCGACCCTTCGGATAGTATGCAGGTTGGCTTCGGCGGTATTGAAGCCCCCGACACTGTCACTGCGCCAGATTTCAAAAAGCTGTGCACCCTGCAATGGCCGAGTTACTATCAGCCCGCTGTCGGCGTCTGATTTGGCAACGCTAAAATGCATCTGGCCCAGAACCTCTTCTGCCCTCCGCATCGCTTCGTCCCTGGCCGACTCGGACAAACAGATTTGTTCGACCGGCTTAAATTGCTCGCTCTCTGCACATCCTCCCAAAAAAACCGCCGCCGAACTTGCAACAAACAGTACTAATTTAAGTGTGTTCATTTTGCATCCATCCTTTTCTGTACGCTTTCAATTTCGGCTGATTATACCTATTGGGCAACTTTACCTCAAGAACCAATTGATTTTCTAAAAATGTCGTCCGCTTCATAATATTCTTGTTGATTAGTTTAAGAATCGTGATATTGAGGAGGAGTTGGTTTAACAAAAAACCCCTGTGTGAACAAGGGCGATTAGTTCCCATATTTTTTATTATGTGTTTGAAATATTCGCCTTCTGTCTCACAGGGGTAAGACCATACCAGTCGGCGCCTGCTCCTCTTTGTTCGTTAGCTTCCCTCTCACTATGCCTGCGTTTCGCTCTGACTTGTATTCAGTTTCAGCAGTTCGGCAATGCAAAGTAAAGCTAAACTTGACCGCCTTTTTCATCCCCGGCCAACTGCTATTTCTTTTTTCTTTTTTTATTCTAATTTGTCCATCGACAGATTCTCTTTGTCATCTTGAGCCTTTTTGTTGGTCACCGTCTCTGCTCATAAAACACCGTTTAATACCGGCAAGGATGCCGACTACTTAAAACTTTCTCACTCTTTCTTCGCTCCCCCAGCACCCCAGCTTAACATTTTTCCTCTTTTCTCCAGTAGCCGGCAATCTCCCCCATTTAACCCCGATAATGTAAAAAAATCCCGCTGAAATTTTCTTAGCCAACCCTAAAAAATTTTCACATTTTTTTACTTTTCCTTTAGCTCCGGGACTAATCCTTACCTTCAGCTTGCCGAAGGGGTCATTCCGAGCGCAAAAGTTCACCTTGAGCGCAGTAGAGAGGAGGAATCTATTAAAAAATTGTCGTTCTGAGCGCAGTGAAGAATCTCAACCAATAATCAATAACCCATTATCAATAATCAATGAAAAGGCCGCCCCGGACATCACCACCCCGTCAGTCTTAATAAAGCCAGCATAAATAAAAGACCGACCACCAGCATTGCGGCCCTCAGTATCCGCAGAAGGCGTGTTCTGGGTTCCACAAACTGCCATATAAACGCCCAAAAAGCCGCAATAAGCAATATGCGTAAAATAAATGATATAATGTTACCGAGCATAAACCTATAATAGCCTATTTTACCACAGCAAGTCAAGAGGAAAATGCCTATATTAACAGCAGTGGCATCTCCAAAAATCAACTCTGAGGGTGCATTTCGTATTTTTTAGCACTAAATTTTAAAGAAATTGAAAGAACTAAGCCGAATAATGCGCCTGTATGGTAGTAGTTTATTGATTTTTTTAATATTTTATGTAGGAGATTTAATTATGCGTTTTCTCGAAGAAATTAAAAAATGGCTGGGTGAGGTTACCGAAATTTTCTTATTGTTGATTGCCATTGGGATTACTGTGGAAATCCTCTTTGGCCCAGCGGTGCCGTTCTTTGGTGGCCAGGTTGTCGCCAATCTCACCGCATTAATCAGCACTCTGGGCGAAAATGGGCTTGTTGGGCTTATCGCTTTGAGCGTCATCTTCTTCCTGTTCTATAGGAAGAAAGCTGTTGCATAGAGCCATCATTGTCTGTCGTACTCAGAAGCGGCACATTCTAACCTAATGTTTTATGGCCAAAAGTACCCTTCTGAGTACGATGACACCCGATTATTCGATTACGACATCGCTCGATATCGAAAACACCTTAGATGCTAAATCTTTACCATACCGAACCGATGGAATTGGTTGGCATTTCTATCTGCAAACAATCCCCGCTTTTGCTTATCCGGCCTGGATGGCGCATTTTATTGGGTTCATCAAGTAAACGCTAAAAATTCCCCGAAGAGGACAGAAAAATGAAACTAAAGATAAAAGCCTTCGCACTTACCTGCGGCCCATCCCTGATCGAGAAGTCACGACTCACCCTGCCTGGAATGCTTCGCGACTAGGGCTACACAACCGCATATTTTGGCAAGTGGCATATCGGCCTGACATTCATGGACAAAGATGGAAAGCCAATCAACGAAAACGGACTTGATGTCGTCAAACGTATCGACTATTCTCGACCCATACTCGACAGCCCCACACATCGAGGTTTCGACCATTTCTTTGGAACAGCCTGTTGCCCGACTACGGACTGGCTTTACGCCTTTATTGATGGTGATAGGATTCCCACACCACCGACCAAAATACTCGACCGAAAACCTTTACCAAAGCATCCATATTCAAAGGACAATCGACGAGGAATGATTGCACCGGATTTTGATTTGGAAGAGGTGGATGTGTTGTTTCTAAGAAAGAGCCTTGGATTTCTGGAAAACCATAAAAAGGACTCGCCGGAAAGACCCTTTTTCCTCTTTCATTTGACTCAGGCGGTCCATCTGCCTTCTTTTCCCGGAAAAGATTTCAAAGGCAAAACAAATGCCGGTCCGCACGGTGATTTTGTCTATGAACTCGATTACATTGTTGGCCAACTCGTGAAGGCCCTCGAAAAATATGGTTTTGCCGACAATACATTGGTGATGTTTTCCAGCGACAACGGTCCCGAGGTTACAAGCGTTATCAACATGCGCAAGGACTACCAGCACGATGGGGCGCGTCCGTGGCGCGGCATGAAGCGCGACCAGTGGGAAGGCGGCCACCGCGTGCCATTCATAGCGCGCCGGCCCGGAAAGATAAAGGCCGGCACTACCACATATCAAACCGTGTGCCTCACCGATGTGATGGCCACTTGTGCTGCCATTGTCGGAGTAGAGTTGCCAAATGATGCAGCCGAAGACAGCTACAACATTCTGCCAGAACTCCTTGGCAAACAGGATAAAGACAAACCTGTCCGTCGATACACATTACACCAGACCAACAAGCTTGAGCTGGCTATCCGAAGAGGCCAATGGAAGTATCTCGACCATAAGGGTTCAGGGGGAAACAACTATAACAGACCGATGTTGAAGCCCTTTGCCCTGCCGGATACAGCTCCCGATGCGCCGGGCCAACTCTACAACCTAAAGAATGACCCGGGCGAGACTACTAACCTCTACTACAAATATCCCCAAATCGTAAAGGAGCTGAAAACGCAGTTGGACATTTATCGAAAAAGCGGACGAAGCGCCCCATTGCGGCAGTAGTCACCCAACAGTTGAACGCTGACTATTGTTGTTGGCACGTAAGAACATCCTGCATAGCCCTTCGGCTTTGCCAAAGAGGATGTCAAAGAAATGATTATCAGTTGCCAAATCCCCGTTTTTGCTATTATTGTGGCTGACATATTTTCAAAATGGAGCTGGAAATCTTGATTTTCGAGGCAGATTTGATATTCTATTAGAAAACAGACTGAGCGACATAGTTGAGCAAAAACGATATACAATGTTCTATGGGAACACGCAGTTGATAATACAATCAATTTCTGCAGGGTGGTCCTGAGAGCAATAATGAAAGTTCCGGTTGGCTTAGGCGTTTTGGTTTCGATAAGAAAACATTAACAATTTTTGTAAGGAAGAAAAAAAATGAATACAAAATTGTTTTCAACTACCATCTTATTATTGACTGTTCTGTTTGTTTGGCCGGTTCAAATTCGGGCGATGGATGCCAACTCGACTGCTGCAAAGGATGTTAACGCTGCCGGGGCGGTGGAACTTAAGTCGATCCAACTTCCAAAGCCGCAAACCGACGGCGGCAAACCCCTAATGCAGGCACTGAAGGACAGAAAGACTTCACGCAAATTCAGCTCTGAGAAGCTGCCTATGAATATTCTTTCAAATATGCTTTGGGCGGCATGCGGAGTCAATCGCGAGGATGGAAAACGAACAGCACCAACCGCACATAATAATCAGGAAATCGACGTTTATGTTGCAATGGCCGAAGGTCTTTACCTATATGATGCCAAGGCAAATATATTGGTTGGTGTTCTGGCAGGTGATATTCGTGCTGCAACAGGGATACAATCGTTCGTAAAGGATGCCCCTGTAAATCTCGTTTTTGTAGCTGACTTTGCAAAGATGGGCAATATGTCAGCCGACAAGAAAGAGTTCTATTCGGCCACCGATACGGGCTACATCAGCCAAAATGTTTATCTGTACTGTGCCAGTGAAGGATTAGCTACTGTCGTGCGCGGGCTTGTTGACAGGCCGGTGTGCCATGCGGCTATGAAACTGCGACCCGACCAGAAAGTCATACTCGCACAAACCGTTGGGTATCCAAAAAATAGCGATTAACTTTATTTGGCGCAAGGTGCTCAGTTTAAACTTTATTGTTGTGGGCGTGTGGTAGAAAAATACTTACGCAGCTTTGATTATATAAAGACCATACCATTTAATACTTTGAAAATCGAGAGCTATGTTGACTTCACCCATCACAGCCGCAAGGTCAACAGTAAAGGACACCTTAATCCAGTCGCGCTCACAGCAACAAACGGATGTTCAATACGTTCATCTTTTTCTGAGTTTTTCTAAGTATTCGATATTATGAACCTTATGGATTTAGGATTTCTGCGATTTTATGAGCTATTTGGGCTTTTGGTTGCAGTCGGGTTGTATGGATTTTCCTCACTTTTTACAGATGCAAGGTTATTAATTTCGGCGTTAGCGTTTGAAAGAAAATTTTGATATTATAGTGTAATTGCAAGGCTTGCTTGCATAGCCAATCGTTTAATATGAGAAATATCAGTTTATTGTGTTGCTGTCAATTAGGATAATTTGAATCTTGCAATAAAAGGTCGTGCTTCTGCGTCTGCATTTCAGTAAAATTCTAAAGTTCGTGAAAGACTGTACTTTCCAAGAAAATTGACGTTAGTTTAGCTCTTTAACAACTGATACGGTA
>CAZMCN010000035.1:0-17326 GCA_964564845.1 uncultured Pirellulales bacterium | reverse complement strand
TACTCTATTTTTTATAACTCTTGAGCCAACAAAGAGTTGTGGTATTAAAAAAATCTTAATGGTATGGCAAAAGCCTGCGGAGCTTGTTTTTTTATTGATTATTGTGTTGAGATTGCCACGGCCTACGGCCTCGCAATGACCGGTTATATTTCTCGGGTGAACTCAAAAGTATTTCGGTTGCGGAAATCCGGAGGCAATGGTATATAATTAGGGGTTCTGTTGAATTTATTTTTTAACACTGATTGACACGGCTTAAATATAAAGAGTGCTTTTGGATTCGGTACTCGGTGCCTGCGCAGGGACAAGCTTCGCAGGAATGACAATATTAAAAATCTCTGTGAACTCCGTGTTCACTGTGACTAAAGAAGGAAAAAATATGGCTAAGAGCAAAGAACAAAATGATATAAGTAAATTGGGTTTCGAAGAGGCGATTAAGCAGCTTGTCGGTATCGTGGGCCGGATAGAACAGGGTGAAATTCCGCTGCAGAACAGTCTCGAACAGTATGAAAAGGGAATGGCTTTGATAAAACACTGCAGAGAGATATTAGGCAAGGCAGAGGAACGGATTGAGAAAATCGCTCAAGAAGAAGATGAGTAAATGGGTAAACGAGATACGAGCGACGAGATACGATATGCGAATTTGCGAGCGTGGCGGAACCGGCAGACGCGCAAGGTTTAGGTCCTTGTGGGCAAATAGCCCGTGGAGGTTCGACTCCTCTCGCTCGCAGTTGGAAAACGATGAAAATAGCCACAAAGACACGAAGTCACGAAGTTAGAAAATAAATATATGATAATTTTTGTGTCTTAGTGACTTAGTGGCAAAATAGAGAGGAAAATAGATGGTCGGTAAATACTTTGGATTGCGGGAAAAGCAGACCAGTGTCAGAATCGAGTTTGTGGCGGGACTGACGACATTTCTAACGATGGCTTACGTTATTTCCGCCAATCCGAATATTCTAAGTGATAAGACGGGGATGAGCAAAGAGGCCTTGATAGCCGTTACGTGCATAGTAACGGGCGCCACGACCATTATTACAGGAATATTGGCTAACGCCCCGATAGCTATGGCGCCGGGGATGGGCCTTAATACCTTCTTCGCTGTTCTGGTGGCCTCGGGAAAGATGGATTGGCAGACTGCTCTGGGGGCGGTGTTTATTTCGGGAGTGTTATTTTTGATATTGACCGTATCGGGATTTAGAAAAAGAATTGTAGAAGCAATACCGGCATCTCTTGTCTGCGCTATTGCCGTCGGCATCGGTTTGTTTATTACCTTTGTAGGGCTAAAGAGCCTCGGTATTATCGTCAAGGATGAAATTACATTTGTCTCGGCGGGGGCGCTGACGGTTCCGATTCTTATCGGTCTTTTCGGACTGCTTGTTATGATTTACCTCGAAATAAGAAAAGTAACAGGTTCTCTTCTGTTCGGTATTGTCGCCTCTACGATATTGGCGGCGGTTTGTAATAAAATAGAACTGCCCGGCCAATTTATTTCCTCCCATCTGGACATCAGCGCTGTTGCGTTCAAACTCGATATTCTCAGCGCCTTGAAATGGGGCTTTTTGGGGAGCATTTTTACGCTGACGTTTATAGATATGTTCGACAGTGTCGGAACACTGATGGCGTGCTGTCACCAGGCCGATATGGTCGATGACAAAGGCAAAATAAGGGGGCTTGACAGGTTATTGAGCATAGACGCCGTCGCAACTGTAATAGGTGCTTTGTTGGGGACGTCAACGACTACCGCTTATATCGAATCAGCAGCAGGTATCGAACAAGGCGGACGGTCCGGGTTAACTTCGGTAGTTACGGGTCTGTTCTTTCTGCTGGCACTGTTATTCGTACCGCTTGTGGCGATAGTGCCGCTGTATGCAACAGCACCGGCACTTATTATGGTCGGGCTGTTTATGATGAAGGAGGTTAAGAAAATAGATTTTACGAATATGCAAGAGGCGTTCCCTGCATTTATTATAATAGTGATGATTGCTTTGAGTTATAGTATCAGCACCGGCCTGGCCTTTGGTTTTATCTCATTTACTCTTATAAAATTAGTCTCCGGCGAAGCAAAAGAAATTAAGCCGGCAATGTGGGCTATTGCGATTTTTTCTGTGTTGTTTTTGACGCTGGAACAGTTTGGCGGTGCGATTGAATATTTGAGGACACTTATCTGAATTTATTTTCAGGAGGAAATGCTATGGGGTCAAAGATTATTGTTTTAATGACGGTGTCAATACTATTTTTCTGCTCCTGCCGGGACGATGAACAACCTGGCTCAGGGGCAGCAGGAGGTGAAAAAATGTCAATTAAAATTACAAGTTCGGCTTTCGAGGATAACGGTCTGATACCGGCCAGGTACACCTGTGACGGTGCCGATATTTCTCCGCCGCTACAGTGGGAGGGTGTTCCTGAGGGCACCAGCAGCATTGCCCTGATATGTGACGACCCCGATGCGCCGATGGGCACGTGGGTTCACTGGGTTATATTCGGTCTGCCGGCAGAGACAAAAGAACTGGCGGAAAACGTGCCGACCGACGGGACACTGGCCAACGGCGCCAAACAGGGCATTACGGACTTCGGCAGAACCGGCTATGGCGGTCCGTGCCCGCCAAGCGGAACACACAGATACTTTTTCAAAATATATGCGCTCGATACGGAAATTGACCTGCCCCCCGGCGCCAAAAAACGTGATTTGCTAAAGGCAATGGAAGGACATATCCTCGGGCAGGGCCAGTTAGTAGGCAAATACAAAAGACAATAGAATTGTGATTTGTGGCTTGCGATTTGCGTTTCGACTGTTATGTTAAGAGGATTCCTGAAATTTCTGCAGTATATTGGATGTGTAAATCCCAATCATCATAAGATAATCCAGGTCACTGATACTGTAGTGTTCGTCGCCAATAGCGTTGTCAACATATAATATTCCTAAACAGCCAGCCCGGCACATAACAGGCGCTATCACGACAGAACGCAAATCCCCTTCTTTTGCCTGACCTGGAATCCGCGAAAAGAGAAATAACATGAACTGTTTTTTTTCGGCCACCTGTGTAATTTTTTCGCTAAGTTTTAATTCATTGAGCTGAATTGTTTTTCCATCCCGCTTTTTGCCTGCGTGACAGGTCATTGGTCCTGTAGGCTTGGTCCTTAAAGCACACCAAACGGTATATGCATCGAACTGCTTTTGAATAATATCCAACAGGGTCAAGAGCAATTTGTCGGTATTGTCGGCTTTGGAGACGGCCTCGGTGGCCTGCATAAAATCCTTTGCCCTTGTGGCGGGGAATCTAATAGGCGGCGCCTGCTCAGAATCCATATCTCTTGCTATAATCTGCGGTCCGTGAGAGAGGGAAATGGTGTCCTCCAGATGGATCGGCTCGGTGGTTTTGGATTCACCTTCAACGCCGTCTTCGAGATTGATTTCGATGGCGAAATCAGTGATACTCAAAACGTCGCCGGTTTTAATTTCAGACTTGTGAATGGGTTCATCGTTTAGATAAGTTTTGTTGGCTGAGTCTAGGTCCTCGACCATCCATTTGCCGTCGTGAGAAAAAAATATCGCAGCGTGCTGCCTTGAGACGGATTTGTCGGGCAAAAAGACCTGGCTGTGCATATGCCTGCCGATGTAAATAGGCCCTTTTTCGAACCGGTGTTCCTTGATGGTACTACCGTTTTGTTTCACAACCAAACGCATAGGTTTGTCTCCCTGCATTTAGATTCCGGCACTCTAAATGTTATTATCCATAATTTATGGTAATTTGTCAAGTAAACTTTGAGGGCAAATGTTGGCAGGGTGCAGTTTTCGACCTGATTTGCCCTGCAAACCTGCAGAATACAGTGTTGGTCGCTGTATCGAACCTGATGCGTCTGCCGCGAGCTCTGCCAACCTCTTTTCTGGTATGGAGATTTACTCTGTCTTAATTTGCCATACTGTAATTATCGGCTATTCAGCAGCGGCGATTAACTAACTTAAACCTGCCGATACCATATTTTAGACATAGGGTTATATCATTGTTAGCGATTTGGATTGCCGCCGAGTTTTATCCACCACTACTCTTATCGGCAGGGAATGAAAAAACCAGCAGGATAATATTATCATTTCAAGTCAGCTGTGATTATTACCTTTCCTGCGCCGAGGTTTATATACTTTTCTCTGAAGTGCTTTTCAAACAGGCCTTTTGCCTTTTGGCCGGTGCAGTGACAGGGTGCTGCGTATTGCACGTTCAAGCGCCGAAAAGCCGAGACGATTTTTTCGATTTTACCGGTAAGTGTCCATTCGAGATGGAAGCCTCCCATTACCAAAAAGATGTCATCTCTTAATAAATCCTTTGCCTTATTCACAATCTTTACGATGCCCGGATGTGCACAGCCGGTTATCACTACCAAACCTCTATTCGTCCTGACAGCTAAAGCCTGCTCCTTTATCCGTTTGCCGAGCCGGCCGGTCGAATAAACATTTGAGCAAATCTCAAAAGCCTGCTCGAGTTCGACTGTTTTCGCTCTGTGTGCCCGGATGTTGTCCTTAAATTCTTGCGGAAATGGTTTCGGCAGATAGAGGCATACATCAGGATTTTTTTGAAGAAGGCTCTGCAATCCGCCGGTATGGTCATTGTGAATATGAGAAAGAACAACTACATCTATGGATTCAGGCGCTATTGTGAGTTTTTGCATATTCCTGAGCAGTGACGGGCCGTCCGGGCCGGTATCGAAGAGGATGGTTTTTTCGAAGCCGCTAAGAAGGCAGGAAAAGCCCCATCCGGTTTCGAGCTCTTTGTCAAAGGGATTATTATCGTAAACAACCGTAATTACCATTTCGTCTCTCGTCGTCAGATTTGCAACTCACCTTGTGAACAATTATTGATGCAAAAGCCGGCAAAATCAACTCTGAAAAATCTTGGGTTAGCCAAAAAAATGGCAAATTTGATGATATTCTGTTGAAGTGCCGGAAACAATATTATATTTTATTGGTCTCTGAAAGACCTTTAGGAGCTTAAATGGAACTGATAAAGAAGATTAAAGAGGCAGAGTCACAAGCCCAGGATATTATTGCCAAGGCCAAATCCGAGGCGACAGAGCGAGGTGAAGCGATGCAACAAAAGCGGCTTGAAGCCTTAGAAAAAGCTGAACAAGAAAGAAAACAAGCAACCGAAGCTGCCATTGCCAAAGCGGAATCCGAAGGTTATGCTGAGGTTGGGGGCCTTAAAGCAGAAGCGGAAACACACCGTCGCCAGCTGCGCCAAAAAGTGGAGAGTAAAATGGCCGCAGCAACAGCAAAAGTAACGGATTACCTAAAAGGATAGCTATGGCCATTTCTCAGATGGCAAAAGTTATAATCGCAACCCACCGCACAGAAGCAGCAGAGCTTCTGGAGGCGCTTCAGCGTGACGGCATTTGTCAGATACTCAATGCAGAACAAGCGATAGTCAGCAGGGACTGGCCGGAATTGGGCAGCGGTGCCGAACGGCCAAGAGATATTGAGGAACTTTTAGGCCGGCTGACCAGAAGTATTGCATTTCTAAAAGATTATGCTCAGGGGCCAAAAGGACTTGCCGGCGTTCTTTCACCTCGCTCTGTCATAGATGAGAAAGTATATAAGAAGGTGGTTTCAGATGAGAAGCTTTTGGGTATTGTCGATGAATGTAACAAGTGCGAAACAACCATAGAACAACTTAAAACCGATATCGAGAACGTCAACGGCATTATAGAGAAACTCGAACCCTGGGAAGCACTCGAGAGTCCTGTAGAAGAACTCGGTCAGCTTGAAAGCACAACGTGTTTAGTTGGGCTGATACCGACCCGGCAATTTAAACAGGTAGAGGAGGGAATTGCAGAATTGGGGGCGGCACTTGACCAGATAGGGACGGCCGAAAATAAAAAAGCCTGCCTCATTGTTTGCCTGAATGAGAATGTTAGTGAAGTACAAAAACTGCTGCGGTCAGCGGAGTTTGAGCCGATTAACTTCGAGGGGATGACGGGCACCGCAGCAGAGCTGATAACTCAGTACCGTGACAAGCTAAACGGGGCAAGAAAACAATTGCAGCAGCAGTACGAACAGGCAGGCAAACTGAGCAAAAACCTGCTCAATCTCGAAATACTCTACGACCATAACAACAATCTGCTGAACCGTGAACAGACCAAGGCGATCTCCCCTGCGACCGAATCCACGGTCATTCTGGAAGGCTGGGTAAAAGAGAAAGATTATGCCCGCCTGGAGAAAACAGTCTCACAATTCGGGGCATCGAGCCTGAGTAAAATCGAGCCGGCCGAAGGTGAAGAAGTGCCGGTTGAAATAGAAAATAAAAACGTCATAAAACCTTTTGAGGTAGTTACGCGGCTTTACGGGATGCCTCAACATTTCAACATTGACCCGACGGCGTTTCTGGCTCCGTTTTTCGCGCTGTTCTTTGCGCTGTGTCTGACTGATGCCGGTTATGGAATCATTATGCTTGCCATAATGGCTTTTTTCATAAAGAAAATGCAGGGCGATAAGAAGCTGATGTGGATGCTTGGGATCTGTTCTGCGGTTACAGTCGCAGCCGGTGCACTAACCGGAGGATGGTTTGGTGATGCGGTGCAGCAACTGAATATCGGGTGGTTAAACACAGCGAGAGACAAGATGATGTGGTTCGACCCGCTCGAGAAGCCGATGATGTTCTTTAAGATATCTCTGGTACTGGGTTATGTCCAGATTCTGGCAGGTCTGGTAATCGCACTCGTACACAACCTAAAGCAAAAGGATTATGCGGCGGCCATATTTGACCAATTAACCTGGCTGGTAATGCTCAATTCAATTGTAATAGCCATCGCCGACATAAGAGGGCTCGGAAGCTTTTTCGGGAAGCTGGCCCTTGTTCCAGCCGTAATGATATTTTTGTTCAGCCAACGGGAAGGTAACTGGGGAGGCCGACTCGGAATGGGGGCATATAATCTATTCAGTACAATATTCTATATGGGAGACGTGCTCAGTTACCTGCGATTGATGGCGCTCGGTATGGTTACAGCGGGTCTTGCAATGGCAGTAAATGTTATTGCCAAGATTACACTGGATATACCATACATAGGTTTTGTGATAATGATAGTAGTTCTTGTGGGCGGGCACGGATTTAATCTGGCAATATCCGGCCTGAGTGCGTTTGTTCATACATTGAGACTTCAGTATGTGGAGTTTTTCCCCAAGTTTCTTATCGGCGGCGGAAGATTATTTGAACCGTTATCAAGACAGTATAAACACATTTACATCAATAAAGTTTGAGAATACTTTTTAATCAAGAAAGGCAGGTTGAAAATGGATTACGGATTAGCATTGGCTTTGGTTGGAGCAGGATTAGCGGCACTAATGGCCGGTATTGGCTCAGCGATTGGAATTGGTATTGCCGGCAGAAGCGCAACGGGGGTACTGAGTGAAAAGCCGGAAAGATACGGGCAGATGTTTATTATGGTTGTGCTGCCGGGGACCCAGGGTTTTTACGGCTTTTTGGCTGCTTTCCTGGTGATGCTTAACCTCAATTTCTTCGGTGAAGGCGGGGTGCCGGAAATTAGCGTACAGCTTGGATGGCAGGTATTGGCTGCGTGTTTACCTATTGCATTTGCCGGTTTGATGAGCGCGATTCATCAGGGCAAAGTTTGTTCAGGCGGTATTTTGATGACAGCGAAGAGACCTGAGATGGCATTTAAGGCCGGCGTTGTCTATGCCGTTATGGTTGAGGTTTATGCGGTACTCGGCCTGCTGGTAACAATGTTTATTCTACTGAGGGGTCTCAACTGGCCAACGGTTGGGTAAAAAGCAATTAAATAAGACTTAATCGGGAAAAAATAATGGAAGCTGAACAGGTAGTAGAAAAGATATTGTCTGATGCGCTATGTGAGGCGGAAAAAATCAAAAAAGCGTCAGATGAAAAAGAAGCCGCCGAGCAGGCAGAACTGACCGAGCAGTTGGACGAATACGAAAAACAAACCGAAGTTCTTGCTCAAAAATCCGGTGAAGAGCGAAAGATGCGTCTGCTGGCTGCTGCGAGGATGGAGATTGCCAAAGACTTTTTAGGCGAGAAAAGAAAGATACTCGATGAAGTTTTTGAACAGGCCAAGACACAATTCACAAACCTGCCGGATGAAGAATACCGAAAGGTTATGGCCCAACTGATGAAGAAAGCAGCCCAGAGCGGTGACGAAGAGGTCATTATCGATAAGAAAGAAAAGCGCATCAACGACGAACTGATAAACCAAGTCAACCAACGTCTGGGTAATAAAGGTAATTTGAAATTGTCCGAGGAGAAAGGCAACCTGGGAGCAGGTTTTATTCTAAGACGCGGCAAGATAAAAAATAATGCCTCACTTGGAGTGTTGCTGGAGCAGGCACGGAAAGAACTGGAAATTGAATTAGCGAAAGAGTTATTTGGAAACTAAAAACTTAAAGTTAAAAACGAAAAACCATAATTAAAAAATCAAAATTTTAAGTTTTAAGTTTTGGTTTTGCATTTTCACTTTAGGTTTTACGCTTTTATGGCTGAGGCCGCTGAACAAGCTATTTTGGATTTTTACACTTATCCTGCTATTGGTGCCGACGACTGGCGATATGCCTTCGCGACGGCTGAGATACGAGCACTCGAGACGGAGATGCTCAGTAAAGCTGCTCTGCTGGATATGGCTAATGCTGAGAATTTTGAGCAGGCGGCTGATTTACTCGGCTCAACCGAATATGCCGTCGGAAGGGGCGGTAAAAACTTTGCAGAGGTCGAGGACATTTTGCAACAGCGAAGAACGGCGGTGCGAGAGCTGTTTGCAGAGCTGATGATTGATGAGCCGATTACAGAGCTTTTTAGAACAAGAGATGATTTTACGAATATGCGATTGGCGCTTCGGCGGACATTTACAGAAAAACCGGTAGGGACCGATTACAGCAATGACGGTAATGTGCCGGCTGAAATCTTCGAAGAAGTGTTCGAGCAGGAAAATTACACTCTGCTGCCTCTTCATATGCAGGAGGCGATAGAAAGGACAGTCCTTGCCTACTATCAAAACAAGGACATACGTCAGATTGATTTCTCAATCGACGGTGTACAAGCAGAATATAATCTAAAAAAAGCGCAGCAGTTAAAGAGTGATTTTTTGACAGGGCTTTTCAGGATACAGATTGATTTGACGAACATACGCACAATGCTTCGGCTCAAATTCACAGAATCAGAGCATCGCAACGTCTTTCTCAAAGGCGGATACGTTGAGACAGAGCAATTAAAACACGGGCTCGATGTTGGCTATGAAACACTTACACAGTTGTTTTTTGCAACACCATACCACGAAGTTGTTGAGCTGGGCGCAAACTACTTTATGTCGAACAAGTCTTTCTTAAAGGCCGAACAGCAGTGCGAAAAACACTTAATGGGATTTTTGAAAACAACGACACAGATTACCGCCGGGCCGCAGCCGATTATCGCTTATTTGTTGGTGAAGGAAAATGAAATTCGGCAGGTTCGGCTGATACTAACAGCAAAAAAGAATGCTCTGGAGACGAGACTTATTCTGGACCGTTTGGGCGAATAAAAATGGAAGGCAAAGTAGCAGTTTTGGGTGACGCCGATTTTGTGATGCCGTTTTCGGCACTCGGCCTTGACACACACCCAGTCAGTCAGTTGCCCGAAGAAATCATCGCCACTGCGAAAGAAATAATCGACAGTAAATACGCCCTTATAGTGGTGGCCGAGAATATAGCGCCGATAGTCGAAGACGCTTTCTCGGCCCAGCAAAATACTGCGATTCCCTGTATTGTGATTGTGCCTTTTACCACCGAATCCGAGGGATTTGCAACAAGAAGCCTAAGCAAGGTGTTAAAAATGGCCACGGGTATCAACATTTTGGGCGAATGAGTGAATGAGTAGATGAGTGAATGAGTGTTATGAAGACACATAAGGATTTAGATATTTGGAAGCGAGGGATTGGGCTTGTTGAACACATCTACAAGGTTACAACTAATTTTCCAAAAGAAGAACTTTACGGCTTAACATCACAAATAAGAAGAGCGTCAATATCCTACCCAAGCAACATCGCCGAAGGAGCTGCAAGGTCTTCTAAAAAAGAATTCATTCAGTTTTTATACGTTTCATTGGGGTCAATATCTGAAGTGGAAACTCAACTGATAATCGCTGAAAAATTAAGATATATAAGAGCAAATAAGCTGCTCGGGGAAGTCGAGGCTTTAAGAAGAATGACTCTAAACTTTATCAAATATCTTAAATCCAAGAAAAATGAGTAAATGAGTCTGCGCATTTACGCATTTACGAAAGGTTCTGACAATGAATGAAGCACGGAAAGGCAAAATAGTCAAGGTTGCCGGGCCGGTCGTTGTTGCCGAGGGGATGGCCGGGGCGCGAATGTATGACGTTGTTCGCGTCGGTGAACTGAGTCTGATAGGCGAAATCGTCGAACTGAATGGCGACTTTGCGTCAATCCAGGTTTATGAAGAGACCAGCGGTATCGGGCCGGGCGAGCCCGTGGTCGATACAGAAGCGCCATTGAGCGTTGAATTGGGGCCGGGACTTATCGAGAGTATCTATGACGGTATCCAAAGGCCGCTGAATGTCCTTTATGGCATCGAAGGTGAATTTATGAGCAGAGGCAGTGAGCAGCCGGGCCTGAACAGAGAAAAGAAATGGCACTTCAAGCCGGTCGTGGATAATGGTACGAAAGCAGCACCTGGAGATATAATAGGTGAAGTTCAGGAAACAACACTTGTGGTACATAAGATTATGGTGCCGTCCGGTATAAATGGAACGCTTGAAAATGTATCGGAAGGTTACTACACGGTCGAAGAGACAATCGGGGTGGTAAATTGTGAAGACGGCAGGCGGACCGAACTGAAACTAATGCAGAAATGTCCCGTACGTAACGCCAGAGAGACAAGAAGCCGGCTTGCACCAACAGAGCTGCTTATTACAGGCCAAAGAGTAATCGATGCGTTCTTCCCCATCTCCAAGGGCGGAACAGGCTGTGTGCCTGGGCCTTTCGGAACAGGCAAAACCGTTGTCCAGCATCAACTGGCTAAATGGGTGAATGCGGAGATTGTGGTTTATGTCGGCTGCGGCGAGCGCGGAAACGAAATGACCGACGTCTTAACAGAGTTTCCGGAATTGAAAGACCCGTATTCGGGCGAGCCATTAATGAAACGGTCGGTGCTGATTGCAAATACGTCAAATATGCCGGTGGCGGCAAGAGAGGCCTCGGTCTATACAGGGATTACCATAGCTGAGTACTTCCGTGATATGGGCTATACGGTTGCATTGATGGCCGACAGCACAAGCAGATGGGCAGAAGCGATGAGAGAAATATCGACGCGTCTGGAAGAGATGCCTGCGGAGGAAGGTTACCCCGCCTATCTGGGGGCCCGAGTCGCAGCGTTCTATGAAAGAGCCGGTCGGGTAGAGTGCTTAGGCAATCCCCAGCGAGAAGGAGCACTTTCGGTTATCGGTGCGGTGAGTCCGCCAGGTGGTGATTTGTCGGACTCGGTGGTCCAGGCGACACTGCATGTAGTTAAGGTCTTCTGGTCGCTGCAGGCACGGCTCGCCTACCAAAGACACTTTCCGGCAATCGATTGGCTGACAAGCTATTCATTCTATAAAGAATACCTGAAGAACTGCTTCGAAGACAAGGAGCAGGGCCAGGAGATGGAAGCGATGACGGTAGAGGCGATGAGTCTGCTTGAGGATGAGGCCGAGCTTCTTGAGATTGTTCGGCTGGTCGGCGCAGATGCCCTGTCACCACGAGACAGACTGGCGCTGGAGACTGCAAGGTCGATACGTGAAGACTTCCTGCACCAAAACGCTTTCCACGAAGTCGATACATTTACTTCGATGGAAAAACAGTACGAGATGCTGAAAACCGTGCTGCACTTCCACAAACAGGCGATGGAGGCGATAAAAGCCGAAGCCGAAACCGCACAAATATTCAAGTTGGCTGTGCGAGAGGAAATCGCAAGGGCAAAATATATTCCGCAGGAAGACATAAGCAAAATCGCAGGGATAAGGCAAATAATCGACGAGCAAATGAAGCAATTGCAAACCTCCGCCGTGTCTTAAAATACGAAATAGGAGACAGAGATGTTTAAAGAATATCAAACAGTAACGAGTATCGCCGGGCCGTTGATGATGGTCGAGATGGTCGATGAGGCGAAGTACGGTCATATCGTTGATATCGAATTGGGCGACGGGTCGATTCGTCACGGCCAGATTCTGCAGGTTGAAAACGATAAAGTGCTCGTTCAGGTTTTCGAGGGAACAAGCGGTATCGACGTTAATGACAGTACGGCCCGCTTTCTGGGTAAGCCGCTGGAGCTGGCATTATCGGTGGATATGTTAGGGAGGGTCTTCAGCGGGCTGGGCGAGCCGAAAGACGGCGGCCCGCCTATCATTGGCGAGAAACAAATGGATATTAACGGCAAACCGATTAATCCGTACGCCCGTGACTATCCAAACGAATTCATCCAGACGGGTATATCGACAATTGACGGTTTAAATCCGCTCGTGCGCGGTCAGAAGCTGCCGGTGTTTTCCGGTGCGGGACTGCCACACGACAATATAACGGCACAGCTTGCCCGGCAGGCAACGGTTTTGGGCAAGGGCGAAGAATTTGCCGTTGTATTCGCAGCGATGGGCATTACGTTTGAAGCGGCGCAGTTCTTTATCGATGACCTTGAAGAGACCGGCGCCATCGAGCGTGCGGTTATGTTCGTCAATCTTGCGAACGACCCTGCAATTGAGCGGATAGCAACACCAAGATTTGCTCTTACCGCTGCCGAATACCTGGCTTTCGAAAAGGATATGCATGTTCTGGTAATATTAAATGATATGACGAATTACTGTGAGTCGCTTCGAGAAATCAGTGCTGCCCGAAAAGAGGTGCCCGGCCGGCGCGGCTATCCGGGGTATCTTTATACTGACCTTGCAACGGTTTATGAAAGGGCCGGCCGAATCAAAGGCAAAAAAGGCTCTATTACGATGGTGCCGGTGCTGACGATGCCCGAGGACGACAAAACACATCCGGTGCCGGACCTGACCGGCTATATTACCGAAGGGCAGATTATTCTGTCTCGTCCGCTGCACAGAAAGGCGATTTCTCCGCCGGTCGATGTTTTGCCGAGTCTATCACGTCTTAAGGACAAAGGCATCGGTGAAGGCAAAACACGCGAGGACCACGCAGACCTTTATAACCAGCTTTACGCCGCTTATGCCAGAGGTAAGGAGGCACAGGAGCTGGCGACGATTATGGGCGAAGCAGCCCTATCGGAAGAAGATAAAAAGTATATGGAGTTTGCAAATAAGTTCGAGGAGCGGTATGTCTCGCAGGATTATTATGAAAACCGCACAGTTGAAACAACCCTAGATTTAGGGTGGGAGCTGCTGAGTATGTTCGAGAACGCCGAGCTGAAGCGAATCGATATCAAACTTATTGAAAAGTATATGCCGAAGTTCCGTAAAGCCAAGCGTGAAGAGTGAAAAGTGAAGCGTGAAGCGTTAAAGATTAGAAATTTCAGAGACCTTGATGTCTGGAAGAAGGGTATAGAAATTGTGAAAGATGTATACAAAACCGTAGACGGCTTTCCTAAACAAGAGTTTTATGGTTTTGCCAGCCAAATGCAGCGTTCTTCTGTTTCTATACCATCGAATATAGCCGAAGTTTTTAACAGGTTTCACAATAAGGAATATAAACAGTTTTTGTACATAACATTAGGTTCCTGTGCCGAGTTGGAAACACAAATTGAAATAGCCGTAGAGCTAAAATATATGAATGAGCAGAGAAAAGCTTTTTTACTTGAGAAGCTTGATCACGAGTCCCGCATGCTCAGGAACTTAATTAAAAAGCTCAATTGAGTATGAAGCGCAAAGCCAGATACGAGATATACTTTGCGAGACACGCTTTACGCTTCACGAGATACGAAAATGTTAGCAAATGTTAACGCAACACGAATGGAGTTGTTACGTCTTCGCAGACGTGTGGCACTTGCCAGTCGGGGTCATCATCTGCTGAGCGAAAAAAGGGATGAGATTTCCCGGCAGTTAATTAAAATCGCCAGGGAGATTCAGCCGCTGCGCAGCCGCGTAGAGGCCGAGCTTCTGGAGACCTGCCGTCGTTTTATGTTAGCCCGGGCGACAATGGAGCCTGAAGATACGAAAGCTGCGCTGGAGGTGCCGACAAAAAAGTTCAGTCTGGCCATTAAGTTCGCCAGCATAATGAGTGTAAAAGTGCCGCATCTGAGCAAGGAGATGTCAGGTGAAATCATCTCTTACGGATTTGCAACAACATCAGGCGAGCTGGACGTTGCGTTAATGGCACTCGAAAGGGCTTTCGACCATCTAATAGAACTGGCTGAAAAAGAAAAACAGGCCCGTCTTCTCGCAATCGAACTGCAGATGACCCGCCGAAGAGTCAATGTGCTCGAACACGTTGTCATTCCTGAACTGCACGAAACCATCAAATTCATTTTCGACAAACTCGCCGAAGCAGAGCGTGACAATACCAGCAGATTAATGAAAATAACCGACATCATCCGCGCCTGATTTATCGCCCAACCATAAAGGCACCCTATTACAGGAACCCTTTAGCCTACCGAATAAAACCCTGCCGCCAATGTGAATGCGGCACACTCCATTCCATCGTCAAAGCAGCTATAACCGGCACCACCAGTTCTGAACAAAATCCGGCCCGATAATTTTGTCAAAGCATTTTATTTCTTATACTTTATCCGGGGCTGAGTTTGCCGGTAAAGCAAAGAAAGAAAATAGTCAATTTCAAGCTAAAGTCGAGGCTGAAATTTCACGAAATAAATGCGTTGTTTGTTGATATGGATGGAGTGTGATTTTTTAAACCTCTTTAAGCACCCAACTGCTGGAAGGTCTTACTTCCACAGATACGGATGAGGGGATTTTGTGATGAAAAGGACAAAAGCACTATTGGCTGAACAAAAGGCCGGTAAAAATATCATTGTAGTCTTGGTATGCACTTTAGTTCTCCTTAATGCGGCTGCGGCCGGCGGCAAAACCAGCGTCAGAAAAAAAGGGTTCTCGTGCAACGGACTTCGCTCAATGGCAAGGGTCTATATGGCCTACGGCGATTATACAAAAGCCCAGCCGTTTGTAGAGCAGGCCCTGTCTCTGGCAAAAAAAACCAATGCCTCCAACTCTCAACTTGCTTCGTGTCTGATTGACCTGGCATACGTGTACGAGAAGCAGGGCAAATTGCCTCTGGCGGAAGAAATGTGCGATATGGGGCTGAGACTCCAGGAAAAGGCCTATTATAAAACCCATCCATACGTGGCGATGACGCTGCGGATTTTAAGTACAATTTATCAGGGTCAGGGCAAATATCGCCAGGCCCGGCCTTTACTCGACAGGGCAATGGTAATTATGAAGAAGAACCACCCGACAGATGAGCAGGTTGTAGCTCCATTTAAGGTGGATATCGCCAATTTGCTCACGGCACAGGGAAACTTTGCGGAGGCCGAGACTTATTTTCTCCAGGCAATCGAGTCACTCAACAAAAGCTACGGCCCAAAACATCTATACACCGCTGGTGTCCTGGGCGATTTGGCAGGATTATATATGCTGCAGGGCAGATACGACGAGGCAGAAAAGCTGATTGAACAAACACTGCCAATCCAGGAGAAGATTTACGGCTGCGAACACCATCTTTTAACTCCGACGTGGCTGACAATGGCCGGAATTTACCAGTCAAAGAAAAACTATGCGCAGGCAGAAACGCTCCTTCAAAAAGCCCTTATTACAATTGAAAAGAAACAAGGAGCCGAACATCCGCTTACAGGAAGGATTTTGAGCCGGCTTGGAGAATTGTATCTGGCAGAGAAGCAGTACAGTCAGGCCGATGATGTTTGCCGACAGGCAGTGAAAGTTCTGGAAAATTCGCTGGGTGCAGACAACGACTGTACAGCAATGGCCTTTAATAACCTGGCGAGACTGTATATTCATCAGGGTAAATACAGCGAAGCACAAGAGCTGTGTCAAAAGGCGTTGGATGTATTGGAGAATACTCTTGGGCGCAACCACCCCAATGTCGTAAAGGTGCTGGAAACAATAGCTCAGTTGAACAGCAGGACTGAAAAGACAATAAAGGTTGCGAAACTGCACTAATATATTGAGCGTCGTTCGTCGCTCGTATTTCGTATCTCGTATTTCCGCCGTAAGGCGTCTTGCGGAGTATCTCGTTAGTTGAGTTTGAGCGTAATAAAAAAGCCTGCCCCTTAAAAAGGGGCAGGCTTGTTAATTAACGAATCGCTATTCAGCCTCGCTTTATTATAAGCCACGGAAAGACTCTCGGCCTTCCAAACGTGTGGCAACAAATGCAGCAAGATTGGGGTTCGGGTCTTCTGTTATACCTGTGCCGTATTTTTCCATAGCAAACACTGTGGAATCACCTACCGGCGCGCCCAGTTCAGTCTCCAGAACGGTAACATACTCGACAAAAGCGTCAATGTATTCGGCTACCGAGGCGTACTGCGTGCCTTCAGCAGCATCTCCGAATGCCATTGCAATCGATGCTCCCATTTCCGGAGTGAAGGGTGCATCGGCCGGCGCCAGCGTGTTAAATGCCTGGAGCGTTGCAGCCATCCTGGAGCCGTCCTCATCTCTTAAAACAGCAGCGGCGTCAAGGAGTCTCGCACAGGCCTGGCAGGGATGTATATCGGGATTAAGCGCAAGGGCTTCTCCCATGGCGACCTGAATAGTTTCGGGAGTCATTCCAAGTTCGGCGGCTGCGGCCTCGGTCTCGGCGGGACAGCCTTCTATTGTCGGGAGCTGCGGCTGGCCAAGTGGCGCTGCTTCAGACGGCATATTCTCAAGTACCCAGGCAGGAGCACCATCGCCTATTGCAGGATTTCCGGCACCTGCACCGCGGAGGACATAGTTATAACCAGGTACGAAAGGCCCGCCGCCAAGAACATAGGGCAGACGTCCAACAGCGTCTTCGAGCCATTCGGATATGCGAGAGCATACCTCAAGTCTGTCACCAACATCACTGGTTACACCGTCACCGGCCAGAGAGTTTTCAAACTGACCGTCCGGATGGGCATCAAAAGTTACGGTGTCATACGCATCGATAACCATCGCACCGACGTGTTCATAACACGGGACATCAGGTCGAAACACCTCCGTTTGTTCTATAAAATCGACAAACACGGGCTCAATAGTCGATGTAATTTCAACCGGTGCGCTGACATCGACATTACCTGTTGTGCTGGCGACATAAATTGCCAAATCGAAGGGGTCGCCCTGGTCTCTGGGTGTCCCCGGCGGGAAGCTGCCGTCATAATCCAGGAAGTTAATACCATAACGGTCAT
>CAZMCN010000034.1:0-17377 GCA_964564845.1 uncultured Pirellulales bacterium | reverse complement strand
TTCATATCAAAATAGCTTTTGCCGGCAATCCAATCCTCGCTGAGCTCCATCTCGATCGCACTGACCAATCTTAAAAGTGAAGCCTCATTAGGAAACAGCCTGGCGACACGTGTCCTGCGTTTGATTTCCTCATGTAATCGCTCCAGCATATTAGTCGTTCGCATCCTGCGGCGATGCTTGCCAGGCAGAGCAAAAACAGCCAGCCCTTCGGGGATATTCTCCTCAATCCACTCGGCTAACCGCGGTGCGGATTTGCTGTATTTCTCAACGCACTTTTGCAGCCTTTCTTCGGCACTGAGCAGGTCCTTGGCATTAAAAATGTCACGCAAATCTTCAGCTGCCTGGCTTCGCATCGAAACCTTTGGAGCATATTTAACGGCATTACGCTGGAGGTGACACTGACATCTCTGCCAAATTACACCGGTAAACTCTGCATTCAAGGCAGCTTTCAATCCATCGTGGTCATCGCTTGCAATGTATTTGACACCGGCAAGCTGCCTCTTTTTGAGGTCCTTTAGAAACCGCCGCCAGTGCGTCTCCGCTTCGCCAAGTGATACGCTTACACCGATGATTTCACGCCCTCTTTCCAGAGCCGAAGGATAAAAATCCACATCACCGCGAACCTGCGGCACATCCACGCTCAGCCTTCCCATGCGGGTATCGATATTCCTGGGCTTATAGCCGTTGGCATAGCCCTTACGCTGGTCGCTGCGCTCATAAAGGACGGCGCCAAGGGCCTGCTCACGCTCGATTTTCATCGCCTCGTTCAGCAGAATCCTCAGCACATCGGCAAAACCTTCAAAACCATTTTCAATTAACATTTCCATTACAACATCCAGCTTGTTATCATTGTTTCGGTGGGCCATCTTGTTTTCTCCTTAAGTAAAGTTAATAAAACCTTTATAGGAGAACGGGACAAGCCCACCTTTTCAAGCGATTTTCGCAAGTGCCTGGGTTCCGGCTCGCTACGCTCGCCTCCACCCAGCCACTTGCTTGGTTAACCCGAATTTACAGAAACATATTTACACTAACTAAAAGAACGGGTTTTTGAGCGAATAATCAGAAAGTTGAGCTTTGTTTTTGACGATAAAGCTTAAGTTAAATGAAGAACACAGGTTGAAAAAACGAACACCAGCGTAATTTATAGTATATTAATTGTATATACGAATGTTGGCTAAGATGCGAAATTTACAGCTTTGTGATGACTTGACAAATATGCAGAGTGTGGTACAATGAAATTGCTTGTGAGGTAATTTCGAGTTATTTTTTCTGAAAAATGGCGTTAGAGTTGAACCCCGTTGGGCGAACAACCGTAAAATAAGGCAGTAACGAGATAAATATATGGGACTTTGACAAGAGGGAATTTTCTTGCGGGGCAAAAGATGTTTGAGCGTTTTACAGACCGAGCACGTAAGGTAATGGCGCTGGCGAACCAGGAGGCCCAGCGATTTAACCACGAATATATCGGGACCGAGCATATCCTTTTGGGCTTAGTTAAGGAAGGCAGCGGCGTCGGGGCCACAGTGCTGAAGAACCTTGATGTTGATATAAAAAAGCTTCGTCTCGAAATCGAAAAGCTCGTCAAGAGCGGGCCTGATATGGTTACAATGGGCAAACTGCCACAGACACCGCGCACAAAAAAGGTTATTGAATATGCAATCGAAGAAGCCAGGAGCCTTAATCATAACTATATCGGCACAGAACATATTCTGCTGGGTCTGTTGCGGGAATCCGAAGGAATAGCCGCACAGGTGCTTATGAACCTTGGTTTGAAGCTGGAGGACGTCCGACAAGAGGTCTTAAATTTGCTCGGTGCCGGTGTTGATGATGAGCCGATGGCTTTGGGTATGAAAATGAGCCCGGCTATAGGCAGAAAGCCAAAGAGCAAGACCCCGGCACTGGACAGTTTCGGCAGAGACCTGACCCAACTGGCAAAAGAAGATGAACTTGACCCGGTAATCGGAAGAAAAAATGAAATTGAACGCCTGATCCAGATACTCTGCAGACGTACAAAAAACAATCCGGTGCTGCTGGGTGAAGCCGGAGTAGGCAAAACCGCTATCGTAGAGGGGCTCAGCCAGCAGATAGTTAATAAGCAGGTGCCGGAACTGCTAAAAGATAAACGTATAGTCGTGCTCGACCTGGCCATGATGGTCGCTGGTACAAAGTATCGGGGACAGTTTGAAGAACGAATAAAGGCTGTCATCAACGAAGTTAAAAGAGCTAAAAATGTGGTGCTCTTTATCGATGAGCTACATACTCTTGTCGGTGCAGGCGGGGCTGAGGGTGCTATTGATGCCTCAAATGTGCTAAAACCAGCGCTGGCTCGGGGTGAAGTACAGTGCATCGGAGCTACGACTCTGGATGAGTACAGAAAGCACATCGAAAAAGACGGGGCTCTCGAGAGACGTTTCCAGACGATAATTGTAGAGGCTCCCTCAAAAGATGAAACACTCGACATCCTCAGAGGACTTCAGGACCGTTATGAGGCACACCACAAAGTGCGTTTCAGCGATGAGGCACTTTACCAGGCGGTTGAGCTGTCAACCAGATATATTACCGGCAGGTGCCTGCCGGACAAGGCCATAGATGTAGTTGACGAAGCCGGTGCGAGGGTGCGTCTTAAAAATATGACACCGCCGCCCGACTTAAACCAGATAGAGGAAAAAATTAAGAAGCTGCAGGTAGAAAAAGATGAGGCGGTGAGAGGCGCCGATTATGAGAGGGCAGCGGCATTGAGAGACGAGGCACAACAGCTTTTGGATGAAAAAAATAAGCTGCAAAAAAAGTGGTATGAGCAAAATAAAGAAACAACAGGAACTGTCGATGTTGAGACAATCGCAGAGGTTGTCAGCAAAATGACGGGAGTGCCGCTGACGAGACTTGAAAAGAAAGAGGCACAGCGACTTCTGGAACTCGAATCAGAAATTCATAAACGCGTTGTCTCGCAGGATGAGGCCCTCAACGCGGTGGCAAAAGCGGTCAGACGCAGCAGAAGCGGCCTGAAAGACCCGAACCGTCCCATGGGCTGCTTTATATTCCTGGGCCCCAGCGGCGTTGGAAAGACTCTGCTGGCAAGGGCACTGGCGGAATTTATGTTCGGTGATGAGAACGCCCTTATCCAACTCGATATGAGTGAATTTATGGAGAAACACAATGTCAGCAGATTGGTTGGTGCTCCTCCGGGATACGTTGGATATGAAGAAGGCGGACAGTTGACTGAAAGAATCAGACGGCGGCCCTATGCTGTGCTGCTGCTTGACGAAATAGAAAAGGCACATTCCGACGTTTACAATATGCTGCTGCAGATTATGGATGAAGGCCGATTGACCGACAGCTTCGGGCGGCACGTTGACTTCAAAAATGTTGTCCTTATTATGACCAGCAACATAGGAGCCGACCTTATTAAGAACCAGTCCGGCTTTGGCTTTGGTAAAAAAACCCCTGAAGCAAATTATGAGAAAATGAAGGAAATGCTAAACAAAGAGGTCGAGCATCATTTCAGACCGGAGTTCTTGAACCGAATTGATGATACAATAGTTTTCAGGGCCTTAACAAGAGAGGACCTGCAGATTATCGTTGATTATGAGCTTGCAAAGGTATTTAAGAGGCTCATAGAACACGGCTTGAAGCTGGAATTGACCGAGCAGGCCAAGGAATTCCTCATCGACAAGGGTTATAATCCGGAATTCGGCGCCAGGCCTTTGCGAAGAGCCATCGAGCATTATATCGAAGACCCGTTATCAGAAGCTGTGCTGCGAGGCGAATTTAAAGACAAAAACCTTATCAAGATTGATGTGCAGGACGAAGAGCACCTGAAGTTTGCCGGTGTTAAGAAGGTTGAGCCGAAAGAAAGCAAACAAACTGTCGCAAAATCATAGTAGTAAGAGCAATGGCCGGTTAGGCTGATGCCTCTTGTACCGTCCTCTGTGTTGCAGTGATGCCAACAGAGTGAATCGACCCCTTTACTTCAAATGCATTTGTTTCTCCATTGGACTTTGCTGTTGTTCCAAAAGAGCCGTAAATTCCTCCCTGTTCATCCATTGGACTGTTCCGTCCAGTCTGACAACAATAAAGCCGGGGCTAAAGAGTAATGAGCGGTAGTTTTTTTCAGTATAAGCCAGAATAGTATCTGGTGGGGATTTTGAGTCTATCCACAAGGCCCTGTAGTGGATCTTGCCAAGCCGTACTGAACCCTGCAGCTTGTCTTTATTACGGTCGATGTGAGATTCGGGGGGCAGCGAACCGTTGGCCTTTCGGTACCGAAGTGCTTCCCGGCCAAGCTGTTCCATAGCGCGCATCGCTTCGGAGCGGTTAACCCAATCCTTGAAGTTAATCATCGCAACAACCGCAATGGCCGTGATAACCAGAACGACTATAATGTTTGTTAGGATGTCCTTTTGCCGTTTGTTCATATCTCACACTGCGCAAATCGCAGGGCCCCCCAAACGGGCTTCGACTGAGCTCAGCCGAATGTCCATTATTTTGCGTTTGGGCTGCCCCGTTCAGCAGGTTTGATTATCCTTTTATTTTTACTTTGTTGTCCTGGACAAACAGCTTCCCTTCGGCAAAGAGCTTTATTGCCTGTGGATAAGCAAAGCATTCTTGCTCAAAAACTCTTGATGCAAGTGTATCGGCGGTATCGTCCTCTTTTACAGGGCAGGTTCGCTGGACTATAATAGGCCCTTTATCATATTCGTTTGAACAGAAGTGCACCGTGCAGCCGCTTACCTTACAGCCGGCCCTGAGAACAGCCTCGTGCACATGATGTCCCCACATGCCCTTTCCACCGAAACTCGGCAGCAAAGCCGGGTGTATGTTCATAACACGATTCTCGTAGCAGGCCGGTATCTTCCAGAGGCAAAGCCAGCCTCCCTGTATGACAAGGTCAACGTCTGCTGATGCTAGTTCGCTTTCGATACTGCTGCTGAATTTGTCGATGTCGGAGTAGTCTTTTTCACAGATGATTTTTACCCCAAGACCCGCAGCTTTTGCTTTCTCAACGCCTCCTGCTGTTGAGCGTGAACTTATTACAAGAACGACCTGTGCATTTAGTCGGCCCTGTTTAATACATTCGAGAATGTTCATTAATGTCGTGCCGCCGCCACTGATTAAAACGCCCAGCCGAATCGGCTTTTCGCCCCTCGAAGTTTGCCGCTCGCAGACTGCCTGCGTACTCTGTTCCGAGTTGCCGGCTGCGTCAATATCCTGTTCGAGATTCAAAGCCCTGTTTACGAGTTTGTCGGCTTCCTTGTTTTCTTCCCTTGTGATGTGTTGGATTTTGTAGCTCTTGAATTTTCCAAGCATCTGAAGCGTTTGCCGGAAAAGAGGTCTTATCTTGTCGCTTTTAACCTTGTATTGGCCGTTAATCTGCCTTGCGAGCAGTTCGCTGTCGGTAAAAACTCTCAGCCGTTCGGCACCTGTCTTCTCTGCAGCTTCAAGAGCTTTGCATATCGCGGTGTATTCGGCCACATTGTTTGTACTCTGACCGAGGAAAAAGGCCTTTGCCTGTAGTTGATTTCCTACATCGTCTGTTAAGATAAAGCCGGCAGCAGCCGGACCAGGGTTGCCCCTGCTACCGCCGTCAGTATAAACGATGATTTCGTCAAGCTTTTCCTTCAATGTATTAGAACCCTTTTTAAATCGACTATTGATTAATGGAAGAGACATACAGCTAATCTTACTCTTGTGAGCCGCCAAGGACAAGTATTCTTGTGCAGTTTGGACATCGGATTATGTCGTCTTTTGTCATAAGCAGATTGACGGATTCAGCGGTAACACCCATAAAGCAGCCGCCACAGCTATATGCTGCTGTTTTACCCTCCTGTGTCTCGACCACCGCCAGGGCTTCTCCGTCGTAAGTCTCGGCGACCCGTTTGAATATATTAAGCGACTCAGGCGGTATATTCCGCGCGGCCTCTTCCCAGTTGGTTTGTATTTCCTCAATTTGGGCTTCATACTTTGCCGCCGACAGTTCGGCGTCTTTTCTGGTCTGCTTAAGTATTTGTTTCTGCTCATCTATCTGTGACTGAATTTTTCCGCACTCGGCCTCATCGCTCTCAATATCTTTGAGCAATTCCAATATCTGGGTTTCGATTTTGGAATTGTCGGCCTTGGTGGTATTGAGCTGGGTGAGGACCGCAGCATATTCCTTGTTCGTTTTTGCGACGTTGAGAGAGGCCCTTAACTTGGCTATTTGTTCGTCTCTGGTCCTGAGTTCCAACTCGAGGCGGTCGGACTGTACTTTGGTTAATTGAATCTCTTCCTTTTTAGCTTCGAGACTGTTGGCGAGACTTCTAACCTGGTTCTCCTGTATGACAACGTTTCTTCGGCACCTTGTAAGTTTCGCTTTGGCAGCCCGCAACTGATTTTCAACACTCTGAAGTTTTACCAAACCATTCAATACAGGTCCCATTTATGCTCCTTCGTTCCACCTGTAAAATTCCGAACCCTTCATTATGACCATATACGATTCAAACTGCAATAAAAATTTTTTATGTTCGGGCGTTTTTTTAATTTCTGTGGTAAAAACTCGGTTGAATATTGAAAAACTATCTTTTAAGCTGATTCAGTAGTATTATTAAATGCCCATATTTTGATAGTAAGCTGTCTTTCCACGCGACTAAAAGGAGAGACGGACGGTGCTGGAGGAAAACGTAGATAAGAAAGGGAGGAATCTGATATGAGTGCAGGAATCGGCGCAGAATTTTTTGAGAAGTCCAAATATAAATACCTCGGAATATCAAAGCAGCAAAAAGGAATCACCCCGCCGGCACTGGAGGCGGCTTTTGACAAAGATGGGGAAAAATTCGACCTGCCCGACCCGGACAAAATTGATTCGGCGCTAAAGAAATTAATCAACCACCGTTCAAGCATCAGAGAATATCAGGATGCAGCTATTTCAAAAGATGAGCTTTCGTATCTATTGTGGTGTACTCAGGGGGTTAAAGAGAAGGTCGGTAATATCCACACTTTCAGAACAGTACCTTCCGCCGGGGCCAGACATCCACTGGAGACCTTTATTCTGGTCAATAAGGTCGATGGATTAACGCCCGGCCTCTACAGGTATCTTGCTTTAGAACATAAGATTCAGGAATTTATAATAAGCGATGTGATTTGCGACAAAATTACTCACGGCTGTCTGAAACAGGACTTTGTTAAAGAAAGTGCTGTTACTTTTATCTGGGTTTGTGTCGTCGAGAGAATGACGTGGCGTTACGGCGAAAGAGGATACAGGTACGTTCTGCTGGATGCCGGACATGTGGGCCAAAATCTGTATCTGGCCGCCGAATCGCTCGGCTGCGGCGCTTGTGCAATCGGAGCTTTCGATGATGATATAATGAACGAACTTTTGGGTCTGGACGGCAAAGAAAAGTTTGTTATATATGTCGCCGCCGTAGGTAGGAAGAAGAAAAGTATTTAGTATGCTGCTCCGGTTTAAAATGGTTTCGTCCGGAGGCTTGAATTTTGGCTATGAATATTCGAATCGAAGAGATGACTATCGAACATTACGAGCAGGTCGTGGCCCTGTGGCGCGGCTTCGAGGGCGTAGGATTGAGTCATGACGATTCGAGAGAAAATATCTCGCGATTTCTTGGCCGTAATCCGGGGTTGAGCCTTGTGGCCTTTGACGGCGACTGTCTCGTCGGGGCGGTCCTTTGCGGCCATGACGGCAGAAGAGGGTATATGTACCACCTTGCCACAAAGAAGGATTATCAGCGCCAGGGAATCGGCAGCACTCTTGCCGAGCGAGGTCTGGCGGCTTTGAAAGGCCGGGGCATTAACCATTGTCATGTTTTTGTATTCAGCAGTAACAGGAAAGCGGTCAAATTCTGGGAAAAATTAGGGTGGGAGCGATTCGAAGAAGTGGCCAACTTTATATCCGGCGACATTAGAGAGCAGTTGGCAAAATTCCGCAAATAAGCCGCAATCCGCCGGCTTCTTCAGGGCAATGGCTTTTAGAATTTGAACCGGTCCTTGAAGACGGTTTTGAAATCGTAAACATCGTCGAAATCATCGGGAGAATCGGTCGGCTGGGCGCTCATCCATTTATTCTTTATCATCAGATAAACTATTTCCCCAAAATCAGCGGTGCCTTTTATGCCCCAGTTGTTTAATACCAGCATTGCCAGTCTTCCCCATTTTTCGATGGCCAGCTTTTTAAGTCCCTCGCAAAGTTTCTGACCGGTAACGTGACTGGGCTTTTCGGTGAGTTTTTTTGTAGTATAGCCGAGTCCCTCATAAACGAAAAGTATTGCCTGTGGGCTGAATCGACCGTCCTCTCTTGCAATTTGTTCGAGCCTTTTCTTCATTATGCGTAGATGTGTTTATGGGTAAATGCGTTTAAGCAGTGGCTGGTCTACTCATCCACGCATTCACTCATGCACTCTTTTTCTGCCACAAAGGTCAAAAACACGAAGTTTTTTAATTCATAAATTCTTTGTGCCTTCGCGTCTTTGTGGCTAATTTTAATTAAGAAACTCTTTGTCCGGGTTTTGCTCCAGGGTCTGCAGTCAGCATAAAAATGTCTTTCCCTCCGGTGCCGGATGCCAGAATCATCCCTTCTGAAAGTCCGAATCTCATTTGTCTCGGCTTTAGATTGGCCAGATAGACTACGATTTTGCCGACGAGTTGCTCTGGTTCATAGGCCTGTGCGATACCGGCCAGGACGGTTTTTTGCAGGCCGCCCACATCCAACTGCAACTGCAGCAGTTTGTCGGCACCTTCAACCCTGTCGGCGGCGATAACGCGGGCAATTCTTAAATCAATCTTTGCAAAATCCTCAATGGTGCATTCCGGCGCTATTGGTTCGCCGCCGGAACCCTGATGATGTTCGGAACTTTGGGATTCCTTACTCTCTTCTATCATTGCATTGACCTCACTTATATCAATTCTATCAAATAACCTTTCAAACTTGTTAATTTTGTGATTTAGAAGCTGTGTTTCGACATCCGCAAATAAGAGTTCATCGACATTAAGGAATTTTTCCACCTTTTCGGCGTATTTCGGCAGGATTGGTTTCAGGTAAGTCGTCAGGATGCGTACAGCGTTAATCGTGGCTGTAAGAGTTGCCCTCGTTTTCTCAAGGTCTGTTTTTACTGTTACCCACGGCTGGTTCTGCTCGACGTAGCGATTTGCATCGTCGGCCAGTGAAACAATTTCCCGAACGACAGCAGCAAAGTTAAGATTCTCATAATTATTTATAATCTGTCCTTTTGCGGCGGCGAGCTTATTGATTAATACGGTGCCGGCCTCATCCAGTTGGCTAAGCTGTGAATCAAGTTTTTTAGTCAGCATCGGACCCGAACGTGAGGCCAGGTTTGCAAATTTGCCGACAAGGTTGGAATTGTTTTTGTTAAGAAAATCTTCAATGCTCAGGTCAATATCTTCTATGCCGCTGGTCAGCTTACTGGCATAGTAGTACCGCAGAGTTTCGGGATTGAGATATTTGAGGTAGGTGGCCGCCTTAATAAAAGTCCCTCGTGATTTGCTCATCTTTTCGCCGTTTACGGTCAAAAAGCCGTGGACGAAAAGCTTATCTGCCGGCCTGAATCGCGCACCGATGAGCATTGCCGGCCAAAAAAGTGCGTGAAAATACATAATGTCTTTGCCGATGAAATGATAAAGTTCGTATTGCCCGCTGTTCCAGAGTTCGTCAAAATCGAGGCCGTTTCTGTCACAATAGTTTTTCGCCGAGGCCATATAACCGATAGGCGCATCGAGCCAGACATAGAAAAATTTGTTTTCCTCGCCTGGTATTTTAAAGCCGAAATATGGCCCGTCTCTGGAGATGTCCCAGTCCTTCAGGCCGACATCAAACCATTCGTCGAGTTTGTTTGCGACGGATTTTTGTGTGTATCCTTTTGAAATAAGCTCCTTTAGTTGTTCCTCGTAATTGGCGAGTTTGAAAAAATAGTGTTCAGAAGTTTGCAGAGTTGGCTCTGCCCGACAGGTTGCACAATACGGGTTTACAAGTTCGGTCGGCTGATAGGTGGCGCTGCAGTTTTCACAGGAATCGCCATACTGGTCATCTGCCCCACATCGCGGACAGGCGCCGCGAATGTATCTGTCAGGCAGCGCCATTTTACAGCTTTCGCAATAGGCCTGCTCGATGGTGCGTTTGACGATTGAGCCGGCTTCGTGAAGTGATTTGAAAATCTGCTCACTCAAAGCCTTATTTTCCGGTGAATGCGTCGAGTAATAATTATCGAATTCAATGTGAAAACCGTCAAAATCAGCCTTGTGTTCAGCGTACATTCGTTCAATGAGCTGCTCGGGTGATATGCCGGCAGCCTTGGCGCTTATCATAATAGGTGTACCGTGGGTGTCATCGGCACAGAAATAGAGACATTGGTTGCCACACATCTTCTCAAAGCGCACCCAGATGTCGGTCTGGAGATATTCAACCAGATGCCCTATGTGTATGGAACCGTTTGCATAGGGCAGAGCTGAGGTTACAACGATTTTGCGAGGCATATCTCCCCTTTAATGATTACGGTGGTTTATTATTGTTTTGCTCGTGTTTATTATCGTTTTGTGAATCGTTTTGCTGTATGTTATCCGGAGCATCGTCCTGACCATTGTCCTGCTTTGAAGCATCGGCTGGCCCATTGTCCTGCGGTGCGTCGGGCTGCCGGGCCTCTTTTGGCATATCATCGAGCGTTTTGTCCTGCGGAGTATCGTCCTTTACTTTCTCTTTTTTGGGCGGAGGTGAAATTATCTCAAGCTCCCCAAGAGGAACGGTGATTCTCCTTGCATCTTCAAGTTCCACCATAATAAGCTGCGTCAAAATCTGAGTATCTACAACTTTGCCTTCGCCGAATGTGGTTTTTACTTTGGTGTTCTTTTTCGGCAGTGCTTTCTTGAGTTCAATATAAGTTTTGTCTTCGTATCGCAGACAGCACTTCAATCTGCCGCAATAGCCGGAGATTTTTGAAGGGTCAAGTGTCGCCTTCTGCATCTTCGCCATTCTCATATTGACGGGTTTCAACGCTTTGAGAAATCCTCTGCAGCAACATTCCTGTCCGCAGCTTTCTACATCACCGAGCAGTTTTGCCTCGTCCCGCGAGCCGATTTGGTGCATCTCGATTCTTGTTTGATATTCGTGAGCGAGTTTTTTTACCAGCTCTCTGAAATCAACTCTGCCGTCCGACTTAAAATAAAAGATTATCCTTTCTCCGCCAAAAATGTGTTCGGCATCGACTATCTTCATTGGCAGCTCCATCTCTTCAACGAATTTTCTGCAGGCCTGCATTTCCTCGTGTGCTATTCTTCTAAGGTGTCTTTCTTCGCTGATGTCCTCGGCTGTTGCATACCGAATGACTCTGCCGCCGGGTTCGGAGGAAAATTCAATTTTGCTGTTGTCAAAATATCCTTTTACCTGCTCGGGGTTAAGCCTGAATTGACCTGCCTTGTAAGGGCAGAGCTGGCCCACAAGATGGCCTAATTCAAGACCTTTTTCGGTTTTGACTACAACCCGAGTGGGCACTTTAGGTATATTCATCTCGTGGTGCTCAAAGAAGCCCAGAAGGTTCATTCGCCCATAGCGGACCAACATATACTTCTTGTTTTTTGATTGTCTGGGTTTTGTTGAGATGGTCTTGGCCATTTCAATTACCTCAGGTTAATATACACTTTGATACCAACATCCTTAAACCTTCATCGTATCAGAAACGGCAAGATTTAACAATAACTGTTCGAAAATTAGCTTTTCATTAACGGAAGCATCAATCCATCGCAATGCCTCGTAGCAATTGCTGATTTTTCCCGCTATCTGCTCGGCACTAAAACGCCCAGCGAGCTTTGTTATTTTTCCCTTCTGGTCAAAATTGATGATATTCTTATCAGCTTCGAGTCCAAGTCTCATCGCGTCTTGCAGGGCCGATATGACTATCCTGATGAGAGTTTTGGAAGCCCTTCGATTTATATCGGTTTTACTGGTGGCGGCCTCGAGTTTCGCCCAAGCAGCGGCGATGCTCTTGCCTTCGTCCAAAAAACGCTGGGCAAGCTCCAGCGCATTGGCATATTCAAAACTCGAAACAGATACGACCAAATCCTTCTTTATTTGATAAAGATTAGCATCGGCCAGTTCGAGATTCGCCCACCGGCAGGCCTGTCCCAAACTGCCTTGTGCCAGCCGCCCAAAGTATTGAGCCTGTTTTTCTCCGATGCCCATTTCCCTGAGTTTGCCGATTATTATTTCTTCATCAATTGGTGCGAAACGGATTATCTGACATCTCGACTTGGTGGTTGGCAGCAGCTTTTCCAGCCGGCTGCACAGCAAAATAACAAAGCAGTATTCGGGCGGTTCCTCCAAAACCTTCAGCAGTGAGTTCTGAGAAAAGGCGTTGAGTCTTTCGGCTTCGCTGACGACAAAGACCTTGCTTTTTGAGAGGGTCGGCCGCATCGATACTTTGTCGATTAGAAACTCTCGGACAACATCTTTCGGCAAATCAACAGGTGTTTTTTTGCCTTTATTATCTTTCGTAAATTCGAGCAGCTCTTTGTAGATAAGGTTGAAGTCGGGATGCGAGCCGGCCTCGAACAATTTGCAGGACTCGCATCGTCCGCAACTGTCGGCAAATTCGCCGGAGCCGGTCTTTTCTTTAACAGGCTCTTTGCAAAGCAGCAGTTTAGACAGCTCCCAGGCGGTCTTGAATTTCCCAACGCCCTCCAGACCGGAAAAAATGTATGCGTGCGGCATCCTGCCGCTGGCAAAAGCCCTTTGCAAAATGCCAATCGCTTTGTCCTGACAAAATATTTCCTTAAGCGACATAATTTAGATTGGCCCCCGTAAACACAAAAAGATTCCAAAACTACAAAAACACCTCTTTGGTAATTTCTATTATTTTCTTGTGTACGGTTTCAATATCTTTGTTGGCATCCACAACGGCAAAATCCTTACGCTGTTGAGCGAGTTTTAAAAATCCCTCGCGGACCTTTTGGTGATACTGGTTACCCTTTTGCTCCATTCTGTCGAGCTTGCGGTTCAATCTCCTTGAGCCGGTTTCGAGGTCAACGTCAAGGATGATGGTCAAATCAGGCCAGGGCCTTTCGAGAGAATCGGTTGCGATTTTTATGACCTTGTCCATACCGAATCCACCTGCATAGCCCTGATAGGCACACGTGCTCGAAAGCCATCTGTCAAGTACCACACATTTACCTGCCTGCAAAGCGGGTGCTAGCTTTTGAGCCAAAAGCTGCGCCCTTGCAGCCATATACAACAATAACTCGGTGTGGGTATTCATCTTGAGATGTTCAGGATTCAGTAGGATTTGTCGAATTTTCTCGCCAATAGCCGTAGCACCGGGGTCTCGAAAGATTTCAACAGCGACGCCCTGTTGCTGGAACCATTGGGCCAGACGCTGGGCCTGCGTAGTCTTACCACAGCCGTCCGGACCGTCAAGTACAATAAATTTGCCTGAAAACCTACTATCCAAAATTGCTGCTCCTCTCAATAGTCAATAATTGTAACCGACAATGCGGCAGGTCTTATTATTACATTTCAAAATCCTACCTTGCGAGTTGGAAATTATCATCTCCGACTAATTGTTTCATTTTTCTGCAAAAATCTAAATCCGGGTTTACGGAAAATTCTCTGTCGGCGGCTGTATAAACTCGGCCTTTATCGGTTGTTACCGCTACATAAACGGGACTTCTGCCTTTGTGGCTTTGGCAGAGGCTTTTTATCAGCGCCACCTTTTCTTTGCTGACGTCTCCTGCAGCCAGGTGAATCTGAATTCTGGAGGCAATCTTTCCCCTGACCTCGTCCAGCTTTATCAACTCCGAGGCAATGATGTTGGGTTTTTCCCTTCTGTAATCAAGCCGGCCTCTGACAAAAACAACCGTGTCCTCAATAAGCAAATCAGCATATTTGTTCAGCACATCAGCGAACATTACCACCTCGACAGAACCCTGAAGGTCTTCGAGTACGAAGACGGCCATTTTAGAGCCGGCATTTCTACCCTTCCTTGTCAAGTGCTCTCTTTTCTTGGTAATCATTCCACCTATTACGATTTCACGCTCCTGGCCGTATTCGGCCAACTGCGAGGTGTTGAGTGTGGAATAAAAGTTTATCATCTCGGCACAATGGCTTAACGGGTTGCTGGTAACATAAAAACCCAGCACCTGTTTTTCATAAGCGAGCATTTGCGGCTCCGGCCAGGGGTCAACTTTCGGAAGCGACCGAGCGTCCTCTGAATACTCTGCTTCGGAGGTTTGGGCAAAGAAGTTCATTTGGCCGGTTTGCCTATCATCCTGTAATTCAGAGCCGATTTGCATCGCCTTTTCGAGTCCCGCCATCATCTGGGCACGGTTACCGCCGAGCTTGTCAAAGGCGCCGGCCTTTATCAGCGCCTCGATAACCTGCTTATTGGCAGCCCTTAAATCGACATTCTCACAGAAATGGAACAAGCTGTGAAATCGACCGACTTCTCTGCGAGAAGCGATGATTTGTTCGACGGCCTTTTCACCGACACCTTTTACAGCAGCCAGACCGAAACGTATTACACCCTTTTTAGCATCGCCGACTCCCTTGTAAAGAGGGGTAAAATCAACGCCGCTTTCATTGATATCGGGCGCCAGTACCTCAATACCCATTTGGTTGCATTCGGCAATATAGTCAACGACCTTCTCGGTGCTGCCCATTTCATAAGTCAGCAAGGCGGCCATAAATTCAATTGGCCAATGGGTTTTCAAATAAGCCGTCTGGTATGCGATGAAGGCATAGCGGGTCGAATGGCTTTTGTTGAAGCCATAGCCGGCGAATCGCTCGATAAATTCGAAAATCTGCTCTGCCTGGTTTTTCGTCAGCCCTTTATTCGTACAGCCGGTTATGAATCTTTCTCGCTCCCTGGCGATGGTTCTGCCCTTCTTTTTGCTTATTGCCTTGATTAAGGTATATGCCTCCCGAAGCGGTATGTCACCCAGTGAAAAACAGATTCGCATAACCTGTTCCTGATAGACCATAATGCCGTATGTTTCTTCGAGGATTTCCTTCATAACAGGGTGCGGCAGGTCCCATTCCACGCCGTGTTTTCTCTCGATATAGTCAGGGATTAGTATCATAGGCCCCGGACGATACAGTGCATTGGCGGCGATGAGGTCCTCAATTCTGTCGGGCCTCATCTTCATCAGCAAGTCCTGCATCCCGCCGGACTCAAATTGAAAAATACCCTTTGTTCTACCACTGGAAAAAAGTTCAAAAACATCTTGGTCGTCAAGGTCGATTTTTCCCAGGTCGATATCTTTGCCGTGAATATCGCTGACCAGTCTTCTTGCCCGTTCAAGAACACTGAGAGTCTTCAGCCCGAGAAAATCCATTTTTAACAGACCGACTTTTTCAACCATCGGGCCTTCGTACTGGGTTACAATATCGTCATCATCGGAGCCGGGCGCTTTGTAAAGCGGTATGAAATTTGTCAACGGCTCATCGGCAATGACAACGCCGGCGGCGTGGACAGAAGCATGCCGGGCAAGGCCTTCCAGACGCTTGCAGATATCAATAACATCGCGGGTTTGTTCGCTTTGCTCGTAAGCTTCTTTTAACTTCGGCTCTGTTTTGAGCGCCCTATCAAGCGTAATACCGAGAGAATCCGGAACGAGCTTGGCCAATCTGTCGGCCTCAGATAAGGGCACGTTTTTGACCCTGCAGATGTCACGGATGACGGCACGGGCCTTCATCCTTCCAAAGGTTATGATTTGTGCGACGTGGCCGTACTTTTTGCGGACATAGTCGATGATTTTTGGTCGGCTGGTTTGGCAAATATCGATATCAACATCCGGCATCTCATTTCGCTGCGGGTCCATAAAACGCTCGAAAAGCAAATCGTATTTTACAGGGTCAACATCGCACAACCCAAGGCAATATCCAACAAGTGTGCCTACGGCACTGCCCCTTGCCCCCACCGGGATATTGTTTTCGTGTGCGTAGCTGCAGATGTCCCAGACAATAAGAAAATAACTGGCAAAGCCTTTCGATTTGATTACGTCCAGCTCCCTGTCGAGCCGGGCTTTTATTCCATCTGTAATTTGGCCGTAGATTTTCTCAGCGTTGTTATAACAAAGTTTCGTCAGGAACTCTTCTGCCCTTGAACCGTCGGTGGGCTTGAAACTCGGGGCATGACGACTCTTTAAGTCAAGCTCGACATTGCATCGCTCTGCAATAGATAAGGTATTGTCACAGGCCTCGGGCACATCGGCAAAAAGCCGCCGCATTTGTTCAGGGCTTTTCAGGAAAATATCTCTCGGGTAAATCATCCTGTCGGGGGCGTCGGCGACTCTGCCGGTGCTTATGCAGCATAAGCAGTTGTGGGCTTCGTAATCGTCTTCGTTCAGGAAGTGCACATCGTTGGTCAGAACCAGCCCTAAACCCACTTTTTTAGCAAGGTTTATCAACGCCTGGTGAATTTGAGGGTCTTCATCCTCGTGGTCCTGGATTTCAATGAAGAACCTGTCGGTGCCCAATATTTTTATATAACTTTCAACAGCGGCAACGGCGGCAGTCTCATCACCCCTGGCTAAAAGAACCGCAAGCTCGCCCTTTAAACAGGCTGAAGTGGCAATTAAACCTTCATTCAGTTCGCCAAGGATTTCCTTGTCAATTCTGGGCCGATAGTAAAAACCTTCGGTATAGCCAATACTTGCCAGCTTTAAGAGATTGCGATAGCCGGTATTGTTTTCGGCCAAAAGTATCAAATGATAGGCAGCGTCACTGATGGAGCTTTTTTGCCTGTTAAACCTGCTGTCAGGAGCGACATATGCCTCGATGCCAATGATGGGTTTTATATGAGCCGACAGTGCTTTTGTGTAAAACTCCACTGCTCCGAACATATTGCCGTGGTCGGTAACTGCAACAGCGTCCATATCGAGCTCTTTGCATCGTTTAAGCAGCCCGTCAAAGCTGATTGCACCGTCGAGAAGCGAGTACTGACTATGCAAATGAAGATGCGTAAACCCTTTGATTGACATAAGTTAAACCGTCCTTAAAACACGATTACTGCTGATATGATACCGATTGCAGTTCACTCTGTCAAGGCGGCTTTATGTGTATTTATCAAGTGGATATATAAAAAATCCTTGTGGCAGATGTGGGCAGCTATTATAATAGTCAGCTATAATTTGGTTAAGCCAGGGGAGCTAAGTGCCGGTTTTCAAATCGGGACAAAGCTGAGAAATCCGGCACCAATTGGGCATAAGTGCCGGCTCAATTGATGCGGGATGACCCTATGAACCTGCTCGGGTTAGGACCTGCGAAGGAAGGCGGATAAAAAAATTGAAGCACTCCTTTGACAGGAGTGCTTTTTTATCAAATTCAAAATAAGAAAGGAAGCAAAAATGAAGGAAACTGATATTTCACGGGCAATTATAGCAGAATATA
>CAZMCN010000033.1:0-17578 GCA_964564845.1 uncultured Pirellulales bacterium | reverse complement strand
ATACAATGAACTATGAACAACGAACTACGAACTATTTCATCCAAAACAAACCCAATCAAACCCAACTTGTGCAACTTAAATTATTTTTCTGCGGAGACGATTTCTATTTTGCATTTTGGGATGGCGGCCAGAAATTTCCGGCCATAGCGTTTGTTGATTATCCTGCTGTCCAGAACAACCACAATGCCGGTATCCATCTTGTTTCGAATCAGCCTGCCGAAACCCTGCTTAAACCTGATAACCGCCGAGGGCAGTTGATAATCCAGAAAGGGATTTCCGCCCCGGGCCTTTATCTGCTCCAATCGGCCGACTATCAACGGCTTATCGGGAACCGCGAAAGGCAACCGAACAATAATCACATTGCTCAACGCCTCACCCGGCACATCAACTCCCTGCCAGAAACTGTCTGTTCCAAAAAGTACTACGCTGTTGTTATCACCCTTGAAATATTTCAAAAGCAAAGTTCTCTCGAGGCCCGCCCCCTGCTGCAGCAACTCAATATCATTCTCACCAAGCCACTTGGAAAGCTGCCCGGAAAATTCATCGAGCATCTGATAACTGGTAAAAAGCACGAATGCCCTGCCTGCCGTCTGCTTTATGTACTTTTTTACCGCACCGGCAGCACAGGCAGCAAAAGCCTTATTGTTAGGCTCCGGCAGGTCCTTTTCAATATAAACCGTAACCTGCCTTTGGTAATCGAAAGGTGAGCCGAGTTTCACGGCGTCAAAATCGCCAAGCCCGATTCTGCCGGCAAAAAAATCGAACCCGCCGTTCTGCGCCGCTGCGCCGCTGCTCAAAGTGGCGCTGGTCAATACCACGGATTCATATTTGTCGAACAGACATCTTTTAACGTCCTCTCCGACATTGACGGCTGCACTTCTCAAACGAACGGTTGTTTGTTTACCTCCTGTAGTCTCAACCCAATAGACATAATCCGGCTTCTTCTGCATTAAAAAGCAATCCAAATCATGCAGCAAAGCACCACATCTATTAACATATCTGAAAATCTCGAGCTTCTCATCAACATCCCCTGTTTCATTTGCCAGCTTAGCCAATTGCGACTGTAACAGCTTCAAATGTCCCGATATCGTATCCTCCGTAAAATTAGTATAACATCTGCCCTGAGTTTCGTCCTTTGTGTCCTCATACCAGCTTCGCACCTGCTTAAAAAAAGCTGCTGCCTCTTTAGCCGTTTTGCCGACCATTTCAACCGCTTTTTCTGCACCTGTATAAGCCAAAAGCCCTTTGTGGGTTCTTGCATTGTAAAGACTATCGAGGAGGAATTTGACTGCTCGATTGCTGATATTTATTCCGAAATGGTCCTCGGCCACATGTTCGATGTTGTGGGCTTCATCGATAATGATATACTTATAATCCGGTAGAATCGATACAGAGTTTTCCCTGAGCGCGAGGTCGCTGAACAAAAGTGCGTGATTTGCCACAATGATATCGGCGTTGTCGAGCGCTCTTCTGGCCCGCCGGTAAAAGCAACTGCCAAAATAAGGACATCTGCGGCCCGGGCAGTTGCCGTGCTCGCTACTGACGGCATCCCAGACGGCGGCCCCTGGCAGAAAACCAAGGTCGCTGCGAGAGCCATCGTTTGTTTGGCCGGCCCAGTTACGTATTTTTCCAAGCTCCGAGGCGGAACGATCGAACAGTGATTGCCGCCTTCGAAGTGCAAATTCAAGCCGACGTCTGCAAAGATAATTTCCTCTGCCTTTTGCCAAAACCGCTGTAAACGGCCCAGGCAGACAGTCGGCCAAAAACGGAATGTCCTTATTGACGAGCTGCTCCTGTAGTGTGATGGTAAAAGTGCTAATCAGCACCCTACCGGCACGACGGTAGATTAGCTCCACCGCAGGAACAAGGTATGCAAAACTCTTTCCCACGCCCGTGCCGGCCTCGATGGCCAAGTGCCGACCATTCATAAATGCCTTCTGAACCCTATCGGCCATCCTGAGCTGTTGCGGACGAAACTCGAAACCGGAAAGGGACTGCGCAATCAGGCCTCCATCAGAAAAAACTCCCCGGATGTCTATGGACGCGTTGGCTTTTATCATCGCCGGCAAAACAAATCGAATTTAATATTACAGATTGTTATTACTTTGCGGGGTTGCCCAAACGCATTACTTCGCGTTTGGGGCCCGAACCACATCATCAATAGCTTTTTTAAGTGCGATTATAGCCGGCGATTCCGGCATCTTTTGTTCAGCTGCATCGATTGCTTCTTTTGCCTTATCAAGCCTGTCCATCTGGTAATAGACGTAGCCAAGCAAAAACTGCAGTTCAGCCGCACCGCTGTATTTGTGCCACTGCTCAACGTCAACCACTCTGCTTTCGAGCTTATCCCTGTCGCCGACCATACCTGTAAGGTCAATTCTAAACCGTGCGTACTGAGGAAAAATCTCAAGGGCTATAGAAAGAAAATGCGCACTGCTCATATATTCGCCGGCGGCAAAGAGTGCATGGCTTTTGCCGGCGTAAGGCAGCGGGTCGGAAGGCTTGTAAATTGATGCCACCGAATATACGTCCGCAGCACGATAGTACCTGCCTGCTTTGAGCTCGTCTTCCGCAGTTTTCATATGCTGATTGAATCTGTCTTTCGAAAACGAAGCAAACGTCTTATGCTCACCTAAAACGCTTTGGGCCCTTGCTGCCAATGCAACGTCGGTAAATTCGTCAAGCACTGAGGTTTTCTTTTGGCCACTTTCCTCTTCATCCGGCTTCTCTTTGCTTTCAGTAATTTCCTTTGACGGCTCTTTTGAGGGCAATTGTTCGAAAGGTTTTTGCGAACTGTCAATCTGCAGTTTCATCTGTTCAAAAACATCAGGCTGGGGTTCCAAATACTGCTTATCTGAGCCGGTATCAGGCTGCTCGAGCTCTTTTGTCGGTTCCGGCAACATCTGCAGCTTTTCTTCGAGCTGAGATTTTAGAACACTATCGGTGAGTTTGGTTTTTGTGGACGTCTTGGAAAACTCGTCTATGCCGAGTACGCTTTTTTTCAATTCATCAGCCTTTTCCCTTACCTGCCTGATGTCATGGCGAAATTGCTCTATCTGGGCCTGTCGCTGCCGGCCAGTCAAGTCCCTGCCCTGTGGGTATCTGGCAATTTGGTTTGAAATGACCTGCTCAAGCTCCTGCTGAGTCATCGACATCGGCCTGCCTAAACGAAGCCCTCTTTTTTGGGTTTGAGACGGTCTGGAACCGAGATAAGGTACCTGCCCTCTCCAGTCGGACAGTTGCTGTCTTCTTGACAGAGCTGATAAACCAGTATCTCCTCCGGCACGAGCGTCAACATCGGCAGCCGTCGGCCCGAAAACGTCCCTTCGGCCTGGTCTTGTAGTCGTTACAGTTCCTGTAGGTGAATAATAAGGAATCGACCTTCCAGTGTATCGGCCGAAACTCTCCGAACCCGCCGAATCCCTTAAAAAAGCATCAAAAGAAGACGAGCCAAGTGACCCCGCAAAATCCGAAGTGGCCCGATACGGCACAATACCTCGAAAGCTCCTGCCGGCACTAACATTGCCGGTAACTACAAGGTTACCGCTTGTGTCAACTGGATTAGGACTGCGAACAAGACCGCCGCCGGTGCTGCTCGGCGGAATGGTCGGCGGACCCAAAGGATTCCTTACAGCCCAAACAGTCGCCGATAAGCCCAAACAAACAAATATTGCAAGCAGATTTTCGATCTTCGACCTTCGACCTTTGATTGGAAATCGGCAATCAACAATCGGCAATCGAAATTTGAAAATCATGTTCTGCATTTTACATATAATTCGGCTTTTGTGCCCATCTGAGTTTTGCGGCATAAGTTTCCCACCTGTTCCTCAGTGGATTATTAACAATCATAAAATCGCTGCGGGCCTTTTCAACCCTCAGCAGGTCACCGACAGAAACCATCGATGAAATCTGCCCGTCAACTAGCGCAGCCGTACCTTCACTGACCCGAACGCAGCGAACCTCTATTACACTATCGGCATTTATAACCATCGGCCTGAAGGAAAGTGAATGCGGACAAATCGGCGTAATAACCATTGCCTCCATTTTGCCGGACAGGATTGGGCCGCCGGCAGCAAGATTATATGCGGTTGAGCCGGTCGGTGTGGAAATAATCAGCCCGTCACCTACACAGCCGGCAAGCTGCTGGGCATTGACCGAAATCTGAAGTTCGATTGTTCTAAATGGCTGCCCGGCAGTTATAAAAACATCATTGATAGCGGCTGAGTGAAATTTCTCTCGGCCATCACTGAAAACCGTGCAGCTAAGCATCATCCTTTTGTCAATATGAACTTTTCCTGACATTATACTATCAAATGCATCTTTTAGTTCGCTGACGCTGAATTCCGCGAGGAAGCCAAGCTTGCCAACATTGACCCCGATTACCGCCGTCTTGTTCCGGCTTAAGCACCTTGCCGCCGCTATAATGCTCCCATCACCTCCGAATACAACCGCAAAATCACAATCCTTGAGAATCTCAGCCGGACATTCCTTGATACTATAACCGCCCACGGCCTGGGCTTTGCTTTTGGCAAAATCGGTAAATTCGGCAATCGCTTCAGCAACATTTCCCCTTTTCTCGTCGCCGAAAATAACCAATTTAGGCAGATTCTTTTTTGCCATCACAGACTCACTTCGTTGTTCATTCCTTCGACTACGCTCAGGACAAGTGTTCGTGGTTCGTTGTCTATGAACTATAAACTCATAACTACGAACTTTTTATTTTCTCCAGCATTTCCCTTGCTCTCTTTGCTATATTATCGGCATTTATACCGACATCCATAAGCTGTGCGTCTCGGAGAGCCTGTTTTATATATCTGTTCGGGACGCCAAGCGTAACGAGCGGTTTTGCAATTCCGCCATCAAATTCAGCCGCCGCCGTCTCAAGCACAGCAGAACCAAACCCGCAGGCTACGTTATGGTCTTCTATTGTTATTATACCTTTACCCTTTTTTAGAAAAGAGATAATTTTTTTATCAACCGGGGCCGCAAATCGGGCGTTTATCAGGTCAACTTCAATTCCATCATCGGCCAGAAGCCGGGCTGCTTTCAAGGCTTCTGTCAGCACACTGCCATAAGCAACGAGCGCTAAACAAGAGTCCTTGTGCTTTCTAACAACCACACTTTTGCCCAATTCAAACGGCTTTTTACAAGCGGCCATTTCAAACTCGCTCGATGGTACAAGGTCTCTGGGATACCTCAAACAGACACACTTTTCCTGGGTCAGAGCAAACTCCAAAGCCAACTTCATTTCAATCTCGTTTGCAGGAGCTATAAGAACAATATTCGGCATCATACGCAAAAAACCGATATCCATCAGACCGTGATGTGTAGGCCCGTCCGCCCCGACAAAACCGGCCCTGTCGATACAAAAAACGACCGGCAGATTCTGCAGAGACACTTCCTGGGATATCTGGTCGTAGCCCCGCTGCAAAAAGGTCGAGTATATACAGACAACCGGTTTTAATCCGCTTCCTGCAAGACCCGCAGCAATATCCACCGCTGCGCTCTCAGCAATACCGACATCGAAAAACCTGTCGGGCAACCTCCTTGCAAATTCGTCCAGCCCTGTGCCGTTGGACATCGCCGAGGTTATGGCAACGATTCTGTCGTCCTTCTCAGCCAGTTTGACCAGATGTTCGCCAAACACATCAGTAAAGGTCCGTCCTGAGCTAACCGAACTTGTTCCGGCGGTATCACCGTTGATTTTGAATGGTCCTGTCGAGTGAAATCTTCGCGGGTCCCTGTCGGCAGGACTAAAACCCTTACCTTTTTTGGTATAAACATGCAGAATAGCCGGATGGTCCAATTCACCTAAGGCCATGAACAATTTAACAAGCGAACCAACATCGTGGCCGTCAACGGGGCCAAAGTATGGAATATTGAGACTCTCAAATAATTGACTGGCCGGCAACACCATACGAATACTCTTTTTAATCCTTTCAATCGCCTCCTCAACACTTTTGCCGATAACCGGCATATGTTCGAGAATATTGCCGGTAGTCTTTCGCAAATCTTCGTAAGTCTGACTGAGCCTCACTTCAGAGAAGTATTTTGCAACCGCCCCTTCAGTAGCGTCGATCGCCATCGAATTATCGTTGAGCACGATGAGAAGCTGTCTCTTTACCAGCCCAAGATTATTTAACGCCTCGAAAGAGACACCATTAACAATACTGGCATCACCAACTAACACTACTATTTTATCGTTCTTGTTCTGTTTGGCCTGTCCTATCGCCATCCCCACCGCGGTCGGTATTGACGTTCCGGCATGGCCGACAATGAACCGGTCATACACACTCTCGGCCGGGTTGGGAAACCCGCTTATACCATCACCTTGGCGAAGACGCCCGAAGGCATTCTTCCGGCCCGTAATGATTTTATGGGCGTAACACTGATGGCCGACATCCCAGAGAAGTTTGTCCCGACTAAAATCAAAAACGTAGTGCAGAGCAAGAGTCAATTCCACCACCCCGAGACTGCTGGCAAGATGACCGCCTGTTTTGCTGACCGAGTCGAGAATAAATTGGCGCATCTCATCCGCCAAAGCCTTCAGATGCTCTGCCGGCAGCTTCTTCAAATCATCGGGACTGTCAATCTTCTCTAAAAGTTCACCCATTAGAAACGCTCTCAATTACCTTGTTCTTTCGAGCAGGACCACAGCTAATTGGCGCAAGGCCTCGGCGCGTGCTCCGAAGGGGGCCAGCAAAGCTATCGCCTCATCAGCTAACTGCTTTTCCAACTGCCTTGATTTCTCCAAACCCATAACCTTCGGATAAGTGCACTTGGCCGCAGCGGCATCTTTGCCGGCCGTCTTGCCGATATGTTTGCTCTGGCCGCATACATCGAGAATATCATCAGCTATCTGAAACCCCAGCCCAATCTTTAAGCCATAATCACAAAGGCATTTGAACCGGCTTTCATCCGCACCGCCGACAATTGCACCCATCCCGGCTGCACAGCGAAACATCTTTGCTGTCTTATTGGTATGTATATGTTCCAAAAGCTGCTGACTGCCTTCGGTTCTTTCCGCTTTTATATCAGCCATTTGGCCGGTGATTATCCCTGCCGGCCCGGCGGCCTCGGCTAACTCACTAATCAATCTTATCGCCATTTTCGGCTCACCAACCTCTCCAGCCAGGATTTCAAATGCAAGGGTCAGCAGAGCATCACCGGTAAGAATCGCGGTCGCCTCGTCAAAGGCCTTATGGCAGGTAGGCCGGCCTCTTCGAAGGTCATCGTCATCCATCGCAGGCAAATCGTCATGCACAAGTGAATAAGTATGCACCATCTCAATGGCCGCCGCCGCAATTTCTGCGTTACGGCACACCCTGCCGCTGACAACTTCACAACTCCAAAGAACCAACGCAGAACGGACGCGCTTGCCCGGCGCCTCAAGAGTGTATACGAGTGCATTCTTTAGACATTCATCCACATTACCAAGCTCTGCTAAAATCTGTCGCAATACCCCGTTAACCAGTTGTGCCTTCTCGGCCAAACGAGTATTAAAATCTGAATTCACAGCTTTTGCTGTTGACATTGAACGTAACCTGCCCTGAAAGCTATAATTTTGCGTTTTTGCCGTTTAATGTGTATTATACTCATTTCTACAGACTTTTACAGCAAATTATGAATACAAGCAACTCGCTAATTCTCGGTGTTACAGCATCGGGCAAAGGACGTTTGGCCTTTGATTTGGCCCGGCAAACAGGTGCTGAAATAATCAGCATCGACTCGATGAAGGTCTATCGTCGAATGGATATCGGCACAGCAAAGCCGCCGAAAGAGGCCCTGGCAACGCTAAAATACCATTTAATCGATATAGTTGAGCCAAGCGAGCCATTCAGCGCAGGGACCTTTTTTGAGCTGGCTACAGATGCGGCAGAACAGCTCAAGAGCCGCAATAAACCGACAATAGCCGTTGGGGGAACCGCACTGTACATAAAGGCATTGCTTTACGGTTTGTTTGAAGGACCGGGTGCCGATGAGCAAATCCGCAGCCAATTGCGGCAGACTGCCAAAACCGAAGGACTCCAACAACTCCACCATCGATTAAAAACAGTTGACCCAACAGCAGCGGAACGCATCGACCCAAATGACTCCAGGCGAATAATCCGCGCCCTCGAAGTCCACCAACTCACCGGAAAACCTATCTCAAGCCTTCAGCGGCAATTCGACGCCGCTCAACCCCTGCACAATTGGACTTTAATCGGGCTGCGAAGGGAAAAGACTGAAGAAAGTAAACGGATTAACTCCAGAGTGAAAAAGATGATTGCCGACGGGCTCGTCGATGAGGTCAAAAAACTGCTTACAGAAGATAGACCATTAAGTCCGCAGGCACAATGCGCTATTGGCTATGCAGAAATAATCGACTATCTCAATAACAGGACAAATCTGGAAAAAGCAATAGAACTGATAAAAAAGAACACCCGCCAACTGGCAAAGAGCCAGCGAACATGGTTCAGAACTTTCAAAAATATTAACTGGCTCGACATCGAACCTGGAGAATCAAGCGAAAAAATCCTCGAGAGAACAAAGACGCTGCTGAGCAAAATCAAATAAAGGATTATACGGTTTGCAGCTGTTTTTGTGCCCGCAGTACTGCAGCGGTATCGCCAAGAACAAGCTGTCTTATCAGGCTTACGGGGACCTGTGTAATCTGCATATTAAATACCTTTTCCTCGACCATTGAAGCAATCATCCTGGCGGTCTGGCGGGAAAGGCCGTAATTGGCTGCCAAATCAGCGACTATTTTTGACTTGTCCCAGGCGCTTCTGTCACCGGATTCTTCGGCCACACCGAACAGTTCAATGTCCGTAAATCCCTGAATATCAACGGGAACAACTTCGATTCTGGAGCGCTTGAGCTTACGCTCAAAATGATGTTCGCTCAATGTAACCGCCGCCTCTTCATATCCCGTAGCCGTCAACACCGCCTTAACTATGGAAAGTATCTCGCCGCTGGTTACCGTATAGGAATGTTTATTATTATTATAAAGAAAATATGTTACAACATCGGCAAGTTCCTCGGCGACACAAACATCCGCCTGACCAATTTCAGCTAAGGCATTACCGATGGCACCCATTACTTTGGTATGCAGATATTCTTCAATACTGCCGTCCGCCTTTACGACCTTCAACCGCCTTTTTGTCCCCATTTTTATGCTTCCCTGCATAATTTACCAATAGGCAACCAAACTCACTTGCGTTAGCCGGAGAATATTTTCTCCTCTTCACCCATCAAAAAGTTTCGGCTGACCATTGTTCTCTGTTTCCTGTATAACCTGACTGACTTCGTCAATCAATTCGTCTGCGTCCTTAAAATCACGATAGACACTTGCAAAACGAATATATGCCACTTTATCAACTCCGCGAAGATGCCTCATAACACTCTCGCCGATAAAAGACGATGAAACCTCCTTATCAAAACTCCTGAAAATATCCTCTTCAACCCTGTCGGCAATCTGCTGAACCTGCTCAGCAGGAACTTCCCGCTTGTAACAGGCCTTTTGCAAACCGGCAATGACCTTGTCCCTGTCGTAAGGAACCCGCGAGTTGTCCTTCTTTACAACATAAAGCTTAAAGCTCTCGCCAATTTTTTCATAAGTGGTAAATCGCCTTTTGCAGGCCAGGCATTGACGCCGACGTCTAATCACCCTGCCCGAATCGCTCGAACGCGAATCAACAACTCTATCCTGATTCTCCTTGCAAAATGGACATCTCACAGGCCAAATCCACCTAAAGTCCCCTGCTAAAAACAAGCAGCAGCTCGACGGAACAATACCATATCTCGCCGACTTGGATATTACAAGTGCAATATATAGTATGTCAAAGGAATTCTTGCGGCAATTTTGCTTCACGGCGAATCTCAAGCTGTTAAATTTTATTTCGGATCGCCCCAACCTCCTGTCGGATAAGCACTAACAAAAACGGCTTTAAAAAACTCACAATTTTTTCAGCGTGGTGTTTTTTTGATAAAAAAGCCCCTGCGTGTTGTTCTGCGCAGGGACTTTACCCAGAAAGAAACTTTATATGGCCCCCCCAAAAGGCTCTATTGCAAATCCTCGCATAGCGCCAATGCAATGTACTACGTGGTAGGGCTAAATCATTCAGCCTCAATAAAAGTATAATACATAAATCGCAAAAAGCAAACCGGGATATGTATTTTCCCGCCCTGATAAAATGAAGATAATTCTTTGTGAAGTCTCAACTGTGAAAGTGCCGATAAGACCCAAACTTTTACGTTTCAAGGCAGGAATTGCGGGCCATTTACCCTTCCGGATATATCGGGGTATCGGTAAAAAATATTCTTCAAAGAAGTATTTTATATCTCCTCAATTTTGGCTTTATCTTTCAATGTATCTACAAACTCATCGACGGCCTTTCTCCGCACCTGCTCTTTAAGCTCTTCGGCGATACGCCCCTTCATCTCTCCAGGACTCAGCAGGACTGCCGGTTTCCTGTCATACAGCTTGGCTATGTGAAAACCAAAACGGGTGCGAAAAACGTCACTTACCTCACCACTGCCCAACTTAAAAACCACATCCTCGAACTCTTCAACCATCTGTCCTTTTGTAATATAGCCCAGGTCACCACCGCTATCGGAACAATCAGTATATTTATCGACCAGCAATTCAAAGGCAATACCGTTATTAAGTTCCTCTCGTGCCCGCCTTATCGCATCATAGGCAGATTTTTCGTCCGTTTGCCAGTTTATGTATTTCACTATATGGACCACTCTGATTTGTTCGGGAGATTTGAACCGCTCTTTATTTTCTTCATAATATTCTGCGATAGATTCCCGTGACGGTTCAGGTATGTCTTTGCAGACGCTTTGCAGGAAATGTTCGACTTTGATTTGTGACTCAAGGGCTTCTCTTATTTTCTCTTTATCTTCGGCACTAAGCTTCTCAAAAGAGCGCCCCTGACTTTCATATTGCTTCTTCATCTCCACCAGGGCAGATTCAACTTCGGTTTTTGATATGGGCAAGCCAAATTCTCTCGCATGCTGATTAATTAACACCCTTTCAATCACATTTTCTCTGGACCAGTCAAGCAACTGTGCTTCGCGCTCTTTGGGCTCCTTGTCGCTGAAGACTTGCTCATAATGAGGCCTGAGGCGCTCAACTTCCTGCTTTATTTGTGAGTCTTCAATTCTCTCGCCGTTCACTATTAAACCTATCGTCCAGCTCCTTTAATCAGTTATTGATTATCAATAATCAAGTTACTGTCCCTTTGGCTTTGCGTACCAGTCTACATCCTTGGCAAGGTTTTCTCTGGCTTCGGCCGTCATCATCTCAAAAGCAGGGTGCTTGCTCTCCCAGGCACGCTGTGTAAAGTCGCTTTTGCGCATCTTCTCGACCTCGCCGGCTACCTCGTCAAAGTAGCTGCCATAAATATGCAGCGAATCACTGATATCGACGTACCTGCCAACCGTCACCGGCTTGCTGATTTCTGCTGAAATCCTCTCAGCAATTATTCTTTGAAGGTCGGTAAGGGCATAGACATTCATAAACCAGGCCTTATAAAGGTCTCTGCTGCGCCAGTGTGTATTCATATTAAGCGACAGCTCGCCGGCAGCACCCTTCACCAATCGGCACCATATCCTCTGAAGACAGGGCGGGTCATCAGTCTGTGGGTCGGCTGTAGGCATCCAGGTTACAGCCTGGGCCCTGCGGGTATGAGCAGTCTGCGAGAGACAATCGATAATATACTGAATCTGGTCAACCTTCTTAAACGGCTTTGGCGAAGCTGATTTACGAATATTCTCCACCGGACAGTATGTAAACAGTCGTTCGTGATAGGTATAAGTCCACTTGCCCGCTGCAGCGTCAATCCAGTGGTCGTGAATGCCGCTGACAACTTCCTGGCGATACGCTTCCAGCTCGGCCGGCCCGCCCGGAAAATTCTTGTGAATCCGCGGCTCAGCCAAAGGATTAGTGACGGTAACCATAACCGTTGCATCTTTGCTTGGCGCATCGTTGGATTTGTCATACTGAGTTTTAATATCAATGCCATTGTCCCATACCGCTAAAACGGCCTTTTCCCACGCCTCCGGCAGGCAGTCGGCGGTTATCAATAAAGCAGGTATGTTAACACTCGAGACAGGAGTAGTCATTTAGTCGGCCTTTGTGAGCCTGGTTTCAACTTCACATATTGTTAAATTTTAAAGCCCCATTTCCTCATCGGTAACTTTCCACCTTTCACGTTCACGCACAGGCATTTTACGCAGAAGCACCCTTGCCTTTGCGGCCTCGCCGCTGTCAGGAAATTTGTTGATTATCTGACGGCAGTAATCGACACACCTTTTGAAGCTCATAAGCGGCTTTCGGGCAATCCTGAATTCAGCCTCGGCCATCTGATATAATCTTTGGGCCTGTATATTCTGCCCGAGATGGTCAATCTCATCGCTTATCGGCTGGGAGGCTACAGGTTCGGCTGCAGGCTGCTTTGTTTGTGTCTGTTCGAGCCTGGCCTGCCTGGCTTTTGCCTCGGCCTCGGCAAGCTCGGCCTGCAGCTTCTCTTCCTGCGCACGAGCAAGCTGTTCGGACTGCTTATCAAAATCCATCGCCTCTTCGACTTCGGGAGATAAGGTTTTTACAAGGACAACCAAACCCACAACAATAACCGCAAATATCACTATTTTCAGCCAAAACGTATTCATAACTGTCCTGCCCCCTTATAACTTGATTATTGATTACCGATTACGTATAATTGATTGTAATATATAGTTTTATTTTATCAATAATAAATAATCGTTTTGGGAGCGCTTTTTATGTTCACCGGACTTATTGAGTCGATTTGCCGGGTAAAGTCGGTTAGCCGAAGCAGTGGCGCAATGCTGCTCAGCATAGATTTAGCCGAGCTGGCCGACGGAACCAAAACAGGCCACAGCATCGCAATAAACGGCGCCTGCCTGACCGTAGCCGCGCTCGACGGCCGGATTGCCCGTTTTGACATAAGCCCGGAAACTCTGGCAAAATCGAACCTCGGCGGGCTCAGGCCGGGCTCGATGGCCAATGCAGAAAGAGCTATAAAAGCCGACAGCAGATTCGGCGGGCACTTCGTTACCGGCCACATTGACGGAACTGCTACAATAAAAACAATTGACAGGACTGGACAATTTGCCGATATGAAATTTGCAGCACCGCCTGAACTGCTCGAACAAATGATACCGAAGGGCTCGGTCGCCGTTGACGGGATTTCGCTGACGATAGCAAATATGGAACAAACAAGTTTCAGCGTTACTCTAATACCAGAGACGCTGAAAAATACAACACTCGGCAAAGCAAAAATCGGCGATTGGGTGAATATAGAAAACGACATAATCGTAAAGACTATAAAAACCCAGCTTGAAAAGATTTTGCCGCAAAAGCAGCCGCTGACAATAGAGAAACTAAAAAAATTCGGCTTTTGAGTGCCTGGTAGGTAAGATATCGGTTGGAAAATAAAATATGACAGAGCTCAAATCAATATTGGTTGAAGAAGAGTGTTTCTTCTATAGTTCATCTTTCGATATAGATGATTTCATCGGTGATGGTGTCTACTGGCTGCAAATCTACGACGAACAGAAAAGAATGCTTTATGACAAGCCTTTTGCCTCAAGCAGGGGAAACATCGATACCCCCCGAATTATAAAAACAATAAAAAAGGAATTAACGTTTATAAAAGGGATTATATGAAAGCACATATCCTTATAACGAACGAGGAAACTTTTCGAGTCTGTAGAGACAGGCTATTCTGGGGTATAGGGACTCCTGACTGCCCCACTACTTTCAAAGATTGGGTAAATCCTTCTAATTCGAGAAAACCCTACCTGAAAATGCTTGTTGATATGATGGGTATTAGTATAGGCGACTTGGTATTTCTATACGAGAGGCAGGTCGGGTTCCACGGTATTTACAAAGCATCAAGCCCTTTATTTTTTGATACCGCAAATGTAGTTAACAACGATGGTTCTTCTGTTGGTGCTCAATGGCCATTGAGAATCAAGCTGGAGAGTGCATATTATTTTCCCAAGCCGGTTCCAGAAGATCTACTATTTTCTACACCCCAGTATGAGAATGTATTTGGGATATGGGGATATAGAAAGAGTCAAGGTGCTCGTGGGTGCAATACTATAACCCCGGAAGCGGCGGAAGCGCTGACAGAACTACTCGTAAAAATAAACGGTAAAGATGTTAAGTACGATGCATCCGACCCTTATACCCCTTCGGAGCCCAATGAGGTTTGCTTCCAAATCTGGAGAGATGGTGAAAAAGTTGCTTTAGAAGATTTCCTAAGAGGTTATATTCTAGCTCATTTGGAAGATGATGACTTAGAAAAAATTTTTGGCCCGAAGGAAGACATTGAGTGGTATGCTAACAATGTTCCATATCATATAAGTCAGAAGAATGTCGACATTTTGGTTTTTCATAAGAACTTCCGGTACACACTTGCACCGCTGAGATACAAATATTCTGTTGTAGAACTCAAAAAAGGTACAGCTCAGCCGAAAGATGTTAGTCAAATAATAAGGTATTCACAATGGGCAGGTAGCCGTCTTGCGAATGGCGAATCTGAAATGATTCAACCTATCTTGATCGCGTATAACTTCTCTGATGACGCTATTAAGAAGGCCGAGATGTCCGATTTCAATGATAGGGGTATTCTTTTATTTAAATACAGTGCTCGGAACCAAGAAATAAAGTTCCAAAAGGCAAACACTGGCTGACTGGCATAATGATGCGCTATTAGGGTAGAGTATTATATTCAATATAAGGACAGAACTAACTATGCAAAACTACAGAATCAATATTCTCGCTGATGTGATATCCTCATTGTCAATAGAGGACTTGGAATCGAGTTTTGTCATCTCACTCTTCGACATCGAGACAGAGCAGAAAGTCAGTGACGGAGAGGGTGAGCAGCTCGAAGTCATAGATTATGAACTGACAGAGGCAATACCGATTGAAGAATGAACCAAACTAAAAGCAACAATTCGATAAACCAGCAGCCGGTTATAGGTATCACGATGGGCGATGCGGCCGGCATCGGCCCGGAAGTCATTGTCAAGGCGCTGGCTGAGCCGGAAATCCGGCGGGCCGCAAAATTTATCGTCTTCGGTATGAATGAACAGCTCTGCTATGCCGCCGACAACGCAGAAATCGAGCCGTTCTGGGGCCGGCATCAGCATGAAAAAATCAGCAGAGATTATCCTTATAAAGTGGTTGTCGCTGATTATGACGACTACTCGGTGCCGCCCTGGATTAGAAGGCCGAGCAAATCTGCCGGCGAAGCGTCAATAAGGTTTTGTCTCGACGCCATCGACGCCGCCCTGGCCGGCATAATCGATGCCGTCGTAACCGCTCCCATCAACAAAACCAGTTGGAAACTGGCCGGCGCCGACTGGCCGGGCCATACCGAAATGTTGGCACAGCGCTGCAAATCCAAACGAAAAGTAATGATGTTTGTGGCTGGACCGTTAAAAGTGGCGCTGGCCACAATCCACGAAGCGCTTTTTGAAGTGCGACACAAATTCACAATCGGCTGTGTCTTTGAGCCGATAGATTTGTTAAATACCGCATTGCAGGAATACTTCGGCATTGAAGAACCTAAAATCGCCGTTGCAGCCCTGAATCCCCACGCCGGCGAGGCCGGTCAATTCGGTGATGAAGAACAACGAATAATAACACCGGCGATTTTGTTGGCACAGCACCACGGAATAAACTGCCAGGGACCGTTTCCCGCCGACACCCTCTTTCTGCAGGCCGTGCAGGGCGAATTTGACGCCGTCGTGGCAATGTATCACGACCAGGGCCTCATCCCCGTAAAACTGCTCGCATTCAACAACGCCGTTAATATCACTCTCGGCATACCCATAATCCGAACATCGCCTGCGCACGGAACAGCTTTTGATATCGCAGGCAGAGACCTGGCAAATCCTGCCGGTATGAAAGCGGCTATTACCACGGCAATCCAAATGGCCAAAACAAAAAAGAATTTAGAATTGAGAGTTTAGAATTTAGAATTGCAAATAGATAATTTTGAGTGAAAAAACAATGAGCGATAATGAAAGGAAATCCAAGGGAAAAGACATCCGGGAAAGAGGATTTTCATTTGCCTGTCGAATCGTGAAACTCTATCAGTGTTTAGCAAAGCAGAAAGATGGTGGAGAAATCCTGGGCAGAAAAATTCTGCGTTCCGGAACATCAATTGGAGCAAATTTAGAAGAGGCAACGGCAGGACAAAGCAAAGCTGATTTTGTATCGAAGTGCAACATTGCTCTCAAGGAAGCCCGTGAGACATATTATTGGCTTCGCCTGTTGATAAAAACTAAAGTGGTTCCCGCTAATAAGCTGAGCGAACTGACTAACGAATCGAACGAGCTGGTCGCAATCCTGACCACAATTGTGAAAAAAACACGGTCTTCCGGATAATTCCCAATTCTACATTCTTAATTCTAAATTCTAATGCAGACTAAGCGGCAAATCCAGCAGTTACTTGCATCCCAGGGCCTCGTTCCAAACAAAAGGCTCGGCCAGAATTTCTTAATCGACCTGAACCTGATGAAGCTGCTGATTGATTATGCAAATATCAGCGAGGATGATATCGTACTCGAAGTCGGCTGCGGCACCGGCTCCCTGACAGAAACCCTGGCTCAAAAAGCCGCAAAAGTCATCGCCGTCGAGGCAGACCCCGCACTTGCCAAAATCGCAGAAAGACAGCTCGAAACGCAAAAAAACGTCGAAATTATCAATACCGACATCCTTGAAAGCAAAAACGCTATCAACCCCTCCATCACCAAAATCCTGAAGTCCGCCCGCAAACAATGCACTGGACAATTGCTGCTGGTTGCCAACCTGCCTTACAATGTAGCTTCGCCGGTAATGCTCAATCTTGTCAAGGAACCACCATCCGTCGATGGTATGTACGTTACTGTCCAGAAGGAAGTGGCCGAGAGGATGACAGCCCAGCCGGGCAATAAGCATTATGGCACCTTGAGTATCTTCCTCAGTGCCACCGGACGGGTAAGAATAGAAAGAGTCCTCAAACCAACGGTCTTTTGGCCGGCACCGCAGGTCGATTCGGCAATGGTCAGCTTCACTGTGAAACAGGAGAAAATCAGCCGAATCAAAAACTTCGGACTATTTACTGAAATTATACGTCTTTTTATGCAGCATCGGCGAAAATTGGTCAGTACCTGCACCAAATTCGCCTCCGGCAGATTGGCAAAAATTAACAACTTCTCTGAAATCTTCGAGAATACCGGCATAAATCCAAAACACCGCCCCGATCAGCTCTCACCACAAAACTATATCGAAATAGCAAACGAATGCCGGCAACAGTTGAATGTATAAACTGAAATCAGTTAATTCGAATTGGAAGCGCTGGCCGAAAAAATCAAACAGAAATATCAAGAGTGCAAGAGAGCCACAAGCATCATATATATTTGTCTTACCTGTTACAGTAATCTTCTGCTCTATAATCGTAAAAGGTATGTACGGTTCCTTTGGATAAAGTAAATGTCTTGCCAAACGAATACTGCATAATACCAAACATAATAACTTCTTGCGCTTGTTAAGATTAATTGTGCTCAAATGTCA
>CAZMCN010000032.1:0-17720 GCA_964564845.1 uncultured Pirellulales bacterium | reverse complement strand
GGTCAGGCACAAAGATAATTTCTCTGTCGGCTGGTATGGAATTAACCACTTCAGCAGCATTAGCACTGGTGCAGCAGTAATCACTGCCGGCCTTTACCACCGTACTGCTGTTTACGTAACATACAACCAATGCTCCGGGGTGCTCGTCTTTGAGCTGCTGTAACTGCTCTGCGTTTATCATATCAGCCAGAGGGCAGCCGGCTGATTTGTCCGGCAGAAGCACCGTTTTTTCAGGCGATAAAATAGCTGCGGTCTCAGCCATAAACTTCACGCCGCAAAAAACTATTACCTCCGCCTCGGTTTCCGACGCCTTTATGCTAAGGTCCAACGAATCACCGCAAAAATCGGCAATGTCCTGTACCTCGGCCGGCTGATAATTGTGCGCAAGTATCACCGCCTTACGAACATCCTTGAGTTCCTGTATTTTTTCAACTAATCGCTCATCCAAAAAAACGGCTCTCCTAACGGCTTTTATTCTTCGTGCTTCTTATAAACCAGCTCTGTGCCTTGTGTTGTAACAGTAACGCCGGGCGGCACCGACTCTTTCAGCCATACATTGCCGCCGATTACCGTATCTTTTCCAATAACTACATCGCCTAATATCGTCGCTTCAGCATAAATTGTTACATTGTCTTCTATCGTCGGATGTCTCCTGCCGCTCTTTATTATCTGCCCTCTTTCATCCTTGGGAAAGCTCAAAGCACCCAGCGTAGCGCCCTGATATATCTTCACATTATCTCCTATCACGGTGGTCTCACCTATAACAACACCGGTGCCGTGGTCAATAAAGAAGTTTTTGCCTATCTTTGCCCCAGGATTTATATCAATGCCGGTCTTTGAATGCGCCCATTCGGTCATTATCCGGGGTATCAGGGGAATATCTCGTAAATACAGCTCGTGGGCAATTCGATATGTTGCTATCGCTATAATGCACGGATAGCTGATAACAATTTCTTCATAAGATTGCGCAGCAGGGTCACCGTCAAAAGCAGCTCCAACATCACCTTTGAGAAGCTCTCGAATCCTCGGCAATTGGCCCAGCAAATGTTGGGCGGCATCTTCAGCCATCGCTCTGCAGTCGCCGCTGTCACATTTGTCCATCTTGCAGCGGTATTTCAAGGCACGCTCTACCTGGTCGGACAGCTCCGCATATATATGGTACAGAATATCAATAACTACAAAACTGATATTCGCCCTCGTAACCGTCCTTTTGCCCGTATAGCCCGGAAAAAGCAGCTCCATAAACAAATCAATAATCTCCCATATCTTATCCCTGACCGGTAAATTTGAAACGTCGATAAAATTTATCCCCAAATCTCCCTCATACGTCCAGGCTATTTCACTAACCAGAGCCTCAATTTTCTTATTGGTCAGCTTGATATTTCGCTTTGCCATATCGTCTCCAAGGCATAAAAACCGAAACAACAATTATTATTTTAAATCCCGGCCATGCTAAAATTGGTTAAACATCTCGGTGGATATATACCTCTCTCCCGTATCAGGCACAATCACCACGATTGTCTTACCTTCACATTCCGCTCGCCGGGAAAGCTCTATCGCCGCCCACATCGCAGCCCCTGAGCTTATACCTGCTAATATCCCCTCTTTCGCTCCCAATTGTCTGGCCGTCTCAATAGCATCTTCGTTCGGGACCTGTATGATTTCATCGATTATCTCAACGTTCAAAACCTCCGGCACAAACCCTGCCCCGATACCCTGTATCTTATGCGGACCCGCCTTGCCGCCCGAAAGAACCGCAGAATCCTTCGGCTCAACCGCCACAATTCTTAAACCCTTCTTCTTTTGTTTCAAAACTTCTCCACAACCTGTTATAGTTCCACCGGTTCCTACGCCCGATACAAGAATATCGACCATACCGTCACTGTCTATCCAGATTTCCTTTGCAGTCGTTTCCCTGTGAATCTGTGGGTTTGCGGGATTGTTGAATTGCTGCGGCATAAAAGCATTCTGATTCTGGGCCACAAGCTGTTCGGCTCTTTTTACAGCTCCCCTCATCCCCTCTGCCGCCGGTGTCAGCACAAGTTCCGCACCAAACAATCGCAGCAGTTTTCTTCTCTCAACACTCATCGTCTCAGGCATAGTCAGTATCAATTGATATCCCTTGCAGGCACATACGCAGGCAAGACCTATACCGGTATTGCCGCTGGTAGGTTCAATTACTACCGTCTCTTTCGTTAACATCCCTTCGTTCTCTGCAGCCTCTATCATTGACAAAGCAATCCTGTCTTTCACGCTTCCGCAGGGATTATATGATTCCAGCTTGGCCAAAATCGCCGCTTTGCCGGAACCGAGTCTGTTGATTTGAACCAAAGGCGTATAGCCTATCGCAGCGGTTATATCCTCGAATATCGCACTCATACTTCAGCCTCCTTCTTGCTATATCTGATAATCCAGATTTTTTCTTTCCTTTGTACCGTTAACCAAATCCTGCAATGTCATCGATTGCAGGACATTCATCATCGCATCCTGTACCTGCACCCAGACCTGCCTCATTGCACAATTAGCGGCTCGTGCACAATAATTCTCATCCCCAACACATTCAATGGTAACAACAGGCCCTTCCAGACAATTGAAAATCTCGCTCAGTTTAACATCGGTCGGAGCTTTGGTAAGATTATAGCCACCTTTGGAGCCTCTGATACTTCTGATAAGACCTCCTGATTTGAGGGTGGCCATTAACTGCTCAAGGTATTTTACTGATATATCCTGGCGGTTAGCAATAACTTTAATCCGCAAAGGGCCCTCACCATACTTTTCGGCCAATTCCAGCATAGCCCTGATTCCATAATGAGTACGGGTAGTAAGTTTCATTATAAATCTCCTATTATTCCTACTGCAATAGTAGTAATATATACGAAATCAGGAACTTTTGTTAGTAAAAAATAAAAAAAACAAAAAAATTCGCAAATTTTGTGATTTTCTCCACTCTCAACTGTGCCAAAACCCAACACCAGATAAAAAAACTTTTTTCTATCCTACAAATGGTCAATTTTCTTGACAGCCTGATACAATACCGTTAATATTATAAGTTATTGGGCGGATATATCAAGGAATGTTACGGATGGCAAAAAGTTCCACAAAAAAAGTGGCGTTTATCTCTTCTTTCAGGCCAAGAAGATGTGGGATCGCAACCTTTACTTCCGACCTTATCAACAACATCTCTTCTGCCGCAAAGGGTAGTTTTGAACCTTTGGTGGTGGCTATGCGCTCCGAGAACAACCTGACATATAATGAACCCGTTAAGTTTGAAATTCGACAAAACGTAAAAAACGATTATATCTGCGCAGCCGACTACATAAATTTCAGTCACGTCGATGCGGTTTCAGTCCAGCACGAATTCGGACTCTTCGGAGGTGAAGCCGGCTCATATCTCTCTCTGCTGCTCAACCAGCTAAATGCTCCGATAATAACAACCCTCCATACACTCCTTGATAACCCAGACCCATCTTACTACAAGTCATTACTGGACGTATGCAATGCCTCGTACAAAGTAATTATTATGAATGAACGAGGCATCGATATGCTGCACGACATTTATGGTCTCTCAAGTAGAAAAATTGAACTCATCCCTCACGGCATACCTGATTCATCTTTCGTTGACAACAACTACTACAAGCACAAATTCGGTATGGAAGACAGAAGAACCATTTTGACCTTCGGGCTGCTCAGCAAAAACAAAGGAATCGAGGTTATGCTAAAGGCTATACCCGCCATAATCAAGGCCGAACCGTCAGTACTGTACGTGGTCCTGGGAATGACACACCCTTCTGTCTTAAGAGAAGACGGAGAATCTTATAGATACAGTCTCCAGCAAATGGTAAAAGATTTAGGCTGCACCGAACATGTTATGTTCCATAACAGGTTCGTAAGCGACGAAGAGCTTAACAACTTCCTCTGCGCCGCAGACATTTATGTTACTCCATATCACAACAGAGAGCAATTAACCAGCGGAACCCTCTCCTTCGCTGTAGGAACGGGTAAGGCCGTTGTTTCAACCCCTTATTGGGCCGCTATGGAACTGCTGGCAAACGGACAGGGAAAACTGGTGCCGTTCGGCGATTCAAACGAAATGGCTAACGCTGTAATCGAAATACTGCAGGACGATTCGTTGTTTTATTCACTCCGCAGAAAGGCTTATGACTATGGCAGGTCAAGAACCTGGCCAAAAATCGGACAGGCATACTGGAAACTTTTCAGCTCAAAACGACTGCCCGTCAGAATTGAAGCAAAAGCCGCCTCATTGGCAAGAAAATCAACTTTCGAAATACCTGAACCCTCTTTAGAACATCTCAAAAAACTCACTGACGACACCGGACTCTACCAGCACGCCAGATTTACCACTCCAAATCGAAATTTCGGCTACTGCACCGATGATAACGCAAGGGCCGTAATCACAATGACTAAATATTACAACCATTACCTTGAGCCTGATGCGCTCGAGCTTTTTGAAATATATCTGTCTTTCACTATGCATTCACAAAATGACGACGGCTCAGTCAGAAATTTTATGAACTTTGACAGAACCTGGATGAAAAATGAACCCCCCAACGACGCTCTCGGCAGGCTGCTCTGGGCATTCGGAACCGTTATGGCAAAACCGCCCTCGCCATCATATCTGTCAATCATCAAAGACTCCTTCGACAAATCCATAAAATATGTCCAAAAACAGCACCCAAGAGGTATGGCTTATTCGATATTAGGTATGTCTGATTACCTCAAGCAGTTCCCCGGTGCAAGTGACATCAAACGCCAGATTGTAATAGCCGCAGATAAATTGGTCGAATTATATAAAATAAACTCCTCCCCTGATTGGCAGTGGTTTACTAATGCTCTAACCTATGATAGTGCCGTCCTGCCGCACGCCCTCTTCGTCACCGCTTTGATATTCGAGAACAAAAAATACACCGAAGTCGCAATGAAAACCTGCCAGTTTCTGCTCGACAATACCTTCGGCGGAAATCACTTCAGCTTCGTCGGCTGTAACGGCTGGTACGAACGCTCCGGAACAAAGGCGCAATTCGACCAGCAGCCAATTGAAGCGGCTGCGACCGTTATGATGCTAAGCGCAGCTTACAACGTTACTCAAAACCCCAGATTCCTGACGCTTCAAAGAAAGGCCTTCGACTGGTTCCTCGGAGAAAATGACCTCCATATCCCCGTTTACAACTTCAGAACCAAGGGATGCCACGATGCCCTGATGCGAGGCGGAGTTAATGCCAATCAGGGAGCTGAAAGTATTATCAGCTTCCTCCTGAGCCTCCTGGCTATAGTCGAAAGTTACACTACCATCGATAAAACCCCTGAAACTACAGACATCTCACACGCAGAAAACATCTCACAGAAAATCGACACCACAGAAAAAATAACTAAAAAACCAGCACCCATAAAAGATGTGCCTGTCGATGTCAAATCTAAAAAAAATGATGTCCAAGAGCTTACATAACTGCCAAAAATCTCCATACACCCCGCAAAACAAAAGCCCGAATATCCAGGAAATCAAGCCGTCTTACGGCTCAAGCAGCTCCGCCGTCGAGTCGGCTGTCCATTTAATATCGCCGCCTAGGCCGGAAATGGTTTGACAGCCGATTAACGTAAAACATAAAGCGAACAAAACAGCCGCTAATACCACTCTTTTTAGCATCTTCTCAAACTCCATCTTGTTGACGATTAAGGCCAACCCAAAAATTATATCCGAATATATTTGTAGAAAACAGAAAATAATCTGCTAAATATTATACAGGCCATCGGCAAATCTATATAATATTATCGGTCAAATAGCTGATTTTATAACAGTTTAAGCTCAAAAATTATTCAGATGAAAATCGCCGGCTTCAACGTCAATTCCTTACGTGCTCGGCTGCCCATCGTGCTAAAGTGGCTCTCCGACCATCAGCCGAACGTCCTTTGCCTACAGGAAACCAAGGTGCAGGACGTTGACTTCCCCGCTGAAGCCTTCGAAAAAACCGACTATAAATACGTCTTCAAAGGCCAGAAAAGCTATAACGGCGTAGCGATTTTCTCCAAAAGCGAAATGAAAAACGTCCGGTTCGGCTTTGAGGATGAACCCAAAGACCAGGCCCGACTTATAAAAGCTGAAATCAACGGAATTATAATCGTCAATACTTATATCCCGCAGGGATACTCACCTGAGTCTGAAAAGTTCGATTACAAGTTGAACTGGTTCAATCGGCTGCTTGCGTTTTTCGAAAACAATTTCTCCCCCACCGACCCCATTCTCTGGATAGGCGACTTCAATGCAGCACCCAGGCCGATAGATGTATATGACCCTGATGGCCTGCTGGGACACGTCTGTTTCCATCCGGAAGTCCACAAAGCACTGGAGGCAGTTTGTCAGTTCGGTTTTGTCGATGTATTCAGGAAGCACTGCAGCGAGGCGGGACAATATACCTTCTGGGATTATCGAATGAGAGGGTCATTCAAGAGAAATCTCGGATGGCGGTTAGACCATATTATGGCAACAAAACCTCTGGCTGAAAAATCCACCGCCTGCTATATCGACAAAGAACCGCGAATGGCACAAAGACCCAGCGACCACACACCAATCATCGCTGAATTCGACCTGTGATGAGCGCACAAAGCAAGTCGAAGTACTGGTAACCAGAGAGAACACCAGCAGGCAAAACGCCTCAATGTTTACCCCGTTAGAAAGCTCTGGCGGGGCTTTAAACCTTCACCCCATTAGAAAAATTATTTCTAACGGGGCAACCTCACAACGCCACGATGTAAACCGCCAAAACAATGATTATATACAGCGCAGTGTTTGGATGTCAATTCTTTACAACAAGATGTTTTTCAATCAGCTTTTTAACATCGTGTGCCACTTTGACATAATTCCAACGAAATTCAATAGCTTCCCCGCTTCCTGATGTATCAATTAACAGGTGAGCATAACGAAATATCTTGCCTACTATCGTCTCTTTTACCTCAACGGAAGTTATGTGTTTAAACGGCACTGTTTTGATGCTGGTAGTAATAATCCCTACCCTTTTTAACAAGCATCTGTTCGATATGGCATAGCGTGTTGATAATCTTCTGAGAATATCATAAATGGCAGGCAGTGCGAGCAGCAAAGAATATAGGAGAGTACTGGTCATATTAGTATAGTACGGTATGCCTTCGATAAGACTCACCATAGCACCAAAAATCACAAATCCAGCCCAAATATAAGCAAAAATGCAGCTTAACATGCTTGGGCGATCACTATATTCTATCATTTCGTCCTCTTGTAAATACTTTGATTTAATGTCCCACATGCCAACATTACTCTCGTGTATTCTTTGTTTAGTCCTTCTTATGTTTTTGCCTCTTGTGTTACATAATCGGGATTTCGCAGAGCGCAGAGCATCATTACACTGTTTGCAAACCACACGTCCCTCATACACATAGGCCTGTTCGTCTTTTAGTAACCCTCTACCGCAGTGTTCACAATATTCTATTTTTTGTGCCATTATTTGACATCCTTTTTAATTTTTCACAATACCACCATTACCGTATTGCTGGCTCGTCGTTACCCGAATTATTTACCGCTATAATCCGGTATTCGAGTTCTGTTTTTTCCGGCTGCCATAATACTTCGGCCATTCGATTTTACTCGGGGTCGAACACTAAGCAGAGTCGAATGTGTTCGGCCGGTTGTCAAAATTGCCTGCTTTTTAATCTCTCGACTTACTCAAATTTTTCAATTTTACCCGGTCGCCTCTTATTAAAGCTAACTTCTTGGACCTGCTCCAGCGTTTGATTTGCTGTTCTCGTTTTTTGGCTCCTGACTCATCTTTGAATCCCTCCGTATATAAAATTCTCCTAGGCCTATTATAACTTGTGTAACGACCACCTTTGCCTGTTTGATGGTCTTTGAGCCGGCGTTCTATGTTATTGGTTACGCCTGTGTATAGGGCTTTATTTCGACACTCTAAAATATATACATACCACATCTTCATCCCTCGACGCCCTCACTTGGTTCGCTTGCTCGGGATGGTTCGACACAACAGATGGTGAGCAAGGCAGATGGCTAAAAAGCCATCTGCCGCGTCGAACCACTGGGGAACCAGGATTCGGACCTGGACTAACTGATCCAGAGTCAGTCGTGCTACCGTTACACTATTCCCCAATCAAACAAACCAATTCTAAGTTTCGAACCGCCGTCTGTCAAATCCCATTTGACAGAGCTTTGCCGAACCGCTAATCTATTATTATGTTTCGGTCTTTTTATATTGTGGCCTTGAGTTGCATTCTCACCCTGCCTGCCGGCTGCAATCAGCCCGCCGAAACCGTCCCCATCTGGGAGAAGGTCAAGATAAGAGACCTGGCGCCCAAGCACTTCGGCAAAACCGACAACAGGGAGCTTAAAACCGCAAATTTTGACGTCTTTATTTTTGAAATACCGGCTGAAAACATCGACCTGCTGGACGATGCCTGGCAGACACTCTATACAAGGCCGTTGAGGTATAACGATTATAAAGCTTTCGCCGCCAATTCATTTTCAGCCGGCTTCGGCCAAAGCACAATGTGGGACAACATCGCACTACTGCTGCGAAACGCCGATGCCAGAGAAGTTGACTCAATCTCACTATTATTAACCGACGGCCGGACAGACGACCTTGCCATTACGTTTTTAGACCGTGAACAAACTATTTTTTACGTCTCGAACACCGGCCTGATGGAAGCAGCGACCATCGGGCCGGGCAGACTCGCCCTGCGCATAAAAGCTGAAAAAATCCCCGGCTCAAGAGGCATATCAACTGTCACTTTTATACCCGTATTCCCGTCGCCCGCAAAAAGTCCAATCCCGCAGATAGCCGCTTATGAAAAATCCGGCGAGTTTCTTTTCAAGCCCGTCGGCTTCAGATTAAAAATGAGCCCGGATGATTTCATCTTCTTAGGCCCGAAAAAATACAGCAGCGACCAGATGACGCTCGGCAGCTTATTCTTCAGCAGACCACAACCAGAACCGACTATAAGAACGCTGTTAATTATTTGCAGCAGAATAAACTATTAAGCCGCAGTTCTCGCCCAGCCCTTTTGCAGAATGTGATTAAAGAACGATTATCAAACGATAACCAATGAGCCAGAAACATTTACGCAATACGCAATATAAAACGCAGGACACGACATATCCGACAGTGGCACTTACTCGCTGCAGCGATTACAGCCGGCCTCAAATCTCCGAAGCCGTCGCAAGGCAGTTCGAACTGCTCGGCGGACTCGAAAAATTTGTAACTCGCGGTGATACCGTTCTGCTAAAGCCCAATTTCATTGCCCCGAAGCCGCCCTCCTGCGCCACTGTTACCGACCCCGCCGTTATTATCGAAACCGCCGGACTGCTTAAAGACTTCGGCGCAAAACCTTTCGTCGGCGACTCGCCCGCCTGGAGCAATATATTTGCCTGTGCAAGGGTATTGGACCTGCAGAAGCCGCTGAAAAAATTGTCCGTCCCCATAAAGCAGCTCAATAAACCAAAAAAGTGTCGAATAGAGGCACTTAATACCAGCGTCAGCATAAGTTCAATCGCCCTCGATGCCGATGTCATTATCAATCTGCCCAAGTTCAAATCGCATCAGCAGATAGTGGCAACTTTCGCCGTCAAAAATATGTTCGGCTGTGTCAGCGGCAAACGAAAAACCTTCTGGCACTTTCTAAAGGGCAAAACCGCCTACGATTTTTGTGAATTTCTCATTGAGATATTCAAATTTCTAAATCCCGCCCTGACCATTATTGACGGCGTAGTCGCGATGGACAGCCAGGGCCCAATCAGTGGAAGAGCCAGGGACCTCGGCTGGCTCATCGGCTCAACAGAACCCATCGCCGCCGAAACCATCTGCTGCAAACTCGTAAACCTTGAACCGCAGGACATCCCGATTATCACTACCGCCGAACAGATGGGTTTGGGCTGCTCAGACACCGAAAAAATCAAAATTTTGGGCGATGATTATTCAGAATGCATCTGCACCGACTTTATAACCGCAAGACCTGCTCCGATAAGGTTCACATTGCCTCACGTCTGCAAAAGCATCTGCAAACAAATCTTTCTGCTGACCAAATCCACAATCGACAGGTTTTTTCCACCCTCAAAAGCACAAAAATCCTGATTTGCCGTTCCCGGCGCAGTCCCCAGCACCCCCATCCCACACGCTAACCTCTCCAACGTTGACAGAATACCTTTGTTTAGATAATATCTTTCTGTGCAGATAGAATCTGTAAACATATTAGGCATTGAAACAAGTTGCGACGAAACCGCAGCGGCCGTCGTCGCCGACGGTCGAGTTGTAAAATCTTCTGTTGTGGCCTCGCAGAGCAAACTGCACGAAAAATACGGCGGGGTCGTACCCGAAATCGCATCCCGCGCTCACATCGAAAAAATATATCCTGTCATAGCCGAGGCAATCGAACAGGCATCTATCGACAAAGACGACATTGACGCAATTGCCGTTGCAAATCAGCCCGGCCTGACAGTCGCTCTTATCGTCGGAGTTACCGCCGCAAAGACCCTCGCCTTCGCCTGGCGAAGGCCGCTTATAGCAATCGACCATCTCCACGCCCACATACAGTCGGCCTTTTTCACAGAAGATAAACTAAAACTGCCTGCTGTCGCACTGATTGTCTCCGGCGGCCATACCTCTCTTTACGATTATCACTCACCTCTTCAGCCGAAACTCCTCGGCTTCACAATAGACGATGCCGCCGGCGAGGCCTTCGACAAGGTCGCAACAATCCTGAAACTGCCTTATCCCGGCGGCCCCGCCATCGAAAACGCAGCCAAAGACGGCGACGCCGGCGCTATCAAGTTCCCTCGCTCAATGCTAGGGCCGGAGTCGCTGGACTTTTCTTTCAGCGGCATAAAAACTGCTGTCCTCTATCATTGTCGAGGCCAGGATATGAAAGGCCAAAACAAAGTAGATTCGATGAGCGCCCGGCAAATCGCCGACATCGCAGCCTCTTTTCAGGCGGCGGTTGTCGATGTCCTCGTCGAAAAAACCAGCAGGGCAGTCGATAAAATCGGGGCCGAAACCGTATTGCTCGGCGGCGGGGTCGCAGCCAATAACAAATTACGAACCGCATTACAAAAAATGTGCAATCTCACAACACCTGCAAAAAAACTGCTCGTCGCTCCAAAACAATATTGCACCGACAATGCCGTTATGGTAGCCTCCCTTGCGTATCACAAATACAATGCAGGCCTCTTCGCCGATTTAACTCTTGAACCAAAAGCACACAGCCAATAGTTTTTTACAGAAGGAAACTGAAACATCAAATCTGAACAATTAAAGAAAATTTTAGAGCAGGTAAAAGCCGGCGAAACCAACATCAAGGAGGCAATGGAGAAGTTGCGGCTATTGCCGTTTGAGGATTTGGGTTTCGCACACATCGACCATCACCGCCAAGTCCGCCGCGGCTTCCCGGAGGTCATCTACTGCCCCGGCAAAACCGCCGAGCAAATAATAAAAATCTTCACCAGTCTCGCCGAAAAAGGCAATAACGTCCTTGCCACCAGAGCCCAGGAGCACGTTTTCGAGGCCCTTGCCGAAAAAAAACAATTTCCACAAGCCCGATACGAAAAGCTGGCCAAAGCGATTGTCCTCGAGCAGAAAAAAATTGAGCCATCCAGAACCGCCGTCCCGATAGTTACCGCCGGAACGTCGGATTTGCCCGTTGCTGCCGAGGCGAAAGTTGCCGCCGAGATTATGGGCCAGCGCACGGATTTAATCTGCGACGTCGGAGTGGCCGGACTGCACCGACTCCTCGGCCATCTGCCCAAACTCAAAAAAGCAAACGTCATCATAGTTATCGCGGGAATGGAAGGGGCATTGGCAAGTGTCGTCGGCGGTATGGTTAGCTGTCCTGTAATTGCAGTCCCTACCAGCGTCGGCTACGGTGCCGGCTTCGGCGGAATCTCTGCTCTTCTGACAATGCTCAATAGTTGCGCCGCCGGTGTTACCGTCGTCAATATCGACAACGGCTTTTCCGCCGGCGTAACAGCCGCACTTATAAACAGAAAAATAGAAGAAAATAATTAATTTTTGAAAACCGGATGCACTTTATGCTACAGATAAAAATGCGAACAGTAAATACTATCCCGAAGCTTGCCCCAAGGGCCCCTGATGCACACAAGGGCAATTTCGGAAAGGTCGCTATCATAGCAGGCAGTTTCGGTATGAGCGGTGCCGCCGCTCTTGCAGGACGTTCCGCCCTGCGGGCCGGCGCAGGACTCGTAAGGGTAGCCGTACCGAAAAACGTCCTGCCGATAGTGGCTGCAATTGAGCCGTCTTTTACTACTATAGCACTGGCCGAAGACAGCGCAGGCAGAATATCCGCAAAAGCTCTCAATGCCGTTCTAAACATTGTCGCTGAAAACGACTGTTTAGCTTTTGGTCCGGGCATCGGCACAAGCAGTGCACTTCGCTCAATACTTACGACGCTCATCAGGCAGGAAAACCTCCGCATTATCATAGACGCCGACGGCCTGAACAACCTCAGCGCAATAAAGAACTGGCCCACCTATGTAAAAGCAAAACTCATCTTAACACCTCATCCAGGCGAAATGAAAAGACTCTGGCACGCCCTCTTTAGAGAGCCGCTCCCGCCGCAGCGCAGCAGCCAGGCGGAACAATTGGCGCAGCGAACAAAAAACACCGTCGTATTAAAAGGGGCAGGAACCGTCGTTACCGACGGCGAAAAAATCTATATCAACAAAACCGGCAATCCCGGAATGGCTACCGCCGGCTCCGGAGATGTCCTCACTGGAGTCATAACGGCGCTCGCAGCCCAGGGCCTGAGTGATTTCGACGCCGCCGTACTCGGCACCTATATCCACGGCCTGGCCGGTGACATCGCCGCACAAAAAAAAGGACAAATCAGCCTCGTAGCAACCGATATAATAGAATCGCTGCCGGACGCCTTCCTGCAAAACAGCTAACCACAGCTAAATCCCCCCCAAAAACTCCTGCTTTTCGCAGATTTCATTACCCTCAGCCACTTATTATCGCCCTTCTACCCTATATTATTCAAGAAAATCGCTCTAATAGGCCGAAAAATAACATATATCGTCAAAAATGTCTCAACAAGGGTAAAAAATGGAAACAACCACAAACGAAACAGTCACACAACAAAACGAACAGACCCTCCAGCTTAAAAGAACGCTTGTGCCAATCGACGAATATGCAGAACGAGAGGGTGTCTCCACCGGCATCGTTGAGCAATGCGCTCATCTGGGCATCATACAGATAAGAAGGTTCAAAGGCGAAACTTTTGTCGTTGACCTGCCTCTTAACCCATCTGTTTATGCTCTTGATGCTGATGCAGACCCGACACAACCCGCCAATAAATCCGCACACGCCCAAAAACTCTCGGAACTGGTCAAAAGGATAACGCCTGAAGAATTCGAAACTTTCCCCAAAGCCACAAAACCAAAACTCAACTCCATCAGTAAAAAAGCCGCAGAAATAACCGATTTAGCCAAAAATATCTTTCGTAAATCGCCCCAAAACGAATTTCCACCCATAGACATAATTGACGAGCAAACCGGACCTGATGAACCGATTGAATTTACCGTTCAATCCGAAAATTTGACCGGCCAAAACAGCCTGACCGAAAAAACCCACCAATCAACTCAAATTGAGCCGGCCGAACCGCCCGAATCCATCGACCAGCCGACGACCAGAACCACTCAAACAAAAAAGGCTGAAAACGTCTTTGACTCGATTCTCGACGAACTCAAATCTCAACCCACAGATGTTCCCGTGGATTTTAGCGATGAAATCCTGGAAACAGAAGAAATGGCCGACCAGCAGCAGGCCCCCGAAAATAGTGAACTACTACCCAGCTTTATGGACTCCCAGGCAAAATCAAAACGAACCTGGCAGACAGTCGCCCTTTCTGCAATAACCGCTTTTTTAATACTACTGCTGCTCACTCTCTGGTTACACAACGACAGAAAAACACAGTTAAACATGCTTGACCAGGCAAACGCAAACATTCAAACGGTCCTTGCCGGCTCTTCTAAAGTCACTAATAAAATCGAAACTCTACAGAACGAGCTTGATATGTATAAAGCAGAAATCAAACGCCTCCGAAATGAACTGAGCACATCGAGAGCACAATTAAAAACCGCCCGGAGCGAACTTGCCGATACCGGAAAAAGTCTAAAAATCATCAGGCAGCGCGACACCGCTATCATAGAGCGCCTTGACGCTCAAATCAAAAACCTCTCAACCCGACTAAACCTGCTAACACAAAACCCCTGACCGCCCCCGAACTCGTACAACAAATAACCCAAATCCACCGGCCCGCAATCTCATCATATTTGACCGCCTTTATTTTCCTTTGCAGGCGAATTGGTCATCTTCAGAAGTTTCCAGCCTGTCGGCAGAATTATCGCCGCTAAAAACACCTTCAAAAAATCGCCCGCAATAAAAGGATACAAACCCACAGCCAAAGCTTTACCTGTGCCCACCAGCACAGACAGCCAAAACAGCCCGAAGGCGTAAATGACGACATTGCCCAAAACCATTGCTAAAAAGGTCGTCCGGAATCGCCGGTCCCATCCCTTCTCAGAAAGCAGTCCTACAATGTAGGCGGCAAACACAAAACCGATGATATATCCGCCGGTCGGCCCCGCCAGTGCTGCGAAAGAGCTTCTGCCCTGCGCAAATACAGGCAGGCCGGCTGCCCCCTCCGCTATATATAAAAGCAGACACAAGCCGCCTCGCCGTCCGCCAAACAACGCCCCTATCATCAATACTGCAAAAGTCTGGCCGGTAAAAGGAACAAGCCCACCAACCGCAATCTGGGCGAATAAGGCGATAAATAAAGAGCCGACAATAATAAGAGCTATATCGTAAAATACAGCCAATCTTTTTTCACTCGGCCTTAAAATGTCAGCGTAAGTCAAACTCGTTAACATATATCCTCCATAACAGAATAACTTCCAATGAGGCAAAAACAGCTTTTTGTATCGGCCCGCTATTATATAAAAACTCCCGCCGACATCCAACAGCAAATTTCAGCCGCAAACTGCAAAGAGATTTTTCTAATGGGTCCTATACTATCGCAGGTATCAAATGTCAAATCCGGCGGTGGAAAAAATTTTTCGTAACGGCTGAATTTTGTTCGGTTTTTGTTAGGGTTTTCGAGGCGGTATTGTCGATACCAATATTTGCCGATGTGAACAATCAGCATAGTTGACAGGAGAAAAAGCTTAAAAATGGATATTAACAGAGAAAAAAAATCCGAGCCGTTATGCAGATTCGGGCCCGGCGGGGACTTCGTAACCGACTGGCCGGGCGACTATGCGGACATATCGAAGCTGTCGTCGAACCGCCTGGGCAGGATATTAAACTCGCTGAGTGAAATAATAGCCGCCCTGCTTAGTTCAGAGCACATCCGCCTGGCAACCGCCCCGATAGAAGAACGCAGCATAAGAGAAGCTGCCGCCGCCCAAAAGGAGAAAACAAATTATGGCAGTGAGAGTGAATCCAGCACCTCAGACCACACCCCGCCAATTAGAGTTGTTAAAAGCAATAGCCGATTTCCAGGCCAGCCATTGCTATTCGCCGACGATTGGCGAATTAGCAGCCCAACTGCGAATAAGCCGAAGCACCGTATTCGAACACATCACCGCACTTCGCGAAAAAGCTCTTCTATCCGGCTCACCAGGCAGGGCACGTTCTTTGAATCCGACTTTAAGGGCGCAAGAACTGCTTGAGGAGCTGGCCGGCTGCAATTTAAACTGCCTCTCTCAGCAGTCCAAAGGCATTCCGCTTGCCGGCCGAATTGCTGCGGGGCCGGCCATAGAGGCCATAGAGAATAAAGAGGACTTTTCACTAAGCTCACATTTTGGGGACCCGGATGATACCTTTGCCCTTGAGGTGGCCGGCGACAGTATGCTCCAGGCCGGTATCCGCAGCGGCGATTATGTGATTTGCCGCCGAAGCCGGACGGCTGACAATGGCCAATTGGTTGTCGCAATAGTCGATGATGAAAACGCAACGCTGAAAAGGTTCTATAAAGAAAAAACAAGCGTTCGACTACAGCCGGCCAATGAGGATTATGAGCCGATATGGTCGGAGAACTGCCGAATAGAAGCAGTTGTGGTTGGACTGGTAAGAAAACTTTAATAGAGTTTTACAGTGGGCCGATAACTGCCGGAGGTGGGACTCGAACCCACACTCTGTTGCCAGAACGGGATTTTGAATCCCGCGCGTCTGCCATTCCGCCACTCCGGCCGAATTAATTGATTATCGATTATTGGTTATTTTTTGTCAATATCAATCAATAATCAATTATAACGATGTCTTCGGGGATGGCGACAACGTCTCTGTGCCCGGGGCCGAGAAGCTTTTTTATCTCGGTGCTGTGTTTGCCCGCCAGGGTCTTCAGTTGAGAACTGCCAAGACTCGTAACAGCCTTTGCCTTGTCGTTGAGCATCACCACCGCGCCGGCCTTGAATGAGCCTTTTACTGATACTATCCCGCTGGGCAAAAGGCTTTTACGATTTTTTATTGCGCGCATCGCGCCTTCGTCAATTTTTATTGTCCCTGCAGGCGTGCTGTTTAGAATCCACCGCAAGCGGTTACTAAGTTTCCTTCTCGGCATAAAGACCGTACCGATTTCGTCGCCTGCGATTATCCTGCCGATGACATTTTTGACTCTCCCGTCGGCGAGGACCATTCGACAGCCGGCGTTGGAGGCGATTTTTGCAGCTTCCAGCTTGGTTTTCATACCCCCGATGGCGTACATACTGCCTTTGCCGCCGGCACTGCGAACAATATCATCGGTAATTTCATAAACGGTCGATATCGCTTCGGCATCGGCAAATTTGCGAGGGTCTTTGTCATAAAGAGCGTCAATGTCACTTAGCATAATCAGCAAATCGGCATCGATTTTACTGGCCACAAGCGCACTGATTCTGTCGTTATCACCGAAGGACGTGCCGATTTCATCGGTCGAAATACTGTCGTTTTCATTCAGTACCGGCACAACGCCCAGTTTCAGTAATGTCTCGATGGAATTTCTAAGATTCAAATATGTTCTTCTGTTATCGAACACCTCAGCGGTCAGCAGAACCTGTGCGACGGCAATGCCGTAGCGCAGAAACGATTTTCTGTATTCAGCCATCAGTAACGGCTGGCCGATGGCCGCACACGCCTGCCGCATCTTTATCCTCTGCACCCTGCCAGCAATCTTCAAAAGACCCGCACCCATACCGATCGCCCCTGAAGTAACGATTACGACCTGCCTGCCGCTGTCGAGCAGGCCGCTTATCTGCCGGGCTATCCGCCGAACGTAGGCGGTATTGACTCCGCCGTTCTTCGTCAGGCTGCTCGTGCCGATTTTTACAACTATTCGCTTTGCTTTGCTAAAATCTCTCATAATTTCGTATCCCGTATCTCGTATGTAGTATATCGTATCCGCCAGAGACTGGCAAGCATCTGACTTAGTGCCGTTGAAATTGGGTTTGATTGGGTTTGTTTTGGAGAAAAAAGTTCGTAGTTCGTTGTTCGTAGTTCATTGTTTCCGCCTTTGCCAGGGCTACGGCGGACAGGCGTTGTTCGTAGTTCATTGTTCGTAGTTCGTAGTTCATTGTTCGTAGTTCGTAGTTTCCGCCTTCGCCAGGGCTACGGCGGACAGGCGTAGTTCGTAGTTCATTGACTTAATTTGACTGGAACTGCCCTTCGACAAGCTCA
>CAZMCN010000031.1:0-17753 GCA_964564845.1 uncultured Pirellulales bacterium | reverse complement strand
ATTATCTATTTCTTATATCATCAGCGGTGCCGAATTTTTTGTCCGGCCCGGCTGATGTAATCACAGGGAAAGTCCGTTTGTAATAAAGCGAGTTACTTGGGAGGACTTCTTCGTTGTAATAGTCATAATGCAGTGTCGTACCCCAGGGGTCGATTACCCGCAGCAGCGGATATTCTCTACCATCGATTGTAACTTTCATTCTGTTACCATTATCATCCTCATCAGTTACTAATGAACGGTCGATTTTATCCAAGGTCTTTCGGCTCTGCGGGACCTTGCTGAGGAAAAAATACAACACTTCGCAGCCGGAATATTTCAGATGTTCCGGCTGGTCATGATTACTAATTGCGACCGTTACACCAAATAACGCTTCCTCCAATGTAGATTTAATACTTTTAATACTAACCGGGCCAGCCGGTGGGAAGCCGTTGCAGTCCAGCGGAAAATCAAAATCGGAATAATCTACAACTGAATTATTATAGCGGTATCCGAAATCGGCGAACTGCTGCAGTGCGGCGGTGAGGGCTGCGATGGTGCTTTCGGCAAGCTGCTCATTGCTCCGGCTGCGAATGCGTGTGGCGGCGGTGATTACCAGCGAGGCCAGAACAACTATTACCACTACAACAACCAGCATCTCGGCAAGCGTAACGCCGATTTTGTTTTTGTAAGTCTTCATAGCATTTCGCTAACTAAAACGTGCGAGGGCCGGGGTTTGGTTTCAAAAGTTGGTAATATCGTCAGCCGTTCCGTACTCGCCGTCCGCCCCCGCTGAAATTAATATGTAAGAATCCGGCCTATAGGGCCAGGCCGTCCCGGATGTTGACGCCTTGGGGTCTGCAATATATTCGTAGAAGTTCTGATACGTGCCAGCGGCAACGCCAAGCTTATGCAAGCGAAGACCTTTTTTCAAAGGCGGCAGTTTTGGGAATTGCTGCGTATTTATAAACGGCAGATTGTCGTAAACATCGTAAATCAGGCTTTGTGTACCTAAACTGCGGTCGAGAGTTTTGCTGAGGGTATTTGCCCTGTAATAAAGAATCGGCGTTCCGGCCAGAAATCTTTCAGTCTGGTTGTTAGGCAGAGTCAAAGTTATTCTCTTTACGCCGAAGGCATCACAAATGACATAGGTATTCGGTGCAAGCGGTACAGGTTCATCATACAATCCGTCCTTTCTGCCGGGTGCGCTTATGCCGACTTTATAGGCATTGGCCGAGCCAAGCTCGAGATAAGGCCCCCTTCTTTCGTCTAAATTTTGTGTACTGGGTGGTTGCCCATATACGGGATTATGGTCCTTATCATATCCATCTGACCTCCATGCGGATTTGGGGTGAAAACCGAGTAGGTCCCAGCCTAAAAGCGCCTCGGCGAGTTTCTGAGCACCACAGTAATTAGCCGGCGGTCTATCCCAGCTTGATTCGGGATAGTCGCCGTAGTCATTCCTGAAGGCGGTCAGCGCCATCTCAATTGCTGTGAGCTGGGCTTTTTGCTTTGCCTCTTTTGCCATAGTGTTGACCATATTCAAGGCAGGGATGAGCAGGCCGACCAGAAGAGCGATTATCCCGATAACCGTTAACAGCTCAATCATCGTAAAGCCATATTTTTTGCGTTCCATAGCAATTGTCCTTTTGCCTTTTTATTTATCTTTTACAACCCGTATAACCAGCTTTTTCCGAGCCACTCATCAGCCATTATCAAAACATCTTCATAGTCAACCATTTGGGAGCAATCGATGTCGCCTTTGATACAATCCTGACTGCTGCCGAAGTCGCCGCTTAAGATTGCAAAATCTCGCCAATCTACGACGCCGTCATTATTGAGGTCGGCTTCAAGCAGGCCCGGCGGGAAGCGGTTCTCGCCAAACCAGCCGTTCGCATCACTGCGTTTAAGCCAGTATTCGGTAAAAGCGCCCAAATCAAAACCATCAATAATAGCTTTATCAACCCATACTAAATCGTATCTCTGGTCCGGATTTTCTATAAGCCATAATCCAGCCAGCAGGGTGAAATCACGCGAATCTACGATACAATCCTGATTGAGGTCTTCCGGCAGATAACCAAAGCCCCGACAGTATGTATCGAACCTGATAAAATCCCACCTAGCTATGTATTCATCAAAAGCATAAACTTCGTCTATGTTCACTTTTAAGCCCAGCGACAGTGTATGTAAATTGGCATCGCTTATATCAATATCATTAACCTCAACGTGGTATAGGCCGGCATCGTTCGGCTCCATAGTATTTGAATCCCAGATAATATCGCTGCCGTCAATTGTCATAATTGCACTGCGCTTACCCGCCGGCCAGGTGCCGCCCGCAACGGTAACCAATTTCACATCGAAAATAATCTCGTTAACATCCTTCAAATAGACCTGCTGGGAGACCATCGCTTTTTCGCCTTTACTAAACTCTCCAAATCCGGAATAAAGGGTCAAACAGTTACCGTCGCTGCCGTTATAACCGTGTGTTGACCATTCCGAGCCTACCCAACCGAGGAAATTATTTGACGCGAAATTAACGTCGCACCATCGCTTGGGCGCTTCGGTAGTGATATCAACTATCTGATGCTCGTTATTTTCAAAACTGCCGTTCATAATCACGCTAACACCTGCCTGTGCCCGCTGCACCAATAACAATAAGAGCATTACCAACGTAATAAATACCAACCTTTTCATCTTCGCTATCTCCATCCGTCAAGCATTCACCATTAAGCACCTGTTTGCCGCAGCTCTTTGTCAGCGGTCATAAAAAACAACAATGAAGCAATTATTGTAATTTTGCCTTTTGGTTTATTTGTTAAAGTTGAATATGTCATCCTCTGTACCGTACACGCCGTCATATCCCGCCGAGATAAGGATATAGGAATCCGGCCTGTAGGGCCTGCCAGACAATATCTTAATATTGGGATTTTTTGTTATGTTGTAAAACAATGTATCACCAGAAACACCACTATCACTACAACTGGGATCAAGCCAATGTAGCTTTGTACTATCCCAGGGTAATTTAAGATTGATTAAGTCAATGTTGTCTGTGTAATCATAAATATTCTGAGGGTTTAATGGATTAGCAGAGTCATGGGCAAAACCTGAAATATTCGCCTTGTAGTAAAGTACAGGCATACCAATCCTCGAAGGCCCCTCGGCACCTCTGTTTGTCGCACGCGCATATTCATCACACAGAACAAATCTAAATTTATTATTAAAGTTCCCTATTGCACCTGGCTGCATCCCCCACAGATTCTCCAGTTTGTAGGCATTGGCACGGTCGACTTGGAGATATGGCCCTTTTCTGGATTTTATATTTTGTTGATCTGGGGTGAAAGCAGGATATTCCGGAGCAGCATACAGATTAATAGTACCGGTCGTATCCATCAAATCATACCTGAAGGCCGAATCCGGATGGAAACCCATCAAATCCTGACCTACGACAGCTTCGGCAAGCTTCATCGCTCCACAATATGCCGCGGGTATGGCAGCGTCATCAAGCTGATCTGAGGGTGGATAATCCTCATAATCGATTTTGAAAAGCTCCAGCGCGACATCGATGCTGTGAAACTGGTTTTTCTGGTTTACCGTCTTTGCGTAGATTTTGGCCTTGTTCATAGCCGGCACAAGCAGACCGAGCAGAATTACAATAATGCTCATAACGGTCAGCAGCTCGATAATGGTAAACGCCGTTTCTTTTCTTCTGGTTTTTTTTGTTGTCGTTTTCATTTACTTCTCCTTTTTTCAATTTGGTTAATTTTGTTAATTCAGTTTCCAATTACAATTTATTATTAAGCTGTACCCAGGGATGAGATAACCTGAATCATCGGCAGAAATATTGACAGCACAATAAGCATAACGATACCGCCGAGGCAGAGAATCATAATAGGCTCAAGCAGTGACATCAACGAAGCCACCAGGACATCGACCTGGTCATCGTAATTGTCTGCTACTTTCAAAAGCATTTTATCCAGGTCGCCGGTTTCCTCACCGACAGCAACCATATTGGTAACAATCGAGTCAACTGTTTTGGAGTTTCCCAAAGGCCCTGCGAAGGTATCACCCTGCCTGATGGAATTATGCACTTTGTTAAGCATACTGGAAAAGACTTCATTTCCCGTTGTTTCACTGGTAACATTAATTGCATCGAGAATCGGCACGCCGGCACCAATTAACGTTCCCAATGTTCTGGTCCAGCGAGTAATCGCTATCTTGCCGCTAAGGGCTCCGATTACCGGCAGTTTCAATTTTATGCTGTCCAGAACAAATCTGCCTATGCGATATCTTCTTATCAATTTCAGCATAATAATTATTACAACAGGCCCGGCCAGCAGATAAGCCCAGCCGAAACGGTATGCTATCCAGTCGCTGGTGGCAAGGACTCCAGCCGTAAGCTTGTTCATTTTCGCCCCTTCGAGCATCTCCTGCAACACCGTAATGAATTTTGGTATGACGTACTTCATCAATCCCAGAAGAATTAAAAAAGCCGCTCCCAATACGACAATCGGATAAACCATTGCACTTTTAACCTTCGATTTAAGTTTTTGCGATTTTTCCATAAAATCAGACACACGCGCCAGTATCAAATCCAGCACACCGCCGGTCTCCCCTGCTGCGACCATACCTACAAAGAGACGGTCGAAGGCGCGGGGAAATCTTGCCATCGCTTCTGAAAGTGTTGAGCCGCCTTCGATGTCATCAGCCACATAACCGATAACCCGCTTAAATGTTCCCGCCTTCTGCTGCTCTTGAAGAATCCTGAGCGAGCGTAGAATTGGAAGGCCTGCGTCCTGAAGAGTGGAAAGTTGCCGTGCAAACTGGGTCAAAAGTTTGATTTTAACTTTGCCGCGGGCCCCTCGTCTGGATTTGGGTCTGGCAGCAGCTCTTGCGGCGGCCTTTTTCCTGGCACCACGGGTAGTAACCTTTGTGGGGAAGTACCCCATATTACGTATTTTGCTTATCGCTTCCTTCTGGCTGAGGGCCTCTACCTCATCTTTTACTTCAACCCCTTGTGAGTCCATCGCAATATATTGAAAAACAGGCATCCTGAACACCTCCTTTCAACCAAAGATTATCCATTGAAAAGTTTATAATCTCACATTATTTCCGTGTTTCCGAAATTGTTTCTTTTACTACCTCGTCTATTGTAGTAACACCGTCATAAATCGCCGCCAAACCATTATCACGAAGCAGTTTCATACCGGCTTTCTGCGCAGCATTACGCAAAAGACTCGTCGAGGCCTGCTCCATAACCAACTCACGCAGCTCATCATTGAACACCATAATCTCAAAAAGGGCTGTTCGGCCCCTATAGCCGGTATTATTACACCCGTTACAACCCCGTCCATAATAGAACTTCTTGCCACGGACTTCGTCGCCGTTAAGTCCCAGTTCCATTAGCTGAGCCTCTGAGGGTTCAAATGGTGTTCTGCACTTATCACAAATCTTTCTGACCAGTCGCTGGGCAATAACACCTTCAAGCGTGGCGGTAATAAGAAACGGCTCGACACCCAAATCCAGTATTCTGGCTATAGCGGTTGGGGCATCGTTTGTGTGTAACGTAGTGAACACAATGTGGCCGGTCAAAGAAGCCTGTGCGGCAATTTCCGCTGTCTCGAGGTCCCGAACCTCACCAACCATCACCACATCCGGGTCCTGACGCAAAATATGGCGCAGACACCTTGCGAATGTCAGTCCAATATCAGATTTCATCTGTACCTGAATAACACCATCGATATCGTACTCAACAGGGTCCTCAGTAGTAATTACTTTTCTTTCGATGTTGTTAAGCTCCTCTAAAGCGGCATAAAGCGTTGTTGTTTTCCCACAGCCGGTCGGACCGGTAACTATTATAATACCATTAGGTTTGCGAATAAGCTGCCGAACTAACTCAAGGTCATCCGGCCTAAAACCTAACTTGTCCAAATCCAGACTAATCTGACTTCTGTCCAGAACACGAAGTACAACACTCTCACCAAACATCGTTGGCAGAACACTAACACGTAAATCAACGGGATTGCCCTGCACGGTCAGTGATATTCGGCCGTCCTGCGGCAAGCGCCTTTCAGCGATGTCAAGATTCGCCATAACTTTTATTCGTGAACTAAGTGCTGCTGCAATGTGCTTGGGCGGAGGAATCATTTCGTAAAGCACCCCGTCGATACGGTAGCGCATCTTGTATTCATTTTCAAAAGGTTCAAAATGTATATCCGATGCCTTATCCCGAATCGCCTGCAGCAAAACCAGGTTCAACAGTTTTTTAACGGGGTTGGATTCAGAGAGTTCTTTTAATTCATCAAGGTCGATACTCTGATCCCTGCCTTCATATTCTGCAAGCATCTTGTCGTCCTGTATTTCTTCTATCAGCTCATTTATTCCTTCCTTCTCATCCTGTGACTCATAATACCTGGTCAAAGCGTTCTGAAGTGCCTCAGAATCCGTCATCTTTGCGGTAACGGAAAAACCCATCAGGGTACTTAGGTCATCAGTTGCCCTGAAATTATCGGAATTGTCAAGCACTACAACCAGCTCATTCAGCTTATCATCATATTCAATTGGAATAATGCTATAGGTCTTTGCCATTTGCGCCGGCACCTTCTCTATTACATCAGGGGCAATGTCAATGCCATTTATGTTTACATATTCCAACCCGCGCTGAGCAGCCAAGGCTATCTGCAGCTGCTTTTTATCAATCAAGCCAAACTCAAGGAAAATCTGACCTATCTTTATAGACCCGTCTCGCCGTTTTTGGACGTTGAGGCACTCATGAACCTTCTCTCTGGTCAGAAGACCCATTTTTATCAGTATCCTGCCAAGAGTTCGTCCTCTTAATTGTTCAACACTGGGCATCTTTTCCATCGTTATTTTCCCCTATAAGTACAATTGTTTTTGCTCTCATATAAACCTATTATATAACATTAACACCTTTTTGGCAAACAAATTAGCGTTTGGACATTTAGTTATTAGGACTAATACAAATCACCCAAATTGACATTCTTATCCTCAATAATGGGGTAAAAAATGGACTTTTTCTCATTCTTTAATCTTTACTCAGTAATAATAAAAAAGATACCAGCAAAAAAATTTTGCTGGTATCTTTCAAAATTTGGAGTAACTTTTACGAATTACATTCTTAAAACTGTGCCCAAATCCTCGGCCTTGACCTTCTTTCTCCCCTTTACACGCTCTACTTTTTCCCTAGCCTTATCCTGTAACATACCCGGCTGTCGGCTCTTATCAAGCATCTCCTGTAAGGCTATCTTGCCTTCTTCATATAGCTTCCAGAGGTGCTCGTCAAGCAATTGCATCCCCAGTTTTTTACCTGTTTGAATGCTCGAATCAATTCTATAAGTTTTATTCTCACGGATTAAATTGGCAATAGCAGGTGTTACAACCATAAATTCATAAGCTGCAATTCTGCCCTTGCCGCTGCTTAGAGGACAAAGTACCTGGCTGAGAACCGCTATCAAATTACCGCTTAACTGCACACGAATCTGGTCTTGCTGGTCAGGCGGAAAGACATCGATAAGCCTTGTAACTGTTCCGGCAGCGCTTGTTGTGTGGACTGTACTAAAAACAAGGTGTCCGGTCTCAGCAGCCCTTATAGCCGCTTCGATTGTTTCCAAATCACGTAACTCGCCAACTAAAATAACATCAGGGTCCTGTCTCAAAACCCGCCGCAGTGCTTCAGTAAAACTGGGAACATCAATGCCGACCTCCCTCTGATTAATGATGGATTTTTTGTGCTTGTGGTAATATTCTATGGGTTCTTCAATAGTTACAATATGGTGGTCAAGATTCTCGTTAATATAGTTCACCATACATGCCAATGTGGTTGTTTTGCCACAACCGGTCGGTCCCGTAACCAAAAACATTCCTCTTGGTCTTCGGCACAAGGCGGCGCAAATCTTTGGCAGGCCTATTTCCTCAAAAGTCATAATCCTCGTCGGGATAAGACGCAGAACTATCGCAACGGTTCCTTTCTGCTTAAAAACAGCCACACGAAATCTCGCCGCATCTCCAAAAGCAAAACCAAAATCAGTGCCTCCTTCCTCCTGAAGCTCCTGCTGATTTCGCTCGGGTGTGATGCTTTTCATTAAAGCGACCGTATCATCCGGTTCAAGCACCTTTGTTTCCAGGGTTCTCAGCCTGCCATGGATACGAAATACCGGTGCACGGCCGACAGTAAGGTGAATATCGGTAGAATCCTGCGTAACGCAGGCCTGTAACAAACGGTCCATATTAACTGTTGCCATTCGTGAATCCTCAATAACTCATTATTTAATTCGATACACCTCGGCCTCTTCTGTTCGTGATATCTTGACCACTTCTTCCGGTGTGCTTATACCTTTGAATATCTTGATTTTGCCATCTTCCATCAGTGTCCTCATTCCACTTGCCCGGCACGCCTTTCTCAATTCAACAGTGGTTGCCTTCCTAAAGGCCAATTCTCTTATTTCGCTGTTTAGTTCGACCATTTCAAAAACAGCGATGCGGCCTTTGTAACCGGTACCCTGACACTGACTACAGCCGCTGCCCTTGTATATCGGGTGCTCCTCTATGTCTTCAGGGTTAATATCAAGCAATTGTAAATTATGTGGGTCCGGACTTTCATCAACTACTTTGCAGTTGTTGCAGATAACCCTTACAAGTCTTTGCGCCATAATGGCTTGTATTGAACTGGCAACCAAAAACGGCTTAACACCCATATCTATCAAACGTGTAATTGCACTGGGGGCATCGTTGGTATGCAGAGTGCTAAAGACCAGGTGACCAGTAAGAGCCGCCTGAATTGCAACATCTGCGACAACACCATCTCGGATTTCACCGACCAGAATAATATTAGGGGCCTGTCGCAGCATCGAGCGCAGAATTTTGTCAAACGTCAAATCTATTTCCTCTTTGACCTGACACTGATTCATACCGTCAAAGTTGTATTCCACCGGGTCTTCAGCCGTAATAATTTTCTTGTCAGACTTGTTGAGTTCCTGCAGAGCAGCGTACAAAGTGGTGGTTTTACCGCTTCCGGTCGGACCTGTAACCAGAAAAATACCGTTAGGCCTTTTGATTATCTTAAGAAATCGTTCATAGTCATATCGTTCAAAACCTAGTGCCTCGATACCAATGTTGACCGCGTCGGGTCTTAAAATTCGCAGTACGACACTTTCACCGTGATAACCCGGCAGGGCCGAAACTCGAAAATCAATATCCTGTCCTGCAATCACACGTTTGATTCGGCCGTCCTGCGGTAATCTTTTTTCAGCAATATCCATACCGGAGAGAATCTTCAGACGTGTAATCATTGGTGCCTGCATACTTTTGGGAATGTTGTCTTTTTCCAGGCATACACCGTCAACCCTGTATCTAATGCGAACCCTGTCAGCCATTGGTTCGACGTGAATATCGCTGGCTCGCATATGGTATGCATTATCTATAATGAGATTCACCAGCCGCACGACGGGTCCCTCATCATCACCGCCTGCAGCCTGGGCACGGAGAGCTTCTGCCTGTAAATCATGGCCGGCTTCGGTAAGCTCGGCCGCAGTTGCGTCTATACTGTGTTTTAGTCTGTCCTCTTCATCCTTCTCTTCTGTTATGTCAAAAAGCTCTTCAATACAGGAACTAATTTTCGAAGGACTCGCAAGATAACACTCCAGCTCACTATTGACACTGAAGCGGACTGCATCCATCGCTTCAAGATCTGAAGGGTCGCTGATAACCAATTTCAATCTGCCGTTATCCATACCCAACGGCACGACATTATGTCTTCTGATAAGGTCCTCGGAGACAAGCTCCGCTGCATCTGAAGGGACAGAGGCCCTACCCAGATTAATATATCTCAGCCCAAACTGCTTAGCAATTGCCTTGGTTAGAGTCTCTTCGTCCAGAAGCCCTTTTTCGAGTAATGCTTGGCCGAGCCTTTTGCTGTTCTTTTTGGAGTCTTTAATCGCCTCGATGAGGGGCTCCTTCTTAACAATTCCGGCTTTGTAAAGAATTTCACCTAATTTTCTTCGTTTTTTAGCCATATTCAGTAAAGGCTATCGGTATATTGTTAATTCAAGCAAATCCATTATACCATTTTAGGAGCAGTAAGTCAAATCTGCAATTTTAATTCGAAGCAAATTCAGGGCTGTTTGTGCCACTTGCAGTCTCACAGAAACCCTATTGCTGGGGAAGACGAAGCGTTTGGTTTCAGGTTTATTATCGGACGCCACGCTAATATATACCAATCCCACGGGTTTTTGTTCAGTACCTCCTGTCGGGCCGGCTATACCGGTTATCCCTATGGCGAAATCTGTTCCTGCTTTTTTTCTGGCATTTTCAGCCATTGCCTCTGCCACCTGCTCACTTACAGAGCCGTATTTTTCAATCGCATCGGCCGGCACATCAAGTTCGCTGATTTTAGCTTTGTTGCTGTAAGTAACCCATCCCTGTATGAAATACTTGCTTGCCCCGGGAATATCTGTTATGAGAGCGGCTAAAGTACCGCCCGTGCAGGATTCGGCAACAGCTATTGTCTTTTTCTGCTGAGCCAATTTTTTCCCCACTACTTCTGCGAGGGTTTGTTCTCCGGTACCATATACCAAATCGCCCAGTAATTTTCTCATTTTTTTTTCGTCTTTTTCAGCCATTTGCACTGCAGTACTTTTATCACTTGCCGTTGCAATAATATGCAGTGTAATTACACCGCCTTCTACCGTGAAGTTTATAAGCGGGTTTCTGCCCCGCAGGCAAATGTCACCGAGCATTTCGGCGATTGTCGATTCGCCCGCTCCGAAGCATTTTAGCTTTTTTTCAATCACAGCCTGAGCGCCGGCCAATTTCTGCAGTTCTGCAAAGACTGATTCTTCGAACATCTGTTTCATTTCAGACGGCACACCGGGCAGAGCAACGAGAAGTTTGTCTTCTACTTTAGCCATAATGCCCGGAGCCGTGCCAAGATTATTAACGAGTGCTTTAGCGCCGGCTGGTATATACGCCTGGATTTCGTTCTTCGCCGGCATCCACATATCTCGACCGGCAAAATAATCCTGTATCCTCTTCAGAAGTTCTTTTTGCAATTGCAGTTCGCTGTCGAGGAATTTGCCGAATGCCTGCCGTGTCAAATCATCATCGGTTGGACCAAGCCCCCCTGTTACTAATACTACATCAGCGTCACCGGCGGCCAATTTTAACGCTCGTAAAATTGAATCTATACCATCGGCGACTGTGTAGAAGCTGACAACAGGTATGCCGATTGAGAGCAATTTTCTGCTCAAATATGCGGCATTAGTATCGACTGTTTGACCGCTGATGACCTCATTACCCACACTGATGATGCTTGCCTTTTTCATAGCTCCAACACTTTATTAGTACCTTAACCACCCCATATTATACTCAGTCGGTCAAGCTCTTGTCTTGCCGCCTGAGACGTTAATGACAGTGCCGTGGACATAGCTGCTGCGTTCAGAGGCCAGGAAGCAGACGGTGTTGGCAACTTCGCTGAGTTTGCCGCTTCTGCCAAGTGGGATAGAAATTTTCTTATATTTTTCGCGCAGCTTTTCGACGGTGATTCCGCGGGTATAGGCTAAGGCACGTTCGTATTCTTCGGAGCGCAAAGCGGTCGCCTCCAGTATTCCCGGTGCGACACCGACAACACGAACATTGTGTTTGCCGAATTCCTTCGCCCAGGAACGTGTCAGATTATAAATGGCAGCCTTTGTACAGGCATAGGCGCTTTGGCCTTCCGAGCCTTCCATACCTGACTCTGAAGCCATATTTATGATAACGCCGCCATTGTTTGACTTAATCATAACTCTGGCCACGGCCTGAGCGCACAGGAAGACTCCTTTTTGGTTAATAGAGACGACCCTGTCCCAAATCTCCTCGGTCAATTCTTCTTTGCCGGCAGGGTCAACAAGCAGCCGCGGGACATTAATCCCGGCATTGTTCACTAAAATATCAATACAGCCAAAAGCATCAAGTGTTGCCTTAACCATAGCGTCAACACTTGTCTTGCTGGTAACATCTGTTTTAGTAAAAATGTGCTCACCGCCAAAGTTACCTTTTAACTCTGCTGCAGCCTCTTGAGCGGCCTTTTCGTTTACATCTGCAACGACGAGCCGGGCCCCGACTTGGGCCAATCCTTCACAGACAGCCCTGCCGATTCCGGAAGCACCACCGGTAACAATTGCAACCTTTCTTTCCAAATTAAGCCAACCCATAAGCCCGTCCTTAAAACCTGTAACTAAACATTAAATCTGAAATTAATGATATCGCCGTCCCTGACGATATAATCTTTTCCTTCGAGCCGGATTTTACCGGCTACCTTTACGGTTTTTTCATCGCCAAGCTCTTTGAGGTCGTCAAAGCCGAAAGTTTCTGCTTTTATAAATCCTCTTTTAATATCGGTATGCACCTTTCCTGCCGCATCAAGGGCGGTAGTTCCCTGTTTTATCGGCCAGGCACGTAGCTCATCTGAAACAACTGTTAAAAAACTAATCAACCCCGATGCCGAATAGCAGCCGTTAACAAATCTACTTACCGCCGACTCGGTAATGCCTAAATCGGCCATAAACTCATTTCTACTGTCGGCATCCAGTTGTGCCAATTCATATTCCAGCTTGGCACAAATCGTAATAACCGGAACATCATCATCGAGCACGTCGGGAAAATCAAATCTTGGCTCCAACTGCTCCTCGCCAGGATTTACCGCAACAGCCATTGGTTTCAACGTCAAAAATCCAAGGGATTTAATCATTTCAAGTTCAGCTTCGGTCTCAATAACACTGCTTATCGGCTTCTCTGATTCTATTGTCTGCTGTAGTTTTTTTTGCAATGCCAGTTCGGCTTTGTCGTGTGCCTGAGTTTTTGTTGGTTTATTGACCTGCTTTTCAAGTTTTTCGATTCGTGTTGATACGAGTTCCAAATCGGCCAGTAGCAGTTCGGTTTTCAATTCCACTAAATCTCTGGACGGATTTACGCTGTTTCGATAAGCGGGCACCGCCGGATCTTCAAACGCCCGCACCACCAGGACCAGCATATCAACGATTCTTATCCGGTTAATCAGGCGTCTGGCTGCTGCTCGGCCATGCTCATCTGCAAAGTTAAAACCCGGCACATCAAGACAGTCAATAGTTGCATACGTTGTTTTTCTGGGCTTGTAATATTTTCTGAGCCAATCAAGTCTTGCATCAGGGACCGGCACAATCGCTTCTTCAATGGCGCTCGAACCCATTGCGGCAATCGTCCTGCCGCTAATAGCCGACGAAATAGTGCTTTTGCCTGATTGCAACAGCCCAACCAACGCTGCTTTCATTTTTCCTTTTCCAGCTTTATCTTTTTTCGAATTTTAATGCAGCGTAACTTCGCATCGAAAACAGATTTTTATTAACCGTGGTCAAAAAACCACGAACCATACCAGTTCAACTCCAACTTAAATGACACCAAGGGTGCGCAAGGCATTTTCCAACTGGGACCAGCGTTGTTGCAGGCTGCCGGTGTAGCCGGTGGAAAAACGGACTAATCCCGGCGAAATACCCGCCTGGCTCTGGTCTTCGGGCGAGAGTTCACTGGAGGTCGAACTCGCCGAGCACGACATCAGGGTATCATAATATCCAAGGCTTACGGCAATGTATCCGAAGCGATTTTCGTTTTGCAGCAGTTCCATCAATTCGTATGCCCGTTCCCTTGTACCCATATCGATACAAAACATTCCGCCGAAGCCGAATCCTTCGTTGGCCATCCCTTTTAAGAGCTCATATTGTGGATGTGACGGCAGGCCGGGATAGACAACAGATATTCCAAGCTTCTCGAGTCGCTCACTGTAGGTCAATGCTCGATGGCTGTGCTCGGCCATTCGTATACCCAGGTGAGGCAGACGCATGCTAATCTCGAACGCTATCCTCGGGTCCATTGTCGGTCCGAGAAGCATCATACTACCACTATGCAGGTCTATCAACTGGTGGATTAGGTCTTTATCGCTACAAATGGCCCCGGCTATTATGTCCGCCGAACCATTGACAAACTTTGTAAGACTGTAAGCTACAATATCAGCACCAAGTTTGGCCGGCGATAATACCATCGGTGAAAACGTGTTGTCCACAACCAGTTTTGCATTATGCCGATGTGCTATCTCGGCCAGGCGTGGAATGTCGGCGACAATAAGAGTGGGGTTTGACATTGATTCTATATACAGCAGTTTTGTTCGGTTGGTAAAAGCTGCTTCAACAGCCTCTAAGTCTGCGATACCCACAAAGGTAGTCTCAACGTTGGCTTTTGTAGGCAAAAAGTCGTGAAGTAGTGCGAAGGTCCCGCCGTAAAGTGTATCTCCTGCTACGACATGGTCACCGGGAGAGCACAACTGCATAATCACAGCGGAAATGGCGCTCATACCGCTCGAAGTGCAATAGGCGGCTTCGGTACCCTCAATTGCAGCTATCTCACGGCTTAGTACGCAAACTGTCGGGTTATAGTGCCGACTGTAAAGATAAATGTCGGCTGTTTCGGGCCCGACTTCACCCCGGAATAACTTCGGCATCGTCTCTGCCTCCAATACGGTGAATGTGCAGCTTGTCTCGATTGACATATTGACGCCGCCGTGCTCGCCAAACTCGTGGCGCAACTCAGCCAGAGATTCAACCGGGTCAAATTTTTCCTGATTAGGCACTTGTTGAGCAGACATAATACTTCTCCAGAACAATCAAAATAATTCGAACTGACTGCCTTAAATATTACTTATTTCTATAACATTTCTTATCAGAAGACACAATAACAAAAACCTTATTTCAGCCAAATTCTAAGGGCTTTATTGCGCCAAATACCTAACTGTGTTCCCGCTGTCAGCGTCTGGGGATTGTGTCTGCTCATTTTTAAATTTTCTACATTGCCATCGGTTGATATGTGATATAATAATGTTATGGCTAAATACCCCATATTTTTGGAATTGGCCGGCCGTCGCGTTGTGGTAATCGGCGCCGGAGCCGTAGCACTTAAAATGGCTCAGACCCTTTTATCTGCAAAAGCCCGGCTCGTTGTAGTATCTAAAAATATCGACGGTATGCTGACGACCCTTCGCCATAACACGAATGTCGAATTAGTTAAATCAAAATACTCCAAAGATTATCTGGCAGGAGCGGTGCTGGCCATAGCTGCAACGGCAAACCCGCAACTAAACAGGCAGATTTACAAGGACTGTCAACAATTGGAAATTTTATGTAACGTTGTCGATGAACCCGACCTTTGCGATTTTATCATGCCGGCTGTTGTAAAAAGAGGCAGCCTGCAAATTGCCGTCGGCACCGAAGGACACTGTCCGGCCTACACCGGCCATTTGCGAAAAAAACTCGAGCAGTTATTTACCGGCGAGCACGGCAAATTCCTGGATGAACTCGAAAAGCTGCGAAAGCGTGTTATTGAAGATGTTGCGGATGCGGCCGGCCGTAAAGCAGTATTAGGGAAGCTGGTTGACGATAAGTCGTTTGATTTTTTTATCAAAAACGGCCCTGCTCAGTGGCAAAAGTACGCTGACAAACTAATATCAGAGGCAAAACAAAACCTTACGCCGAAAAACGGATAACTCCTGCCAAAAAACTTCACCGACATCAGGCCTCTATCCTGTCAATTATCACCTGCAGATACTTTTGACGGTGGCCGATGCGTCTTTTACTGTTCTTGCGTTTGCGAAAGTGCATCGGATACAGCTTTTTGCCTTTGACTATCGCCTCTCCGGCGGTACCCTTAAATGAGGCTGTAACCTTCGCACTTTCGAGATAAGGCGTGCCGATTTTGACTGTTCCTTCATCGTTTACAAATAAAACCTTATCCAGCTCGATGGTCCGGGCATCGGGCGGAACATCAGTCAGTTCGATATTTAAACAATCGCCCTGTGCGATTTTATACTGCTTTGACCCTTGTTCAATTACTGCATACACTTTGAGAATTCCTTATTTTTGTATTTAAAAATCTCAATTGGGCGGGTATTTTAGATGCCAAATCCTGTTTTGTAAAGTAAAATTATCAGATATTTTTGCAGCCTGAAGTTTAACCTTAAATCGCCGGTATCTACAATGCAGGAGCAGATTTATGCAGATAGCTATGATAGAGGACAAAATTGTACCGATAGAGGAGCTTGCCTCACCTTATCTTGACCGTGGGCTTTACTTTGGCGACGGCGTCTATGAAGCGTTGAGAAGCTACAACGGCAAAATTTTTGCATTTGATGAGCACCTCCAGAGGTTTTCCAGCAGCTTAGCCGCTGTTAAAATAACCGGTGTAGATATCGAACAGATTCGCCGCCGTGTACAAAAGGCCTTTGATGCTGCAGCTATACCCAATGCTTTAATCTATTTTCATATCACCAGAGGCTCGACGATACGAAACCATATTTGGGGACCCGGCCTGAAACCTAACTTTTTTTTGACCATCGCAGAATTACCCCGCTCACCGCTGCAAAAGACCAAAGGCATTGCGGTATCGACCTATCCTGACCTGCGATGGAAAAAATGTAACATAAAGTCACTGAACCTGTTGCCAAATGTCCTTGCGATTAATGACGCCGCAGCAAAGGGCTCTAAAGAGGCGATACTTGTAAATGAAGCGGGTTTGATAACGGAAGGGTCGCTCTCGGCTTTTTTCGCAATTTCAGACCAAAAGCTTCAGACAGCTCCGCTGACATCTAATATTTTGCCCTCAATCACGCGCAGGTTTGTAATCCAGGCGGCCAAAGATGCCGGACTAGAGCTAATCGAAAAATCATTAACACCGCAAAAGGCGGCCGATGCCGATGAACTTTTTGTTGCCGGAACTACTTTGGATATTATCCCTGTGGTCAAATTTGATGACAAAACCATCGGCAACGGCACGCCAGGCGAATATACAAAATTACTCATCAACCAGTTCATCTCATTTACGGTATAGGGACTTGCTTTTTGATTATCTTACCAGTATCTCGCGAGTATGTTCTTATATTGCTACTCCATCTTCGTGTCTGACTGAGGCGAAAGCGGCTATTGAAGCGTATGTGGATTATTACAACCAAGAGCGGATACATTCATCACTTGGTTACCAGACGCCGAACGAAATTGCGGCTGTGTATAATACCCTCGCTGCCGCTTAAATGTGTCTTGCTTTGAAGGGGCTGCTACGCCATTTAATAGCTTAATCTGCCATTGTAGTAGTTTGGACACCAACTTTAGCGAAAATAATATTTGCATAACTTATTATATATAAAAGTGTTAAAGGTTATTGGCTCTGTAAAGCAACTACAGTCTCCACAAATTGCTCGTTTTGCTCATTCTGAGTGCTTTAGGAATTGACAAGATGCGTAGTAACTTGTTATATTACAAACGCTCAGAATTTTCGGCGCCCGTAGCTCAACTGGATAGAGTCGCGGACTTCGAATCCGAAGGTTGCAGGTTCGAGTCCTGCCGGGCGCGTTCAAGACCAGATAGGGACATCTGGTCTTTTCTTATGCCTAAAGGGTTGTTTTCATAAGACTTATGGCTGGTAGCATTTCCAAGCGTTTTACTTTTTTCATTGCCAAATAAAGACGACTGCTTCAATCCAGAGTAAGCATTTTTTGTAAGTTTTTTGTAAGCTGGTTTGTAAGCGCCGTTTGCTGGCTGGTCATCTGTACCGGTAGCCTTTTGTGTTTGGCTTTGACTGCTGGGCAATGTTAAATCCGGCAGGCTCTCAATCGCTTTTTGCACCTGTCCCCTTATCGGGGTTGATACCGACGGCAGGCGTGAAATCATCGGTGTAAGCGTATCACTTGGCGAAGCGGAGACGCACTGGCG
>CAZMCN010000030.1:0-17920 GCA_964564845.1 uncultured Pirellulales bacterium | reverse complement strand
TATCAGTTGTTAAAGAGCTAAACTAACGTCAATTTTCTTGGAAAGTGCAGTTTAATAAAACAGCAAAAAAAATACGGCTTTATTAATTCAGGTAGGTGCAATGTGCCGGAAATCGCAACGGTTAACCCATTATGCGACTTCCTCTCTTCAGTTTCAGATTCAATGTTCTGACCTTATCTTCTATAAAAATTCGTTCTGAAATGTCACGAGCCACTCCGACAAATGCAAATGCGTTTTCATTTTCGTCTCTAATTGCAGAGACAGAAAGGGAAACCGGAAATTCACCACCGTCTTTCCGCCTGTGATATAAGTCCACTTCACGGTTGTCGAAATCTTGGCAACTATCTTTTTCATCGGTGCTTTGAGGTTCTTCGTCACTTAAAATACCAACGTGTTTCCCAATAATCTCTTCCTCTCCATATTCGTAAGTTTCACAGAATGCTTTGTTGACGAAGATAATGTTGCCTTCCATATCGGTAATATAAACACTATCATCGGTGCTCATAACAGCACCTGTCAGCAATCGAATTTGCTCTTCCGCTTTTTTATGCTTGATGGCATTTTCAATTGTTATCGGGATAGCTTTAATATAGTTTCGTTCAAAGTCCTTTATCAGATAATCATAGGCTCCGGCCTTCCAGGCTTTGACGGCCACTTTTTCATCACCGATACCCGTAATAAATATAATGGGGGTATCCTTTACCAAATCCAGAATATCAAATGCCGTGCCGTCTCCGAGTGAGTAATCAGCGAGCACAATATCGAACTTCTCTGAACTCAATATGCTCCGAGCTTCTGAAACAGATTCCGCCTCCGTGCAATCATATTGAAGTTCCTCCTCTTTCACGAATCGCATAAAAGCCTTTCGATAGAGCTCTTCGTCTTCAACCATTAAAATTTTGTATCTTGAATTTTCCATAACCATATCCGGCATCCTATAACTCGATTAGGGACCGGCAAAATTAATCATCCTGATTACTCTCACAAACCTTTCATAACTAACTGCCTTAACCATATAACCAAAATCATATCCCGGCGAGCATTTTCAATAAGTAACGTTGGCTTCGAGTTTTGCATCTGCAACTTCCTTCTTTGCCTTCGGTAATGTAAAGAAAAACGTACTGCCGTGGCCTACTTTTGATTGAACCCAGACTTTGCCGCCATATAATTCCACAATTTTCTTTATTACGGTAAGACCAATACCGGTGCTTTCAAATTCTTCCTGAGGCGATAATGCTTGGAATATCTTAAAGATTCTTTCGAAATGCCTTTCCTCAATTCCAGGTCCATTATCAGCAACACTAAATTTCCAGAAACCATCCTCTTCGACACAGCCGACTCTAACCTCTCCCTGCGGCTTATCCATATATTTGACGGCATTGCTCAACAGATTCTGGAACACCTGCATAATGCGGGTCTTTCCACATTCAACTACAGGCAACCGGTCTTCGACCGTAATCGCGATGTTCTCTGGAGGAGCAACCATATCAATAACCTCCCCAACAAGGTCATTCAAATCCACCTGAACCATTTCTTCTTCAACACGTCCTACTCTGGAATATTGAAGCACCCCATCAATCAAATTGTGCATCCTTTTGACCTGTACCAAAAGCGACTGAATCTGTTTTTGACCCTCCTGGCCAAGCTTGTCTGAATAATCAGCCGATATCCAATCAGCAAGTGCCTTAATTCCCCACAGCGGCGCCTTTAAATCGTGGGAAACGATATATGCAAAATCCTTTAATTCCTGATTAATACCCTCCACTTTTTGATTAATGCTTTCCAATTCCTGTATAAGTTTAGCTTGTCTTTCCTCCGCCTGCTTGCGCTCGGCGATATCACGCGTAACCGCTATTATGTAATCTTCTTTTTCCTGACTTACAAATTTCAGACTGGTCTCCACGAAAAACACCGTTCCGTCTTTGCGCCTATGTTTGCCTTCTTTAATAATATCTCCCTTGAGCTGGAGTTCTTCGACATAATTCTCCCATGACAGGTCATCCTTTACAGATTCCTCGATGTCTTTAACGGTCATGTCGAGCAATTCTTCACGAGTATATCCGAGACTGTCACACGCCCTGTCGTTTACATCCACAAAACGCCCCCACTTGGGCTCTACAGCAAAAATACAGTCATTTGACCTGTTTATCAGATTTCGGAATAACCGCAGCTTTTTCGCCGCCTGTTTGCGTTCTGCAATGCTACCCAGCCGTTCAGCAACCGCATCCAACAAATCACGCTCTTCCGTAAGAAACGGAACCTGGCCACTGTCTGTTTTGCCTTCAAGACAATAAACCTCAATAGCTCCTGCCTTTTCTCCATGCATCTTAATCTGTGCATACTGACTCACTTCACTTTTATGGAAATTATCCGTCACATATTGCACCCCATCAAAAGTAATTCTTACGCAGGTAACTTTAGGAAACCGATATGCGTTACGAATCAGATTGACCGTTTCCTGAAATATTTGTTCCAGCGAAATTTGCGTCGGCTCAACAAGCCTGGACAGCCCATAAAAACAACTGAGCTGTTTAATGCGCTGCTGCAAGCTCCTCTGGATTACCGGCTGCAGCGCAATCTCATCTTTGAGCATCGCATTGGCGGATTCCAGTTCCGCTGTGCGCTGAAGCACCTTTTTTTCAAGAAGTTCATCTAATTTTTTGGAGCTTAACTTCTTTGTGCCCGTTTCATCTCCTTCTGCCCCGGTGCTTATAACAGGTTTAAAGATATTTCTATAGAAAATATACCCAAGAATAATTGCCGCCAGCAGGACAAGAAAAGTAACAACTGTCTTTCCAAAATCCCTGAAGTTATGTTGTACCAGCCAGCAGACGGTAACAATAACCACAAGGAATATCACCACCGTAGCAATCTTTTTGCTTGTGTTTGTTATTTTCATCTTTTACTCACTGGACAGCTCAGGGATTAATCCAGGCATTACATAGAGCACTGCCACAAATCGAATGACAAAACCAACAACCACAGACTGTCCTCCAATTGCGTTATAGGACTTTGAATTAACAGTCATTCCGTTAGAAATCTTCGTAAACAATTTCGTCCTGTTCGGAGGGGCACTTTGTGTTTTTTTCTTATTTTTTTGCTTCTGTATATTCCAGGTGTTTGAAAAGAATTGTTGTTTAAGGAATTTGGTATTTTATCTGACCTAAATTCATCAGCCGGCAAATATCGCCGAGCCGATGCGAAGAATGGTAGCCCCCTCTTCGACAGCTATTTCGTAGTCCGAACTCATACCCATACTCAGTTCAGTAAACTCAGGGGAGACTATTTTCTCGCCCTTCATCTCAATAAACAGTTCCCTTGTCCGCACAAAACAGCCACGAACAACGTCCTTATTATGCGTCAGCGGCGCCATCGTCATCAGTCCAACCAGCTTCAAATTTGGCAAGGTTACTATCTGCTCGGCCAAATGCGCCGCAGCTCCCACAGGAACACCATATTTTTGCGGCTCATTCGATGTGTTGACCTGCAGAAGCACCTTAGCAGACAAATTCAGCTTTGCTGCCGAAGCATTTATTTCCTCAGCCAATCGAAGTGTGTCAACCGAATGTATCAGAGAAACAACAGGTAAAACATGGCGGACTTTATTACGCTGCAGATGGCCAATCATATGCCAATTAACCTTTTTGGGCAGAGAAGATTCGTCATCGACCTTTTGCAAAAATTCAGCCACCTGAGCGGAAACCTTTCTGAGTTGCTGAACCCGGTTCTCGCCAAGATTGACAAAGCCCAAACGAACGATTTTTTTTATTGCCTCGATAGTAACAGATTTGGTTACGACAACGAGTTTTACCTCGGTTGTATCTCTGCCGACACGTTCGCAGGCGGAACTAATAGTATCTCTTACCCGTTCTATTTTTTCAGCAATCTTTACCATACAAAAGCAGCCAGAAAAATATTAACAAATAAAATCAGAATCACAAATAACAACGTTTTTACATTATCAATTTATGGGTGTCTCTGCCAGCACAAAAAAGGTCAGGGCAAAAATTTCGATGTATTTTTTAACTTAAATGGAAGATACTTATTGACCACAAAATCCAGACCGTGTTTGGCAAAGGCCTGCTGTTCAACACGAACACCCATTTTCAGCATTTGATTGATCGCCTTCTGCCAGGGCTTGTGATGCTTTACGAAAGGGTCATTGCGAAGCGCATCCTTGGCCCTTTTTATGTCCACTTCCTTGAGCGGATGTGTCGGCAGTTTATAGGTTACAATATCCTGCGGGGTTACGCCAAGAAACCGCACCGAAGGAACGCAGAAAAACCTGTTCAGATGTGCCGCATTACCTGAGCCCACCTTCAAAGTTCTATAAATATTGAAATACCCGTAAGGGTCCCCGTCAACAAAGGCGTAAACAGGAATTTTCAACTGCTCGGTCAATCTTCTTATGAACCTGCGGCAGGCTCGAGTAGGTACGCCGCCCATGCTGACCAAAATACATTTTGCCCTCTTCCAGTAATCGTATTTGACCAGTCTTTGAAACATACCCGCTGTTTCGATAGCAAGAACAAATTTTGCCTGACTCTGAAACTGCAGGTTTTCAACTTCCACAGGTATCGAGTAAGCACCGGAGCCGAATTTTGTGCAATCAATCTTGATTTTTTTGCCTTTGGAGTCGGTATCGATAACAATTAATCTACCTGCTATGTCGCCCCCTTTTTCCTCGGGCGTAAACCGCAATTGTTCACGATTGACGCCGAACATTGCTTCAACGTCGTCCATAATGGTATCCGACTCTGACTGCTCTGAGAAACCGGCCTTGCCCCAGTTTTTGGAGATATAGTAAGCCTCTCGTTTCGTGGCCATATCATTCGCTTCAATCAATTCCTTTGCAAGCGACATCATCTTAAGGGCTTGCGCGAAAGTCTTTACCGTGCTTACAGTTAAGCTGCGCTGTTTGTTCCTGCCAAGCATCTCAAAATAACCGGTTTTGGCCTGATATTTAACATTGCTTAAGGAACGAACGGGCGTAACCATTGTGGGGCTTTTACTTTTTAATATCTTTGCGTGAATGTCTTTAGCACTATCAACGATTTTTTTTGCTACTGGAACTGCCCTCGGCCTTACCATCGAAAAACTCCCAAAAAAACAACTTTTTCAAGTTTATCAGCCATAATCTAAGCCGGAAAGCATCAAATTTCAAGCGTTTTTGCCCAATGATTTCCGCTTAAAAATTGAGATGACGCAAAAAAAAACGCAAAAAACGATTTTTTTCTTGCATTTTATCACCAAAAGTTGTATATTGTTCCTACCAGGGTTAGGTAAATAAGGGGGCAATGTCCCCCAAGAAATTTTTTTTCTTTTTTTATTTGACAATATTTTTCGAAAAAGTTAGTTTCTTTGCGTACCTCTTGAAGTAGTGAAGCAATGCTGCTTTTGGCAGCTTATGAACCTCGGCGAGGCAGCGTGGCTCACCGGTTCCCCCCCCAGCCGGTCCCACCACCTCGCCTTTTTTGTGTCCACATCCCGAAAACAAAGAATAAAAAGACAGACGTAAAACCAAGTGTACCGCCATAAATGAAAGTCGCATTCGGGCCGATATTTTGCCATAAGAGGCCGGCTATGAGACTCGCCGGCAAAGCCATCAGACCTATCGTGGTATGAAACGTTCCCAAAGCTGTTGCTTTTAACTGCTGGGGCGATAAATCAGACACAAAAGCACGCTGGTTTCCGTCGATTGCCGCGTACGATATACCATAAAGGGCAAATAAAACTATAAAAACCGGCAGCGAAGCTAAAAAAGCAAAACCAAACGAGGTTAATGAAAACAATAGATAACCGAAAATAATAACTTTTCCCCCGCCGATTTTATCCGAGACAGTACCAAGCGGAATAGCAAAGCCAGCGTAGAAAATGTTAAAGAGAACGTATAAGAGGATTGGCACCCCAATTGACAGCCTCGCAGTAAAAAATTCTTGCGCCCTGATAATAAAGAACATATAACTGAAATTAGCCAAAGCAAATATGGCGGAAATCAGGATAAATAACTTAAGGGACTTAGGAAAATTTTTCAGGCTTACCCTCAACGTTATGTCCTGTGGTTCTTTCTTGCCTTCTTCTACAAAGCGCAGCGGGACCAAAGAAACAAATGCAATAACACCGGCAACAAGGATAATCAGCCTGAAACCAAAGCCGAAAAACCAGAATAAAAGAAAAACAACGATTGAGCCCAAAATTGCGCCGGAAGTATCAAGTGCCCTGTGGACTCCAAAACCTTTGCCAATCTCTGTCGCCATAGAGTCTGCGATAATTGCATCTCTTGAGGCAGCCCTTAAACCTTTGCCCACCCTCTCCAGAGCAGCGAAAATCACAGCGTGTCGGCACGTTTTAGACAAAGCCAGCAATAGTTTAAAAAACGCCGAAGTAAGATATCCGGAATAAACAAATATTTTCCTTCTGCCTGTTTTGTCGGCCCAATAGCCGCAGAAGACCTTCATAATGCTTGAAATGCTGTCTCTGAGTCCCCCGACTAATCCAACAGCCAAAGTACCGCCCAGGGCTTTGACAAACATCGGCAAAATCGGCATTATCATTTCACTGCTTAAATCATTCAAGAAGCTGACAATGCCCAATAGAAGTATATTGGGGCTGATACCATTAAGATATTTATTTCTCATAGCGTCTTTACATGCAGCAAAAAGCCGTCCGGAAAGAGCTGCACCTGGTTTTTATTTATTCTCCACGAACCTGTACGAACACTTTTCTGCTGCGTGGGCCGTCAAATTCACAGAAAAAAATCCCTTGCCAGGTGCCCAGGGCAAGTTCCCCGTCCTTTATCAGGATTTGCTCACTGCAGCCAACCAGAGAGCTTTTGCAATGTGCATCGGAATTGCCCTCAAAATGCCGATAGCCCGGGCGGTGATGAGGTATCAATTCGGCCAGTGTAAAAAGTATATCGTGCACAACGGAAGGGTCGGCATTTTCGTTGATGGTAATCGCCGCTGTTGTATGAGGACAATAAACTATTACATCACCATTAGTAATACCACACTGGCTGACTATTGAACCGACCCTGCCTGTAATGTCAATCATCTCACTGCGCTGCCTGCTGCTCACGCCAAAATCTTTTTTGACGATTTTCATTATTACCCCTCTTACATCTGCTCAACAACATCGATACCTAAAAGTTCGCTCAGACCATGCTTGATTGTTTTCGCGGTCAAATCACAAAGTAACAGTCTGGTACCTCTTTTTTCCCGCCCGGCCTTTAGAACCGGACAGTTCGTATAAAAAACACTGAACTTCTGCGCCAGCTCGTACAGATAGCCGGTCAAATAGTTCGGCCTGTAATCGGCAGCGGCAGCTTCCACTGCCTCGCCATAACGGCTGAGTTGTTTTGCCAGGTCTATTTCAGCCGGCTCATCCAAACTTAATCTTTTTAAAGTTTTCAAATTGGCAAGTTCGGTCTCAATATCAACATCCCTGCTCTGCGCCTTTCGCTCAATCGATTTTATCCTTGCATAGGCATACTGCATATAAGGAGCGGTATTGCCGTCCATTGCCAGCATTTTTTCGAAGCTGAAGATATAGTCGCTGGTTCGATTATTGGAAAAGTCTGCATATTTGACGGCTCCGAGGCCGACAGCTTTGGCGATTTGAACTTTTCGTTCAGCAGACAGCTCCGGATTTTTTCCCTCTACGATGTTTTTTGCTCGTTCTATTGCCTCATCGAGAAGCTCTTTTAGTTTCACGTTTTCGCCAGAGCGTGTTTTTAATGGAGTGCCGTCCTCACCAAGTACACTGCCGAAAGTAACGTGCATCAGCTCGATATCATCACTGACCCAGCCGGCCATCCGTGCCACCGCAAAGAGCATCTCAAAATGCAGTTTTTGACGGGCATCGGTAACGTAAATTATTTTATCGGCCTTTAATTTATTTATCCGATACCGAATCGCTGCCAAATCCGTCGTTGCATAAAGATACGCACCATCGGACTTTTGAATAATAAACGGCAGCGGCTCACCTTCCTTATTCTTAAACCCTTCAGGAAAAACACAAACTGCGTTATCAGATTTGCGGGCAATTTTGCGATTTAATAAATCTTCAACAATACCTGCCAATTCATCTCTATATTCGCTCTCACCTCGAGTATGAGTTGAGTTAAGATTTACACTTAAAATCTTATATATTTCATAACATTCTTTCAAAGTAACATCGCATGATATTTTCCAAAAAGATTTTGCAATAGTGTTGCCCCGCTGTAATTGAAAAGTCCAATCTCTCATCTGTAATGCAATATTAGGGTCTGTTTTCTCTAACTGATTAGCTTTTTGATATAGTTTTTCTAAAGTATTCAAACCAAAGGTAATGTTTGTGTAGTCTTGTCTTCTCCCTAATTCATTTACGACATATAGTATCTTGCCGAATTGTGTTCCCCAGTCGCCGATGTGGTTCTGGCGGATGACTTTGTGGCCCTGGAATTCAAGCAGCCGGCAGATACAATCGCCGATGATTGTGCTGCGAAGATGGCCGACGTGCATCTGCTTTGCGATATTCGGGCCGGAAAAATCAACAACGACAGTCTTTGGTACATCAGTTTTATCTATACCAAGATTGGTAATGTTCTTATTGATTTCAAGCAGCCTGTCCGCAATAAACTGCGGTTTTAATCGCAGGTTTATAAAACCAGGACCTGCAACTTCCGGCTGTTCACAAATATCGCTGACATCTAAATTCTTGACCACCTCTTCGGCAAGCTCCCTGGGATTTCTCTTGAACCGCTTGCCCAGCGCCATCACCCCGTTGGCCTGATAATCCCCGAACTGCGGGTCAGTGGAGGGACAAACCATCGCCAAACAGTGCTTCTGATTAACAGCAGCGGCCATAGCGCCGCTTATCCTGTCATCGAGTATGTCAATAACCGGCTTCATAACTTAAGCGCTCTTCTCCCATTTCAGTCGGCGGGCATCTCCCCAGAGCAATTCCAAATCGTAATAGTCACGGTATTCAGGGTCAAAAATATGGATTACGACATCAATGAAATCCAGTAATATCCATCGTGCCTGTTCATAGCCGGCCCTGCCAAACCGCTGCATGCCCTGCTTTCTTGCCTCATCGCTGATTTCATCAGCCACGGTGCGCATTTGTCTGTCGCTTGTGCCGGTGGCGATTACAAAATAATCCGTAGCGGGCGATTTGCCCTTCAAATCCAAAACCACGATATCACTGCAATGCCGAGAGGCCGCTATCCTGGCAGCAGCCAAGGCAAAGTCTCTTGCATTTGTATTTCGCTTCTTCGCCAAATTGTATCCTCTGCCGCATCAAAAACTACCGCGCAGCAGTAATAAAAACGGGGTGGCCGACTCGACCACCCCGATAGATTACACCTGATCGATACCCAAGTCAACTGTGCAGCTTGCTGCAAACCCTATCAGATGCCGATACTCAGCAGCCGCTCAAGCCAGTCGCCTACCATGGGAGAAAACTTTACAATCACCCCGGCAAAGACTACACTGACCATACTCATCAGTTTTATCAGAATATTCAGGCTCGGACCGGAAGTGTCCTTGAACGGGTCTCCGACAGTGTCGCAAACCACTGCGGCTTTGTGGGCATCGGAGCCTTTGCCGCCGTGAGCACCTTTTTCGATGTATTTTTTGGCGTTATCCCAGGCCCCGCCGGCATTATTAAGGGTTACTGCAAGAACAAACCCACAGCTCATCCCCCCTGCCAGCAGCCCCATAACCCCCGGCACGCCGAGTACCAAACCAGCTATGATAGGGACGGTTATGGCCAGCAGTGAAGGCAAAATCATTTCCCGCTGAGCCCCTTTGGTTGATATTGCAACACAACGAGCATAGTCTGGTTTGCCGGAGCCATCCATAATGCCCTGTATTTCCCTGAACTGCCGGCGGACTTCATTTACCATATCGCCAGCGGTTTTGCCAACTGCTTTCATCGTCATAGCGCAGAAGATAAATGCCATCATCCCCCCAAGGAACAATCCGCAGAGCATCCGCGGGTTCATGATACTTAAATCATATGCGGCCACGAAATCTGCAATGGTAGCGGTCGTTACGTTGACCGCCTCTTGAATCTGTTCTCCGGCCTCACCTTTGAAAAATGCGACCTTCCCAACAGTGTACAATCCATCGGCGCTTTCCACCGCAAGCCGGCCTATCCAGATACGAATGCCCTCAATTAACGCAGCCAAAAGCGCCATAGCCGTCAAAGCAGCCGAGCCGATAGCAAAGCCCTTACCTGTCGCAGCGGTGGTATTACCCAAAGAATCCAGTGCATCGACCCTCTCCCGCACTTCTTCGCCCAGACCTGCCATTTCCGCATTTCCGCCGGCGTTGTCGGCAATCGGGCCGTAAGCATCGGTCGCAAGTGTGATACCGAGCGTCGCTAACATACCGACAGCAGCAAAACCAATACCGTAAAGCCCTAAAGCCGCATGACTAAAGCCGCCGGCAAAACCAAAGGCACAAACAATACAGACCACAATCGTAACAACCGGCAAACCAGCCGAATACATACCCGTTGCGAAACCATTTATAATTGTCGTCGCCGGTCCCATCTGGGCCTGCTCGGCAATACCGCGCGTCGGAGAGTACTCAGAAGAAGTATAGTATTCTGTAAACTGGCCGATTAGCACCCCCGCCAGCAGACCCGAAACGACCGAACCGAAGATACCCCAGCTAATCCAGCCGAATGCTGCCAGCCCCCCCACAGCAAGAACAATCAGAACAGAACTTCCTAATGTGCCGAAAAGCAGAGCACGAAGGAGATTCTTTTGACTGGCGTCCTCTTTGCAGCGAACCAGAAAGATACCGATGATAGAAAGCAGGATTCCTATACCGGCAACGAGCGTCGGGGCCAAAACAGCTTTCAACGGGTCCATCTTGTCCCCTAATATGTTAACCGACAAGGCCGCACCAAGTGCTGCCGTTGCCAGGATTGAACCGCAGTAGCTTTCAAATAAATCGGCACCCATACCGGCCACATCGCCGACGTTATCACCGACATTATCAGCGATTGTTGCGGGGTTTCGGGGGTCATCTTCCGGAATACCCGCTTCTATTTTACCGACCAAATCGGCACCGACATCCGCGGCCTTGGTATAAATACCACCGCCAACACGGGCAAAGAGGGCCTGGGTCGAGGCGCCCATTCCAAAAGTAACCATTGTGGCAGTAATTTCGCCGAGTTTATAGCCTGGGGACATTCCCGCAGGTACCCACGTTAATCCCAGCCATACAAGGCCGTTCTTCATATGCTCAGCCGTATAAACGAGTTTGTCTAAAATCAGGTACCATATCGTGATATTGAAAAGCCCGAATCCCACTACAATAAGCCCCATCACTGCACCGCTGCGAAAAGCAACCTGCAGAGCACTATTCAAACTGCTGCCTGCACCGTGAGCTGTCCGGGCCGAAGCGTTCGTCGCCGTCTTCATACCTAAAAAACCACATAGGGCGCTGAAAAAACCGGCACTTAAAAAGGCCACCGGCATAATCGGATTTTGGACACCGAGATAAGCCAGAACCGAAAAGATAATGAACAACAGTAAAAAGACCAAAGCCACAACCCTGTACTGACTGAACAGATAGGCATAAGCGCCTTCGCGGACATGGCCGGCAATCTCTATCATCTTTTCATTGCCTTCCGGCGCAGCCATCACCTTTTTGTAAAAGTAGAAGGCAAAACCTAAAGCCAGCAGAGCAGCTATCGGTGCAATGGCCCAGCTTGCCGGCGTGCCGACCACCGCAGCCGATTCAGAACTTTCCGTCCCCATCGCCCTGCCGACAAACACCATTACCAGCACCAAAAATCCAACAAGACCCTTAAAAACTTTCACTTTCTTCGCTCCTTAATAATTTAACTTCGGTTCTCTTGCATGCAAAACAGATACGAAAAGACACAGTTTAATCAAAAGAATCTGCTTTTCAAGTGTCTTGTTAGAGAAAATCAAAACAAGCAGGCTTCTGCATAATTGAAGTATCGGTTATGTGTGGTAATGGGCGTTAATTCTTACGTAGTCTTCACTTAGGTCGCAGCCATAGCAAAAATCGCTCACCCGTCCCGCACCCAAATCCACTGTTATCGTATGCTCGGAGTGCGAAATTATTTTACGTGCCTTTTTCGCATCATACTTGACAGGCGCTCCTGCCCTGAAGACACTGATATCACCGATTTTACAGGAGAGTTTATTTTCTTTTAATCTCACTCCCACCGAGCCGACCGCGCAGATAATTCTGCCCCAGTTTGGGTCGGCTCCGTGGACAGCGCATTTAACCAGCGGATAATTGGCTATCGCCCTTGCCGCCTTTGCCGCATCGGCCCTGGTGGCCGCCCCTTTGACTACCACCTTAAACATCCGCGTAGCGCCCTCGGCGCCCAAAGCCATCTGTTTGGCCAAATCATCGCATAAGTCCGCCAGTGTTCTGGCAAATTTCTTATATCGCGGGCATTGACTAACTATCGGCCGATTGCCCGCTGCCCCCGAGGCAAGGATTATCGCCGTATCGTTGGTGCTTTGATGACCGTCAACGGTCAGTTTATTCAGCGAGCTGCCGATAGCGGCCTTTAACGCCCTCGCTAATAAAGGCTTGCTTATAGCTGCATCAGTAGTAATAAAGCAAAGAGTTGTAGCCATATTCGGCCCAATCATACCGGCTCCTTTGACTGCGCCCGCTATCGTAGCCTGGTTGCCTGATATCCTGATTCGCCTGATGGCCTGCTTTGGCCTGGTATCGGTAGTCATTATCGCTTTTGCAAAATCCAATCCTGCCAACGACGACGTTGAAAGTTTAGCTGCCGCCTTTGAAATACCTCTTGCAATTTTATCCATCGGCAGCTGCTCACCAATAATGCCGGTCGAAGCAACAAGCACCTGATGTGGGTCGATATTTTTACGAGGCACGAGATACGAGATACGAGATACGAGATACGCCGTTTCGCTGCACATCTTGATTGCATTTTTAATACCTGATTGGCCGGTGCAGGCATTAGCATTGCCGGAATTGACAACCACCGCTGAGATAGTCTGGCTTTTTATATGCCTTTTGCTTACCTGTACCGCTGCCGATACGATTTTATTGGTTGTAAATACTGCTGCCGCCCTTGCACCTGCCGGACAGACCAGCAGTGCCAAATCGGGCTTGCCGGATTTTTTAATCCCGCAGCGCACCCCCGCCGCCAAAAATCCTTGAGGTGCAGTAATAGTATTATTAGCCATAGTTTTTTCTCTAATCATCCTGTCATCACCAAAGTAGGCAATTTAGGTCGATTCTCGAACATATCTGACAATTTTCTGGAAGAACGTTAGCATTGAAATAGCCCACCACTTCCATCAGTTTTTCTTGAATTTGCACGTATGTCTCCGGCTCGAACTGGTAAGGACGATTCGCGAACGCCCTTACAAGATTTCGCAGTTCGTTATGGCTATATTCTCTCCTTAAAAAACGTTGAAACACAGTTCTGTCTAACGGCAGATGCAAACTCTCGTAGAGATACCGAAATCTACCATACTTTATAAGCTGATGCATAAAGGTATTGACCAATTTTGCCGAAAGCGCAAAAGATGTATCGTTGTTGTCCTGCCTGTAATTTTCATCTTCGATGAAATGACTGAGTTGTTCAACCCGTTTTCTGTGCCAAACATCGTAGTCCACTATCTGCCCCTGAAGTTTGGCCGGATATTCTCTTTCAAAATATGCTTCAATAGCTTTTTTAGCACCCCCTCTAAGCTTCCCACCGAATCTTCCAGGGTACGACATCCTCGCAGTTTCACTTACAATACGTTGAAGAAACTCTAATTCTTCCATATCCCACCCTCAAATTTTCCTTGGTTAGTTTTTTCAAACCACGTAGGTTGTTCCATTCACAACATTTTCACAGGCTGAATCGCATGTTCAAAGCCAGACTACTTCTTTAAGAATATGGCTAATCCATCGGTTGCCTTCCCGTTTCATCTTTTTAATTTCGTCGTTGGTATAAGGGAAAACATCACAGCAGATTGAAAGATTGTCAGGAATAAATTCCGGGATTCTATCCAAAAAACGCTTGTCGCTTTTTCGCAGAATTATCAGCAAATCCACATCGCTGGCCGGGCCGAAAGTATCGGTAGCATAAGAGCCAAAATAACCCACCCGTTCCACTTCTGGGTGAGTCCGTTTAACGCTTTTCGCATAATCTTTCAACTGACGCAGAACCTTCTTTTTATCGGCGAAAACAACCTTGACAGAATTTGATGATTTCTCGAGCATTTCTTATTGCCTCTCGTGCTTCTTTTTTCGTATAGTAATCGGCAGGAATACCACTATCAAAGGCGTTAGGATAACGTGTGGGAATATAGTGCTTATCCAAAATCTTTGCTGTCTCTAACAGCTTTGCCGGCACCTTTACTTTATCTCTCAGGGCTCCGAGCAAACCATAAACCGAGTGCCCCCAGCCTTCGCCGTGAAGAAAAAGAAAAACGGCCTTGACCGCCTTTTCCGCCGACTGCTGAGCGCTGAAACACGACCATTCAAAGTCTCCGTCTCTGCTGGCGTTTACCGCATGATTTAAATCCCGTTTGGCCTGGGCCAACCAATCCTTCCATCTCTCAGGCATTATTAAATCCTCAAACAAACCGGATAAATTCTCTCACATAAAGCATTATAACCCCAAGCAGCCTTCCCAACCAAGCATTTTTTACAATGGGCAATCTAAAGAATAGTCCTATTTTTTGACCGAGGGTCTTTAATGGCCTTCGGTGCGTTGTTGAGCTTTCCGGCGATGGCCAAATCCCTGAACTCGGCCATCGGGTCATAGAATTTCTTTTTCAAATCCACTTTATTGACCATCAAGCCGGGGTGGTTTTGCCTTAACTGTCGGACGATTTTCCCATCCGGCTGAATGAAACACGATGGATACGGCGAATAGCAGCCGCTCGAATTTGCCATACTCACCCAGAAATAGTTCGTCGCCGCCCGGCACTGCATCGACTGACGCATAATATAGGTGTGCACACTCGGGCCTTTCTGCCGGGCGTTGTAAAACGACTGGAAAATACAATCGACGCCCTGCTTATACAACCGGCGATAAAGCTCCGGAAACCGCACGTCAAAACATATCAACAGCGAGCATCTTACACCATTAATGGTAAAATTTACAAACCTGTTGCCCGGCGTATAATGGCCCAGCTCACGCGATATGCAAAATCTCTTGTCATACCGGCCAGCAATTTTACCTTTTGGATTTACCAAATATAGACTATTGTGCGGCTTATTGGCTTTGGCTAATCTGTGGGTACTGCCGAGCACGACCCAAAGGCCGAGTTTGGCCGCAAGCGACATAATCTTCTCCGTTTCTTCCCGCAGCAGTTGCCAATCGAAACCATCAAACGAGCTAAAGTCGATGCCCGCATAACCGCTAAGAGCACATTCGGGAAAATGGACGATATCGGCTTTGGCCTGTTTAGCCCGCATCATATACTTCTGTATTTGCCGGGCGTTTCGTTTTATAGAACTGCTCACAGCGAACTGACACGTCGCGACTTTCAATCTGCCGGAAGACATCTTTGCTCCTACAATAGCCCCAAAGTTTCTTCCAAGCCGAAAATGATGTTCATATTCTGAATTGCCTGGCCGGAAGCGCCCTTTACCAGATTGTCAATTGCCGAAAAAACCAAAATTCTGCCTTTAACAGAGGTAACAAAGATATGGCAGTAGTTTGTACCGGCGACGTTCTTAACGGCAGGGGCGGCACCGCAGATTTGCACGAAAGGTTCCGCCTGGTAGAAATCGTAATAAAGCTTTGACAGTTGTTCTGCGCTAACTTTGCCTTTCGGCTGACAATAAACCGTCGAGAGGATTCCCCTGTCAAAGCATCCGACGTGCGGCTGAAACAGGATATTGACATCCGTTCCGGCAATTTGGCCGGCCACCTGCTCCATCTCCGGCATATGACGATGAGCGCCGACGCCGTAAGCAAAGACATTTTCGTTCATATTGGGAAAATGAAATATACTCGAAGGATTCTTGCCCGCTCCGGATGAACCGGTTACCGCATTGACAATAATCGAGCCCGTCTCAATAAGGGCTTCTTTCAGCAGTGGTGCAATGGCCAGCAACGCCCCCGTAGGGTAACAGCCGGGATTGGCAATCAAATCAGCATCTTTTATCTGTTTGCGAAAGCACTCCGGCAGACCGTAAACCGCCCGCTCAAGATTAGCAGTATCGGTATGCTCTACGTCGTAGAACTTTTCATAAATTTTAATGTTTTTAATCCGATAGTCCGCACTGAAATCAATAACTTTCAGTCCTGCATCCAGCAGTTTCGGCACAAAGCCCATAGAGACCTTATGAGGCAGACAGCAAAGGGCGACGTCAGCCAGGCCGGTGAGCTTATCAAAATCCAACGGCTCTATCTGCAGCTCGCACCGGCCCCTGAACTGCCCAAAGACCTCTGCAACCGCACCGCATTCCTCCGGCAAAGCGCTGAGATAAGTCAGTTCGGCCTCGCTGTGCCGCAAAATTATATTTATTGACTCGGCGCCGGTATATCCGCTTGCGCCAATAATGGCAACTCGTATCATTGGTTACACCTAAACAAAGGAAGGTTAAAAAAAGAAAAAGCAAAAATTCAGCCTGCGATATTCGATAAAAAAAACCGCAAACTAACGTTTCGAAAACTGGAACCTTTTTCTTGCGCCTCTTTGACCCGGTTTCTTCCTCTCGACCATTCTGCTGTCACGAGTAAGATGTCCGCCGTCACGAAGTGGCTGAATATAGTTCTCATCGTAATTTTTCAATGCTCTGGCAATTCCAAGCAGCGTCGCGCCGGCTTGTCCGGTAGTGCCGCCGCCTTTGACATTGACAAAAACATCAAAAGACTTTTCCACATCAACCGTCTTCAAAGGGGCCAAAACCGCTTTTCTGTCCTGCTCACGAGCAAAGTAATCTCCAAGCTTTTTCTTATTAACCAGCAGTTTGCCGCTTCCCGGCTTGATTCGTACCCTGGCAACAGAACTTTTCCGCCTGCCGGTGCCCCAGTAGTAACCTCCCTTGTCGGGCCCTTTTTTCGAAGGCTTTTGAGACTTTGGCGCTTTCGCCACCTTGCCAACGGTCGCCTTAGCAGCAGGATTAACAGCTTTGGTTTTTGCCATAATTTGCGCTCTCTATTATGACGCCCTTAAAAAACAGGTGCAGCATTAAAACAGTTCTATCTTTTGAGGTCTCTGGGCCTGATGCTCGTGCTCGGGGCCGCGGTAAACCTTGAGCTTCCGCAGCATCTTTCTGCCGAGCTTGTTCTTGGGAAGCATTCTTTTTACCGCCAATTCAACCACTTTTTCCGGCTCTTTCGCCATCATATCTGCAAAGCTTACGAATTTATGGCCGCCGGGATAATGCGTGTAATAATCATACTCCTTGTCGCGGGCCTTTTGGCCGGTAACCTTGATTTTATCGGCATTTATCACAACCACATAATCACCCGTATCGACGTGAGGGGTATATGTGGGCTTATTCTTGCCCATCAGAATAGGGGCTATTCTCGAAGCCATCCGGCCCAGAACGGCACCATCGGCATCTACAATCAGCCATTTAGGTTCTTCCAACTGCTGTTTTTTTGCCATAAAACTCTTCATACAAAATCCCTAAGCCAACGAAAAACAGGCATTTTAGCGAATTACGCAGGCCTGTCAAACTATTTTTTTTTATTGTGAAAATTCAATAATTTTGTCTCCATACTTTCGATGGGCAGATTGGCCGGTTGAAATTGGGTTTGATTGGGTTTGTTTTGCAGAAAATAGTTCGTAGTTCGTTGTTCATAGTTCATTGATATAACAGAAGTTATGTTCATTTGGGCATTCGGGAAATTGGGTTTGTTTTGGATAAAATAGTTCGTAGTTCGTTGTTCATAGTTCGTAGTTTCCGCCTTTGCCAGGGCTACGGCGGACAGGCGTAGTTCATAG
>CAZMCN010000029.1:0-18442 GCA_964564845.1 uncultured Pirellulales bacterium | reverse complement strand
CGGGATTATATAAATGCCCTATTTGTGAGCAATTGCCCAATATCCCGGCGGCTATGGGACAATCTCCAATGAACCAATTAAGTGGAAATCCATAACAGAAAACCAGAAAGCAAATAGCTATTCAACCGTTACGCTCTTTGCAAGGTTACGTGGTTTGTCAACGTCGTGGCCGCGCAGCACCGCAGCGTGATATGCCAAAAGTTGCAGCGGCACAACAGTCACCATCGGCTGCAAAGGCTCGGCAGTATCGGGAACGGCAATTAAATGGTCGGCATATTGCTTAATATTTTCATCGCCTTCGGTTGCAACTACAATGGTTTTGCCGCCTCGTGCCCTGACCTCGGCAATATTGCCCATAATCTTGTCATATTGCGGACCGGCTGTGGCAATAAAAACCGCCGGCATACCATCCACAATCAAAGCTATCGGGCCGTGCTTCATCTCCGCCGCTGGAAGCCCCTCTGCATGAATATAGCTTATCTCTTTGAGCTTCAGCGCACCCTCAAGGGCAACCGGATAATTAAAGCCCCTGCCGAGAAAAAGCCAATTGTTTTTCTCAATATTCGCTGAAGCAATCTGCTTAATATGGTCGGATTGCTCAAGCACCCTGCTTATCTTCTCCGGTATTTTTGATAGTTCCTCAATGTACCTTGCCACCTCATCACTACTAAGATGTCTTCTTCTACCCAATTCAATCGCCAGCATTGCCAGCACCGCTACCTGAGCGGTAAACGCCTTTGTACTGGCAACCCCAATCTCAGGCCCAACGTGCAGATATATCCCGGCATCGGTGGCCCTGGCAATGGATGAGCCGACAACATTAACCAGCCCAAGAACCGTCGCCCCCCGCTCTTTGGCCTGCTCAACGGCGGCAAGAGTATCAGCCGTCTCGCCCGATTGACTTATTGATATAACCACTGTGCCGTCACCAATGATGGGATTGCGATATCGAAACTCACTGGCATATTCGGTCTCTGTCTGAATCCGTGCCAACTGTTCAAACATAAATTCACCGACCAGACCGGCATAAAACGCCGTCCCGCAGGCAGTCAGGATAAGATGCTTGGTGCGGGTCAGCTCCCGCAAATAGGATGAAATACCGCCGAATACGATTCTATTATTTCTAACGTCAATGCGCCCCCCCATACAGGTGCTCAACGCCTTTGGCTGTTCGAATATCTCCTTGAGCATATGGTGCGCAAAACCGTCAAGCTCAATCTGCTCCAGCGAAAATTCAATCTGCTTTAAATCTTTAGCCACTGTAACATTGTCAATCGTCTTGGTATGAAAACCTTCAGAAGTGATAGTAACCATTTCGTTGTCGGAAAGGTAAATTGCCTGAGTTGTATGTTCCACAATTGCAGCGGCATCTGAAGCCAGAATATACTCATTTTCGCCGACACCCAAAATCAACGGACTGCCCTTTTTCGCTCCGATGAGCATGTCCGGAAAATCGCTGCATACAATCGCCAGCCCGAAAGTACCGTGAACCTCGTGAAGGCCGCGCTGAACCGCCCATTCAAATTTGTTCTGGTCGTCGAACCGCTTAACGCCTTTACCATCGTCGCCTTTGGCGTAAAAATAACCGATTAAATTTGCTATCACCTCGGTATCAGTCTCGCTGACAAAGGCAACATCTTCCCCTCGCAGCCAGGTTTTCAGTGTGTCGAAGTTCTCGATAATGCCGTTATGAACAAGGGCGATTTTGCCGGTATAATCCGGATGCGGATGTGCGTTAACGGTATTGGGCTCGCCGTGTGTCGCCCAGCGGGTATGACCGATACCAAGCGTCTCAGTCTCTTTTGGCTTATCTAAAATCCCCTCCAGGGCTTCAATTCTGCCGCGGGTTTTCCTGATTTTTATCACATTGCCGGCCAAAACCCCCACTCCCGCCGAATCATAACCGCGATACTCCAATCGCTTGAGCCCCTCTATTAAAATCGGCTGGGCAATCTTCTTCCCCAAATAAGCCACTATCCCGCACATTTGATATTTACTATTGGCAATTTATTATTTATTATTGATTTTTATTACTTCTGTGGTCAACTATTACCATTTTTAATAATAAACAATCAACAATAAATAGTCAATTAAATTATGATTGTTGTTGTCGATTATAACGTCGGAAATGTCAAAAGTGTCTGCAACGCATTCACTTATATCGGCTGCGACGTAAAGTTAAGCTGCGATGCCGAGACAATCGAAAAAGCCGCCGCCCTTGTTCTGCCCGGAGTGGCCGCTTTCGGCTGCGCCGTCGCTGCTTTGGGAACTTCGGCACAGCTAATAAAAAATTTCTCCTCAAGCGGCAAACCTATATTGGGTATCTGTGTCGGACATCAACTGCTTTTCGACCAGAGCTGCGAGTACGGCCAATACAACGGACTCGGATTACTCCGCGGCAAGGTCATACCCATCCCGACCGGAAGGGCAATTCCCCACATGGGATGGAACCTCGTCGAAATGCCGGAAGATATGGATTTATTCGCCGGCCTGCCAAAAGCAAAGAATTTTTACTTCGCTCATTCGTACTATGCCGACGTCGCCGACAAAAATGCTAAAATCGCCTACACCGATTACGGCTTTGCTCTGCCCGCCTCGGTCCAAAAAGAAAATATTTATGGCGTCCAGTTTCACCCCGAAAAAAGCGGTGAAACAGGATTGAAGGTACTAAAGAACTTTGCAAAAATCGCTGAAAGGAACAACCGCTGATGTTGACGAAAAGAATTATCCCCTGTCTTGACGTTAAAGACAACCGCGTCGTCAAAGGCGTCAACTTCTTAAACCTTCGCGATGCCGGCGACCCCGTCGAACTCGGCGCCGGATATTCCAAAGCAGGAGCCGACGAACTTGTATTTCTGGACATCACCGCTACTATCCGCTCAAGAAAAACAATCGTTGAGCTTGTCGAAAAAGTCGCAGAAAAAGTCTTTATACCTTTTACCGTAGGCGGAGGCATACAAACAATCGAACAAATTGATGAGCTTCTGCGAAGCGGCGCAGAAAAAGTCTCCGTAAATACCGCTGCCGTTGAAAATCCGAATTTACTGACCGAAGCGGCCCGCCGTTTTGGAAATCAATGTATCGTGCTGGCTATTGACGCCCGCCGCTCAAAACAAAAAACCGGCAAATGGCACGTCTGCGTAAAGGCCGGCTCCGAACCTACCGACATCGATGTTCTCGAATGGGCTGTTAAAGCCGAAAAACTTGGCGCCGGAGAAATACTCCTCACCAGTATGGATGCCGACGGCACCAAAGCAGGCTACGATAACAAGCTAAACAAGGCCGTAACCGATGCGGTCAATATACCTGTAATAGCGTCCGGCGGGGCCGGTACGCTTGAACACCTCTACGACGCCATCATCGACGGCGGCGCAGATGCGGTGCTTATGGCCTCAATCACTCACTTCGAAAACTACACAATAAAACAAATAAAACAATACCTCGCAGGCCGCGGCATACCCGTAAACCTATAACACAACGCATAATAAAAGAATAGCTGATTATCCCTCCCCCTCTCCTCTCTGGCTTTACCCTGCGCCGCTTACTTGAGCCATTCAAATAGCTCGTAGTGCTCCTTGCTCATACCCAGTCTTTCATACACTTCTTGCGCCGACTTGTTGCGCTTGTCCACGTACAGACGCAGCCCCGCCAGTTCTTTCGATTCCTGGACCTGCTGCTTCAAATTCAGATACAGCTTCTTAAAAATCTTTTGCCCCCGCACTTCGCCGACGACATAAAGCGAATGTATCCACAGCACCGTTGCATTTCGCCAGTCGCTCCATTCCGGCACTGCCAGAAACACCCCCAAAATCCGTCCCTCTTCATCGGCCACCCAGTAGGTCCCCCTGGCCGGCTGCTCGAAAACACCCCGCGCCCCCCTGCTTACAACGTCCCTGTCCAGCTCCAACCCCTCCGTCTCCTGCGCCATCCGAATCTGCAGCGCAACAATACTTTCCAAATCACTTAATCTCGCTTTGCGGATTTCAACCATAAAACAAATCTCTTTGCAAATGACGATTGGATTCTGATACCTTCTGCCGGCGACGGCTGGGAGTATGATTTCGGCCTTTCCGCCCTTCATCGAAAAATCGACCGAACTTTTTAAAAAGTGTCTAAATAAGTATCAATTTCCCAATTGGTAACCTGCTTCTTGAACTCATCCCACTCCTTTTCCTTCACATCAATGTATCTCTCAAACAAATGCTCTCCAAGCACGTCCTGTAGAAGCTTGTCCTTTTTCAACTCACCCAATGCTTCCAGCAATGACGTCGGCAAAACATCGATGTTCTTGCTGGTCAGGCTTTCATCATCAAGCTGATATATATTTTCTTCCACCGGCTCAGGCGGCGTCATTTTATTTGCTATTCCCTCCAGACCCGACTTCAGCATAACCGCAAAGGCCAGATACGGATTGCAGCTTGGGTCCGGATTTCGAAGCTCGATTCGAGCAGCCACCGACCTGCCCTTGAACCATTTCGGCACCCGCAAAAGAGCCGAGCGGTTCAGTGCCGCCCACGTGATATATACCGGAGCCTCATAGCCGGAAACCAGACGCTTGTAAGAATTTACCGTCGGGCACAGAATCGCACTGGCCGCCTTGATGTGTTTTATCTGACCGGCAAGAAATGAATGAGCTATCTTTGAAAGGTTGTACCGGTTGCTTTCATCGTAAAAAGCGTTGGTCTTTGTCTTAATATCAAACAAGCTCTGATGAACGTGCATACCGGAACCGGCTTTACCCATTATCGGCTTTGGCATAAACGTAGCGTGCAGATTACGTATCTCTGCAATCCTTTTCGCACAATACTTCAATGTAAGCACCTTGTCGGCGGTATCAAGACACTCCCCATACTTAAAATCTATTTCGTACTGCCCGAAACCGACCTCGTGATGAGAAGCTTCGACCTCAATCCCAAAACTCTCAAGCGCACCTACTATCTGCCTGGTAACTTTATATCCCTCATGAGATGAAAGGTCGAAATAGCTGTCATAATCTAACGGCTGGGTCCTCTTTTCACCGCCTATAGCGAATAAATAAAACTCCGGCTCAGGACCTACGTTATATTCAAAGCCCTGCTTTGCTGCGTCATCAGCCGCCCTTTTGAGAACCAATCTCGGGTCACCTTCAAAGGGCCTGCCGTCTGCGCAGTAAATATCGCATATAAATCTTGCCGTTATACCGTTCTCAGTCATCCACGGCACAACAGCATAAGTCGCCGCGTCCGGCTTCAAAAACAGGTCGCTCTCCTGTATCCGGGCAAAACCTTCAATTGAAGAACCGTCAAACCAGACTCCGTCATATAAGGCATCTTTTAACCGCTGAACCGGTATAACAACCTCTTTTATCAGACCTAATAAATCCGTAAATTGCAGCGAAACGAATTTTATATTATCTTTTTTTACCTGCTCTAACACCTTTTCGAATTCCATTTCAGTTTCCTCGTAAAGTTAATTTTGTTTTTGCTCTTTGCGGCCAAATTAACGCCTGAAAAATACAGTCTCGGCTATTTTGTCCTTGTACCACCAAAAGTGCAATATAAATTTTTAAAAAATTAAACATCTTCCGCCCCTGCTGCATAATACAACACTACTGCGTCAGCAAGACATCACCCGCCCAGATTTTATGTTCTCTGCCGCCGGAATCTTTCAGCAGCAGTTCGCCCATCTCGCCCACTCCGGCAAATGTCCCGCTTCGGCTGCCTCCGCCGACCTCCATAACCTTAATCGCCCGCCCGACATCATCACTCGCCGCCAGCCAGTCTTCACGAACCGCAGCAAATCCGCCTCTTTCCCAGCGCTCAATCCAGCCGCCGAGCCGCTCTAAAATCAACTCCAGAACATAATCAACCTCTACACATCGGCCTGTCTCAATAAAAACCGATGTGGCCGGCATATCTATTCTGGCAGATTCGGCCTCATTCATATTCACATTAACTCCAACCCCCACAATAGCGCCCGCAGAGCCGCTGGAATCGGCTCCTGTATGCTCTGACAAAATACCGCAGATTTTCCGTCCACCCGCCAGAACATCATTCGGCCATTTCAGTCGGCTGCGAACGCCCAATTTCTCCAGCGCCTCAGCAACACCCAGCCCGGCCACCAAAGCAAGTGACGCAATAGAAGCCGGCTCAACCGCAGCTCGTAAAAAAAAAGAAAAGGCAAGGTCCTTACCGGAACTGCTGACCCACTTCCTCTCGCCCCTGCCACGCCCCTCCCTCTGCTGCCGAGCGGCAATAACCGTCCCCGAACGCAAAGATGCATCTTCACTCAACATCTTTCGCAGATGCACATTCGTCGAATCAAGACTATCAAACCAGATTACAGATCCAAATTTCATCGAAAACCCCAAAATAATCCACCATACTATATACCAACAAAATAAATTTCACAACCCACCAGCTACGCCGGACAATTACCACGCATACTACATTCCAGCCGTGCGGGCATTGGATGTATGACTTTGTTCTCACCAGAAATATAGTTGAAATACATCCTTGCCCTTCTTATAAAAGTGCTTATCGATAAACAAGTACGAAATTTTTGGGAGGGATAAGTCTGATGGTTATTATATTCGGATGGTTTTTAAAGAATAAAGCCACCAATGCGTAAGCAACGATGGCTTTATTGTGAGTTAAAATCATCAAAAGGTTATTTTTTCTTCTTTGCCTTTTTCTTCCCGACTGCCTTCTCTTTCTCTGCCGTTTTCTTCTTTGCTTTCCTCTTTGCCATTTTTACACCTCCGTGTAATTAAAAAAGTAGTTGTTAGTAAGCGGGCTAAACTCAACAAACCCGCTTTTATTAGCTTCGTCTTTGGTTAAGCTCCGGATTTTCTCTCTATCTTAAACAATAAGCTCGCTCAGGTCATTCAAAACCACTAATCTTATTTTTTTATCCCTTCCAACTGGCGTATTAAGAACTCGGCCAACAACAATGTGCGTTGCAGGATACTGATTCGCTGAACAGCTTCCTGCGGTGTATACAATTGTTTTGAAACCGGGCCGAGACCACACACAACTCTGGTAGATTCTGGCACAAGGCCGCCAACAGTTGGCCATACAGAAGATTCTTGGTCGAGGGGAATGTCCCATTTGTCGGCAACTTCTTTCATATCTTTCACAAGCCTCCGATTCTCACGACTAAGTTTCATCGCAGGTCGGTCCGAAAGTATTTCAAGTTCCCATTTCGCTTCGCCTTTACCCAGAATCTGCCGCATCTGCTTTTCTACCGCATCAGCAAGCTGCCGCTCTGGGTAGCTAAGCAGCAAAGTGACAACTATTAGATGGGGCAAAAGCATAGGAAAACTTGTTGTCTTTATATTGGATGCAGCCACGGCAACGCGCTCTTTTCTGGAGGACAATTTCGCCAGTTTCTCAATCTTGGCGCAGACCCAATGGAGAACTTCGGGACTCTTATTAGCTTTTCCAATACGTCTTGGGGAGGCTTCCACACGTAAAACGTATTTCCGCTGTCCCCGACGCTGGGTAATGATTTTATTCCCTGGGTTTCCTGCTCTCAAAACTAAAACCTGTTTTGCTTTGGAAGCTGCCGCGCGTATTATTTCGGCGCTACAGTCACAGTCGTTCCCCTCATCAGTGTAGTAAAGGATTCCGAGAGGTAAATTTCTAAGACGACGAATATATTTAAGGCCTCTCAGTACAAATTCTACCATTACAAGCGGTGCACGGGAAAGGCCTACCCCCTCACCATACACCCACTCAGGATCTCGGTGGAAGCCTTGTCTTGGGACCTCACGCCCTAACGGAACATCCAGATGTCCTATCAGTAGTGTTCCATTGGCAAAACCTGCTTTTGTTTCCCATGTTTTTACAAAGGGATTGTCTGTAAATTCTTTTACTGATTTGAGCCCAATAGTCTGCAAACTGTCGCCCAGTTTATTCAATGATTCCCGAATACCCACCGGGTCATAAGTGCGACTACTGATGTTGGTCCAGGCTGCTATTTGACGCTCTATTTGGTCTCGCCGTTGAGTTAAAAAATTAAGTATCAAAGAACCAGGGTCCGCATTTTTCAAGTTGACCTGTTGCGGTCTTGGAGTACCAAAGTACCTTGCACTGGCAGCTTCGACCAATCGAATAACAACACTTGTAAAATCCCATCCCAGATGCTCGGCACCGACCAGATATGAGCCGTGCTCACCTAAGCTTGGTAAGCTGTTAACTTCAAGAATATAGAAGTTTCCTTTGTTGTCCAGCCGCATATCAACCCTGGCAAAGTCATAACAACCCAGAGCCTCAAAGGCTCTTCGAGCAAGGTCCTGTGCTTCGACAATCTGTTTTTTGGTGATTGAGGCAGGACATTTGTAGCCAATTTTTCGCGCAGACTGACGCGTTTTATCTTCATAGGTATAGATAGGTGGCCCATTCCTGCCGAAAGTCAGTTCAACCGGCGTCAACGCTTCTGAAGGGTTATTGCCTATCAGGCCAACATTAATCTCGCGTCCCTTAATATACCGCTCTACAAGAGCGGGCTGCTGATATTCTTTGCCAATAACCTGAATGGCTTGCCGTAGCTTTTTTTCATCGTTGATGATTCTTACGCCAAAAGATACCGATTCGTTTTTGGGTTTGACGATTAAAGGATAAGCTATATCACAAGTTATGTTCTCCCATGAATCTACCACGGCGAATTCCGGTGTCGGCAGACCAAGCTGTTTAAATATCGTTTTTGCTACTACTTTATCCAGAGCCATACCGTGAGCAAGTGGCCCCGAACCTATATAGGGTATACCAACCATCTCCAAAATACTCGGCACATGCGTGTAACGGGCCTGCCCTTGAATTCCATACGAAAGATTGAAAACCAAGCCCGGATGCTCACCTTTTAGAACGCGCGGCATAAACTCTTCGAGTTTGTTAATAAGGTCCTTGTCGCCTTCGATTGCCCTTACCCGGTGTCCACCGGCTTTGAGGGCATTGGCAATGCGTTTAATAGTATTCTGGCCTATTCTTTCCTTATTAGGAATCCCAAACAGGTTTATAACATTCTGAAAATCACGGTTGTAAACAATAGCAATTTTCATGACTATTCCAGGGTTTCCTTAAAAACTCATGTCACCTCTTCGGAAAAATATGCTTATATCTTAGGTACCATTAATTTGGGTCGTCATAATAGGGACTCATCCTGGGCGTCATTATCTTTTTCTGCAAGAAGCCCTTTTTCTAAGAACGCGGCACAGCCAACGCAGTATCTGGTCCAGGGTATCGCCTGAAGTCGCTCCTTTGGGATTTGCTCACCACCACCTTCACAAATTCCATACGTACCATCTTCAATACGAAGGAGTGCATCGTCGATTTCCGCAAGGATTTTTCTTTCGCCATCCACCATATGCAGGATATTTTCGATTTCATAGTTGTCCGTTCCGAGGTCGGCCATGTGAATAGGCATATTTGACAGCTCACTTCTGTCTCTACGCAAAGCTTCGAATTCCATAGTTGTAACGTCGCCGAGTATCTCGTTTCGCTTTACCAACAGCAATTCTTTGAACTTTTGCAGTTCTCTTTGTGTCAGCCTGTTGTTATTTTTCATTTTTGTTTTGCACTCAAACACCCAAATTTTGTGATTTTACACCGGCATCAATAAGCTTAATCTTGTCAAGTTAACTCTGAATCGGAATTTTGTCGGATATCGTGTTTTCTTTTGGGATTAAGGCGTCGTTATTAAAGCCATTTTCAGCAGCGATACGTTCCTGAGCAACTTCGATTATCATTCCAAGTAAATCTGCGTATCGAAGGCCTTCAAAGCCGGCCATATAATTAAGTTTGCCGTCCCAGCACCAACCCGGGTTTGGATTAACTTCGAGAAGCTTTATTTCTCCATCGCTATCAGTTCGAAAGTCAAAGCGTGCATAATCTCTACAGCCACATCTTTCAAACAAAAGGTTGGAGTAGTCAAAAAGCTTTGCTTGGATGCCATCATTTATATTAGCTTCGTGATAAGAAATCTGAGTCCAGTATGGTGAGTCGGGAATCCACTTTGACTCATACCCAAGAATATGCGGCAAACCGGGTTCGAGCAAACTATAATCTACCTCCAGGGGAGCAAGGATACGATAAGATAAGCCGGGGTTTCCAATGATACTGATGCTATATTCCGGACCGGATAAAAATTCCTCAATAAGTACAGGTAAACCGGGTAAAGTCTCTCGGATTTTAGTAAGATACTTTATAAGTTCGTCAGATGAGTAAACAACTGCATCCTGTGTTATTCCGACGCTCGAATCACCAAAATTAGGTTTGACTATTGCTGGGAATACCGATGGCAAGGTTGCGGAGGTGTCGTCCGGATTGAAATAAGTCTCCATAGGTACCGGTATGTCAAACGATGCGGCTATAGCACGAACGACGCACTTATTGTAGCAAAGCCCTAAGCAAGCCGGCCCTGCACCTGAATACGGTATCCCAAGCATTTCCAGAAAGGACGGTATATGAAGCTCCTTGAAGGCGTCATTGTTGAAGCCTTCATCACAAAGGTTTAGCACAAATCTGGGCAGGCCGCTGCGAAGCCGACTAATTAGGGATGCATGGTTGTCAAAATAAGTAAACTGGTAATCAGATAATTCCGAAAGTGCCTCCTTAAGACGACTAATTGTCTCAAAATCTTCGGGGTCGAATTTTCCGCTTCGCTTAACCGGATCAGGAAGTGCCGGGTCGCCCATTAAAACAGTCACTTCTGGAAACAACGGGCCGCGTTTTATCGACATCACGATTTTTACGGGTGCTTTAGCTGTAATAAACATGCGATAGGCCATCATCCCTAAATCCTGATTCCGGTCGGATTCGGCGGAAAGTCTGTCATGAAGTTCAACCCTGACAAAATCAGCGCTTTTCAAAAACTCTGCTATTCGCTCATATGAATAAAGTCGTTCCGCATAGAACTGGTCGGCTATTACGCCTCGTTCTGAATGCACTATAACTTCGCGGGAAATAATTTTTTCTCTATCGGCAGAAAGGGACCGTTCTCTGCAAACAAAGTGATCTTTGTCTATCCACTCCCACGAGCGAGTATCAAAGTTATTCCGCATCCAGTCGCCATCTACCAGGTCCATTACCAATGTCCCATTGGAAGCAAGGACTCTTTTTACAGCTTCCAAGACGGCAAAATCATCATCTTCTCTGTCGAAGTAACCAAACGAATTGCCCATCAATGCAACACAATGACAGGAACCTTCGGGTAGTCTGAACTTGCGTGCATCACCTTCATGGAAAGCTATATTCAGATTAGCCTGCTTGGCACGTTTACGGGCCAGACGAATCAGGTATCGCGAACGATCAATGCCTGTAAGATTTCGAAATCCTCTCCTGGCCAACTCGATGCAATGACGGCCCTGGCCGCAACAAAGATCGAGAATCTTATCATTCGGTTCAAGACAGGCGGTACGAATAAGCATCTCTACCTCATAAGATGTATTTGCCTGGTTTTCAACTACATCACCATCGGTCTTTAGGTAAAGAGAATTAAAAAGACTTTGCCACCAATCCGAAGGTAAGTGCCTCTCGAGATCTGAAATTGGCCCCAGAGTTTTTACTCCACTGTTGTTTGAAAAGTCTGTTTTTTTTGCCATAAAAATCCCCTAATTCGCAAATACTTTCTCTAATCTCATAATTAATAAGAGCGACTTTGATAAGCAAAGGGATTATCGACCCAGAAATGTACATAGACTCCGTACGAAAACCCGCCGGAGAGGTCGGATGCTCGTTTCAATTTCATCCGAAGTCATGCCAATCATAGCAAATGAGAAAAAACCAAAAACAAATCCTGCTACAGCACATGCCAGACAGCGAACTTTCGAGGCAGCTATACGGGGGGAAAGATAGTGTGAAACCTGCTCTTCAATCTCTCCCAGATACCGCAAATACGGCTCTTCAAGTTCGTCCAGAGCATTGGATTGAAGCTTCAGCAATATCTTACCCTGGAAAAGCAAAAGAAACTCCTCCTTGGCATCAACGGAAAACTCATAATGAATGTTCAATAAATGTTCCAGCATATCTTCCAGACTCTTGGGGGCAGAATCATACGCTCGAATACGTTCAATCAAATGCCCCACGGCCTCTTCCACCAGCGTAATAATAATTTCTTCCTTGTCCTCAAAATGCTGATAGAGAGTACCCTTGCCCAAGTCAGCTTTCTCAGTAATTTCTTCAACTGTTGCAGCGTCAACGCTTTTTTCACTGAAGACATCCAAGGCAGCTTCCTTGAGCTTCCTTCGGGTCCTGGTGGCTCTTTTCTGAAGCCTGTTTTTCCCGGATTTCTTGGACCTAGCCTTCATAAGACTGACCATTTAGTCAAAACTGACCAAATGGTCAATAAAAAAAATGACTTTTGCAAAAAATTCGTTATTTTTTTGGCAAATCCCGCCTGATATTCGTTCTGAGCCTCTTTTTGTACATGAGCCAACATTAACTTCTGCAAATTGTACTTAAGAACCCCTTCTTTTCATATCTTCATAATTACATAAACATATTGTGCTCGTAGAGTGCGCTAAGCCATCTGTAGTGTGGCTTTATGTATTACAGCCGAAAGGCCTCCAGCAAAACAAATCCAATTGGGCTGATTTTGCTCGGCCTTTTTTGTGCGTTTTCTCAGGCGGGGGTGAATTAAAAAGAGTGGACAAATCTCAAAAAAACCTTAACATAACCATCTAATTGTCAAAAAACAGTCTCCGTGCACTATAGAAGGCAATAAACGTGGCGAAAAAACTTATCAAAGTAATGAACACGGCCTTTAGAGACGGCTTTCAGTCCGTCTTCGGCGCCAGAGTATATACAAAGGACTTTCTGCCCGCCGTCGAAGCGGCCAAAGATGCCGGCATCAGCCATTTCGAATCCGGCGGCGGCGCACGTTTCCAATCCCTCTATTTCTACTGCAATGAAGACGCATTCGATATGATGGATGCCTTCAGGCAAACCGTCGGAGAAAACGTCAACCTCCAGACCCTCGCCCGCGGCATAAACGTCGTCGGCCTCGAATCCCAGTCCCGCGATATTATCAATCTGCACGCCCGGCTCTTCAAAAAGCACGGCGTAACCACGATTCGAAACTTCGACGCCCTAAACGACGTCAACAACCTCGACTACAGCGGCCGCTGCATCAAAGAAGCCGGACTAAAGCACGAAATTACCATCACAATGATGGAGCTGCCGCCCGGCTGCGAAGGTGCACACACGCCCGAATTTTATATGAAAATCCTAAAACAAATCCTCGACGCCGAAATCCCTTTCGATTCGATTTGCTTCAAGGACGCCTCCGGTACCTCGGTCCCGTCCAAAATCTACGAGACTGTCAAACAGGCCAGAAAGCTTCTTCCGCCCCGAACCTACATCCGCGTCCACACCCACGAAACCGCCGGCACCGGTGTCACCTCATACCGGGCCGCTCTCGATGCGGGCGCCGACGGTATCGACCTGTCTATGGCACCCTGTTCCGGCGGAACCGCCCAGCCCGACATCATCACAATGTGGCACGCTCTTAGAGGAAGCGACTATGACCTCGGCGTCAACATCGACAAAGTCGTCCAGGCAGAAGCCGTCTTCAAAGTCTGTATGAAGGACTACTTCATACCCCCCGAAGCAAGCAGGGTCGAGCCCATTATCCCATGGTCGCCTATGCCCGGAGGAGCGCTCACCGCCAACACTCAAATGATGCGCGACAACGACATTATGGAAAAATATCCCGAGGTCATTCAGGCTATGGGCGAAACCGTCCGGCGCGGAGGATTCGGAACAAGTGTCACCCCCGTCTCACAATTCTACTTCCAGCAGGCATTCAACAATGTTATGTTCGGCCCCTGGGAAAAAATCGCCGAGGGATACGGCAAAATGGTGCTCGGCTATTTCGGAAAAACTCCTTTCCCCCCCGATGAGGAAATTGTCAAACTCGCCTCAAAACAATTAAACCTCCAGCCGACGACACGCAGCCCGATGGAAATCAACGACGAAGACCCCGACAAAGGCATCCAGGCCGCAAAGAAACAGCTCTTACAGGCCGACCTCGAACTGACCGACGAAAATATCTTCATCGCCGCCACCTGCAAAGATAAAGGTATCGCCTTCTTAAAAGGAGAGGCCGCAACCGCTGTCAGAAAAAACTTCGGACAACAAGCCCAGCCCGAAACACAAACCTACTCCGTCTCATTGAACAGCACCGAATACAAAGTCACCATCGACGGCCCGCAGGTCATCATAAACGGAAAACCATATAACATCGACGACCTGACCGAAGTAACAGCCTGGCCATCGCAGCAGCAGGCACCGGCTGAGGAAAGCCCCCCGTCTTCAGAGGAAACAGAATCGGCTTCAGGCGCCGTCTCAGTCAAAGCACAGATGCCCGGAGCAATCCTGAAAATACTCGTAAACCTCGGCGATAAAGTCAACGCAGGCGACATCATTATGGTCATCGAGGCAATGAAAATGGAAAGTGAAATAAAAACCGACTACCCCGGAACCATCGTCCAAATCCCTGTCTCCATCGGCGACAAGATTACCAAAGGGCAAGTGCTTGCTCAGATAAACCCCTAAAGAACATCAGACCCAAGGCCTTCTTTGCCCATCTACACTTTTTCGAAGCTGAACCTGTGCTGGTTGGCGTCAATCTTCACGGTGTCACCCTCGGCAAATTTACCCGCCAAAAGCTCCGCAGCAAGACGGTTCTCCAGCCGATGCTGAATCGTCCGCTTCAAAGGCCGCGCTCCGAATACAGGGTCATAACCCTCATCCATAATCTGATTCCTCGCCCCATCGGTATATTCAACGTTTATGCCGCGCTGCCTGAGACGCTCACCGAGGTAATCAAGCTGAATATCGACAATCTTTCGCAAATCATCCTTTGTAAGCATATGGAAAACGATTATCTCATCAACCCTATTCAAAAATTCCGGCTTAAAGTACAGCTTCAGCGCCTCTTTCACGTGCGCCTCAATCTCCCAGTCGGCGCCGGACTCTTCGGTCAGCTCCTGTATCTGCTGGCTGGCTATGTTGCTCGTCATAATCACAACCGTATTCTTAAAATCCACCGTCCGGCCGTGACCATCCGTCAGCCGACCGTCATCGAATATCTGCAGCAGAATATTGAATACATCCGGATGCGCCTTTTCAATCTCATCGAGCAAAACCACCGAATACGGCTTGCGCCGAACCGCCTCGGTCAGTCTGCCCCCCTCTTCATAACCGACATATCCCGGCGGCGAGCCAATCAGCCGCGCAACCGAATGCTGCTCCATAAACTCACTCATATCAACACGAATCATAGCGCTTTCGTCGTTGAACAGAAAATCCGCCAGCGCCTTGGTAAGCTCGGTTTTGCCCACACCCGTCGGCCCCAAGAAAAGAAACGTCCCTATCGGCCGGTTCGCCTCACCCAAACCCGCTCTGTTTCTGCGAACCGCATTACATAGTGCCGTTACCGCCTCGTCCTGCCCGACCACCCTCTCTGCTATTGCCTCCTCCATCTTCATCAGCCGTTCACGTTCACCGCTCAGCAGTCTCGCAACAGGTATCCCCGTCCACTTCGAAACAACCTGCCCAATGTGCTCTTCGGTTACTTCGTTGTGGATTATTTTGCGCTTGTCGGATTTGGCAAGCTGGCCCTCTTTCTCTTCAAGCTCTTTTCTCAACTCCGCCATCAACCCGTATTTCAATCGCGCCGCCGTCTCCAGTTCACCTTTGCGCTGCGCATTTTCAAACCGATTCTGCACATCCTGGATTTCCTCCTTCAGCTCCTTTATCTTATCAATGTCACCCTTGTCACTCTCCCACTGTGAGGTCAGCTTTTCATCGTCTTTTTGCAGTCCAGCCAATTGCTTCTCGGTGTGTTTTAATCGCTCTTTACTTGCCTTGTCGCTTTCCTTTTTCAGCGCCTCGCGTTCAATTTGAAGCTGCACAATCTTTCTCCGAATCGAATCTAACTCCGCAGGCAGCGAATCGTTCTCAATCCTCAATTTAGAGGCCGCCTCATCCATCAAATCTATGGCCTTGTCGGGCAGCCACCTGTCCGAAATATACCGATTGGACAAGGTCGCCGCCGCCACAAGTGCCGAATCCGTAATACGGACACCGTGATGCGTATCGTAGCGGTTCTTCAGCCCGCGAAGTATCGCTATCGTCTCTTCAACACTCGGAGGGTCAATCAATATCGGCTGAAAACGACGCTCCAGCGCGGCATCCTTCTCAACGTACTTTCGATAATCATCAATCGTCGTTGCGCCGATACATCGCAGCTCACCACGCGCCAGTGACGGCTTTAGCAAATTGCCCGCATCGACAGCCCCCTCCGCTTTGCCCGCACCAACAACCGTATGCAGCTCATCAATGAAAAGTATTATTTCACCCTCTGCGGCTATAACTTCTTTGAGCACTGCCTTGAGCCGGTCTTCAAATTCCCCCCTGAACTTGGTCCCCGCTATCAGCGCACCCATATCAAGAGCGATGATTCTTTTATTCTTCAACCCTGCCGGCACATCTCCTGCAACTATCCGCTGCGCAAGCCCTTCGGCTATCGCTGTCTTGCCGACGCCCGGCTCGCCGATTAAAACAGGATTATTTTTCGTCCGACGATTGAGCACCTGCATACAACGCCGTATCTCCTCGTCCCTGCCAATCACAGGGTCCAGCTTGCCCTGCCGCGCCATCTCCAGAAGGTCAATACCGTAACGCTCTAAGGCCCTGTATTTGTCTTCCGGATTCGCATCGGTGATTTTCTCGCCGCCGCGAACCTCCTTCAATGCACTCTTAATCTGTTCCGGCCCAACCGAGTTAAGCCGCAATATCTCTCCTGCATCACTCTCTACCGAAGCCAGAGAGATAAACAAATGTTCCACACTGAGATATTCGTCCCCCATCGCATCGGCACGGTTCTGAGCGTCAAGCACAATATTGTTAAGGGCCGGCTCAGGCAAAATCTGAACTGTCCCGCCTTCGCCCTGCGGAAGCCGGCCGAGTTCACTCTCAACCATACCCCTAACCTGCGAAACATCTGCTCCAATCTTCTTCAAAATCATAACTACTACACCATCGTCATCGCTGCAAATAGCGCTCAACAAATGCAGTGGCGAAAGTACTGTATGCGATTTTGCCATCGCAATCTGCTGCGCCGTCGCCAACGCCTCCTGTGCCTTAAGAGTAAACTTATCAAACCTCATTATCTAAAACCCCAACGTCAATTTGCTTCTCTATTAAAATATAATGCAAAAGCCGTGCCCAAACAACCAAAATCCCTAACTACCTGAATAATAAACAATTACAATAGGCCGGCCCCGACCATTATGCCAATTTGGCAGACAAAATCCAAAAAAAGTCTTGCAAATTCTATTACTTGTGTTATAATCATTTTAATGTAATAATACCTGCGGAAAAGACTCCCTCTGAGTTACCCTTGACGGATTATTGTCTTTAAAGGCCGGAGGAAAAGGTGGTGAAAAAATTATTTCTTTTAAGCTTCGCAATATTATTTAGCTTTACGACCGGTACTTGCCTCGCCAAATATTCCGGCGGCACCGGCCAACCAAACAACCCCTATAGAATCTTCGATGCAAATGATATGAACGGAATCGGCCTGCACCAGGAAGACTGGAACAAACACTTCGTTATGGTAAACGACGTCAACCTCGCCCAGTTTACCGCAACACAGTTCAATATAATCGGGTACTTTATAAATCAAAGTCACAATAATCCATTCACCGGTGTCTTTGATGGCAATGGTTTTGCTATCTCCAATTTCACCTACATTACCACAGAAACAAATTGGACAGGGCTTTTTGGGTATGTTTCCGGCCCAAATGCAGTTATTAAAGACCTGACTTTAATCAACCCGAAGGTCAATGCCGGAATAGGCGACAGTGTAGGTTCGCTGGTCGGACGAATATATTTTGGAACAATTACTAATTGCTATGCCGCCGGCAGTAGCGTTTCAGGAGATTACGAAGTCGGAGGACTGGTGGGTGCAAATATTAACAGCTCAATTGCAAAATGCTGTGTGATAGGAAATGTTAATGGAAATAGTCATACCGGTGGGCTCGTGGGAAGTAATCGGATTAATGGCACTATCGAAAGCTGCTACGCCGTAGGAAGCGTTGACGGAAATGAATTAACCGGCGGGCTGGTAGGCGAACAAAGCAATGCCACAATTCGCAACTGCTATGCAACCGGCATTGTGGATGGAAATGCTTACACCGGCGGGCTGGTGGGATACAATTTTTTGGGCGGTATCTTTAACTCTTATGCAGCAGCAAGCCTCTCAAAAACCACATACCTCGGTGGGCTGGTCGGCTACAATGCCGACGGCTCTTACACTAAGTGTTTTTGGGACAGTGGCATTAATCCGGACGTAAACGGCATCGGCAATACAACTGCCCCGGATTATGACCCTTCCTGGATTGGCCACTGGAAAATGAACGATAATGACGACCAGACTCAGGTAGATGACAGTTCCG
>CAZMCN010000028.1:0-18706 GCA_964564845.1 uncultured Pirellulales bacterium | reverse complement strand
AACTAATAAACCAAATTTCTTGACTCAAATGCGAAATTCTGTTAAACGTATTGGTTTTAAAAGAAATATCCGGCATTGGATTTTTGTTTATAACATTATTTTTGGTTTTATCTTTTGGTTGTTTTTTACTTTTAGCTTTTTAACTTTAGGTCTATGTCTCTTGAAGAATTAAGAAAACGAATTGATGAGCTTGACTGCGAGATTGTGGAGCTGCTCAATGAGCGTGCCCGTGTTGTGATAGAGATAGGCAAATTGAAGGACAAGATTGGCGAGCAGGTTTATGCGCCGGACCGTGAAAAGAAGGTTTTTGAAAGAATCACCGGGGCAAATAAAGGGCCTCTTCCGGATAAATGTTTGATGGCGGTTTGGCGTGAGTTGATGAGCGGCTCATTTTTTCTGGAAAGGCCGCTGCGGATTGGCTATTTAGGGCCTGGTGGAAGTTTCAGCCATACCGCGGCGATGCTGAAGTTTGGCCAGAGCGTTGAATACGAATCCCTTGCCGATATAAGAAGTATCTTTGACGAGGTAAGCAAGGGCCACTGTGATTTGGGACTTGTACCGATAGAAAATACGACCGGCGGCGGTGTGATAGAGACACTCGATGCGCTTGTGGATTCGGATGTGAAGGTTTGCGCTGAGGTGCTGATGGCGATTCATCATAATCTTTTGGCGAAGTGTTCTTTGGAAGAGATTGAGAAGGTATATTCGAAGCCGGAGATTTTTGCCCAGTGCCGGAACTGGCTAAGCGCCACTTTTAAGGAGGCAAAAACCATTTCAGTTGCCTCGAGTGCCAGGGCTGCTGAGATGGCCAAAGACGAGCTCGGTGCTGCGGCGATTGGCTCGGCTGTTGCTGCGGAGCTGTACGGGCTGAAAGTTGTCTGTGAGAATATCGAGGACATCACTAACAATATAACGCGTTTTCTGATAATCAGCAGTGAAGATGCAAGGCCGACCGGCGAGGATAAAACAGCTATACTGTTCAGTACCGCCCACAAGGCGGGCGCACTGGCCGATGTGCTGGAGGTTTTCAAACGGTTCGAAATCAATCTGACGAATATAGAATCCAGACCCAGCAAGAAACGACAGTGGGAATATTATTTTTTTATGGATTTTGTTGGGCACAGGACAGAAGAAAAAGTCCAGGAGGCGTTGGAAGAGTCGCGTAAGCACTGCCTGCAGCTTTCAGTGTTAGGCAGTTTTCCGAGGGCAGTGGAATTGCTTTGATTCTTTTTCCATTTAAACAGAGCGTAAAAGGATTTAAGTATTTTATTATCAAGAGAGTTTTTATGAGGAAGCCTTTTGTAGCCGGCAATTGGAAGATGAACACCGACAGCCGCAGCGGTGTGGAGTTGGCCAAGGCGGTGGCCGGTGGTGCTTCGGATGCGGCAGGTCGCAGCGTTGATGTAGCGGTGTGTCCTCCTTTTGTGTATCTTCAGGCGGTGGCGGGCGTTCTTAGCTCAACGAGTGTAGCGGTCGGCGCTCAGGATGTTTATTGTGAGCAGAAGGGGGCATTTACCGGCGAGATAAGCGCATCGATGCTGAAAGATATCGGTTGCACTTATGCTTTGTGCGGCCATTCGGAGCGTCGGCATGTTATCGGCGAGAGCGACGAGCTGGTGAACAAGAAGATTTCTGCTGCTATTTTGGGTGGTCTTTTGCCGATATTCTGTTTGGGTGAGCTTTTGTCTGAGCGTGAGGCCTCAGAGACAGAAGAGGTGGTAAGCCGGCAGCTCAGAAGCGGTCTTTTTGGCCTTGATGTCGAGAAGGTCTCAGCGGTAACGATAGCTTATGAGCCGGTCTGGGCAATCGGGACGGGACTTACAGCGGCGGCTGAGCAGGCGCAAGAAGTGCACGCTTTGACACGAAGGCTGCTTGTCGAGATGTATGGAGAGGTGCTTGCTGAGGAGATTCGCATTCTCTACGGCGGTTCGGTAAAGCCGGACAATGCGGCAGAATTGATGAGAGAGAAAGATATTGACGGTCTGCTGGTGGGCGGAGCGAGTTTGAAAGCGGATGATTTTGTGGCGATAATTATGTCGGCGTTGTAATTGATTATTGATTATTTACTGTTGATTATTGTAAGAGAAGGTGTTGGCCTTGGAGCGGGGACAATAGCCGATAGAAAACTCTAAATATTTAATAGGCAAGAGGAATAGATATGAATATTTTTTCATTGCTGGCCGTAATTTTTATTATGAAGGTCGTAGCAGTTCTTTTCGTTCTTTGTGCGGTGGTGCTGATTTTGGTGGTTTTGATTCAGAAGGGCAAAGGTGGCGGTTTAAGTGCGGCGTTCGGTGGAGGTATGACCGGCGGGATTTTTGGAGCCGATACGAAGAAACCGATGGTGTGGTTTACGATAGGTCTTGTTGCCACATTTCTGCTGCTTGGGGTTGTGATGGCCAAGTTCTACAGGCCTTCTGTGAGCGATTTTGACCAGGCTGCCGGCGTCGAAGAGAGGGTGCCTGGTTCTGGGGCTACGAGTGAAAGAGCTGCTGATATGAATTTGCCTGGTTTGAGGTAAGAACTGTGGGCGTGCAGAGCAGGATGTGGCGATAGAGATAATGACGAGCTGATTTGAAGGTGTAATATTTATGATAAATAGTATGACCGGCTACGGCGGCGCAGAGGGCCAGTTTGGCGGAGTAACTTATGTAATAGAAGTCAAGACGGTGAATAACCGTTACTTCAAGGTCAGAACAAGGCTGCCGGAGCCGGTAGCGTTTCTGGAAGAGGATATTGAGAAACTTCTGCGTGAAAGTCTGTCTCGCGGGATGGTAAGTTATGTTCTTGGGCTGAAGGATGTTTCTGAAGAAGGGCTTTTTGAAATCAATGAGAAGGCACTGCAGAAGTATATTGAAAAAGTGGATGGGATAGCTGCCTCGGCTGGTGTTAACTGCCGGGTTGATATCGGTGGGCTACTTTCGCTTCCGGGGATACTGGTTCCGATACTGCCGGAAGAGGAAAAGGCCGGTCAAATCAAAGATGTAGTTTTAAGTATTACCCGGGAGGCGCTGGGGCGGCTTAAAGAGATGCGTGCCAGTGAAGGAGCCGCTCTTGCGGCTGATTTAGAAGAGCATTGTAATGTCATAAGAAGATGCCTTGAGCAGTTGCGCTGCCGCAGTGATGTGGTTCTGCGTGAATACCAGAAGAAGCTCAAGGGGCGAGTCGATGCATTACTGAAGGATGTGGAGTTGAAACTTGATGAAGACACGCTTTTCCGGGAGGTTGCGGTTTTTGCCGAGAGGTCGGATATATCCGAGGAGCTTGCCCGGCTGGATTCGCATCTTCAGCAGTTTGCCGAGAGCTGTGAGTCAGACGGTCAGGCTGGTCGTCGGCTGGACTTTATCAGCCAGGAGATGCTCAGAGAAGTCAATACTATTGCCAGCAAGTCGTCCGATACCGAAATTACCAATCTCGTGCTGGATATGAAGTGTCGTATAGACCGGATTAAAGAGCAGGTTCAGAATGTGGAGTAGATTTTGGCTGTGGTGTTTGTAGAACTGCAGGTTAAGAATGGGGCTGGGCGGTTGGTTTGGGATTGTGCTGTAGTTAATTTAATTGATTTTTTGGAATTAGAAGAAGCCGGATGGTCGAACAAAAGCACAGCGAGGGTAAGATAGTAATAGTTAGCGGGCCGAGCGGTGTGGGCAAAAGCACGATATGCAAAGAAGTTGTCAGGCGGCTGAAGAAGGTGTGTTTGAGCGTCTCGGTAACTACCAGGGAAAAAGGAGAAAATGAAGTTGACGGTGGCGATTACTGGTTTGTATCTAAAGAGCGGTTCCAGGAGTGGATTGATAAGGGGCAGTTGTTAGAGTATGCTGAGGTATTTGGTCATTTGTACGGCACGCCAAGGGGCAAGGTAGAAGAGGCGCTGGCGGCTGGTGAGACGATTATTCTGGAAATAGACGTGCAAGGTGCGGGGCAGGTCAAGGCGAAATATCCGGAAGCGTGGATGATTTTTGTTTTGCCGCCAAGACATAAGGACCTTGCAGAACGTTTACAAAAACGAGGTAGAGATGAAATTGAAGAGGCTAAAGATAGATTGAATGGTGCGGGTATTGAAATTGCTGCGGGATGGCGATTTTATGAGAATATGGTGGTAAACGAAGATTTGGAGCAGGCAATAAACGAAGTTATAAAAATAATTCAGCAAGCGAACGGAGATGAATAATGATAGAAGAACTCAAGAGTGATGAGATAATCAAGAAAGTCGGAGGTAAATATAAGTTAACGGCCTTGATTCAACGGCGATTGGGTGAACTAATGGAAGGTGCTCGGCCGCTGATTGAGGATGCGGAAGGTAAGACTCAGATGGAAATCGTCATTGAGGAAATTATGCAGGACAAGATAGCAATCGAAGGCCAGGTGGGTGATATTGACAGGCCTGATGAGGAGTAAAACAGAACGATGCCTCAGGCAAAAGTAAATCTTGATGGTTTGAAAGTTCTGTTGGGGGTTAGCGGGGGAATTGCTGCATATAAGGCGGTCGATTTGGCGAGCAAGCTGAGTGAAGTCGGTGCAAAAGTAAGGGCGGTGATGACGGAGGCTTCCTGTGAGCTGGTTGGGCTGAAAAGCTTCGAGGCGGTTACGGCTTCTGCGGTCTATAGGAGTTTGTGGGGTTTGGGTGAGGAGTATACAATCAGCCATATAAGTCTGGTTGAGTGGGCGGATGTTGTTGTTGTGGCACCAGCGACGGCTGATATTATCGGTAAAATCGCAAACGGGATATGTGACGATTTGCTAAGTACGGTTCTTTGTGTGTGCTGGGCGAAGCCGGCTCTGCTGGCTGCGGCGATGAACGATAATATGTGGACGAATCCTGCGGTGCAGCGGAATGTCAAGATGGTCAAGCAGATGGGTTTTGAGCTGATAGGGCCTGTGAAGGGACGATTAGCGTGCGGTGTTGAGGCGACCGGCAGGATGTCTGAGCCGGAAGACATTCTAAAGCGAATAGAGAAAATCGCCTCAGAAGTGAAAAGGGGGTGAGGGGTGGAACGTAATTTGAGCTGCAAATCAGCAATCGGTGAGAAGCGAAATCATGTATTTTTTAATCACGGCAGGCGGGACCCGAGAATATATCGACCCTGTTCGTTTTATTAGCAATGCGAGCAGCGGGAGGATGGGGTATGCACTGGCATACGCAGCCAAAGAGGGAGGGCATAAGGTAACGCTTATCAGCGCTTCGGATTTGCAGCCGCCGCTCGGCATCGATTTTGTAGGTGTCGATAGTGCTGACGAGATGTTTGAGGCCGTAAAGAAGTTTTTCATAAAATGCGATTGTTTAATTATGGCTGCTGCGGTCTCGGATTACACTCCCGTCAAACCCGCAAAAAGTAAAATCAAGAAAACTGATAAAACTTTGGCCATCAAATTAAAGCCAACAGTTGATATTCTCAAGTGGGCGGGAAAGCATAAGAAGAAAGGTCAAATTGTTATTGGGTTTGCTCTGGAAGATAAAGCGCTGCGAAAACGGGCGGAGCAGAAATTGAAAGAGAAAAACCTCGATATGATAATCGCCAACAGTCCTGCTGCAATCGATTCTGGAGGTGCAAGTGTTCAGATAAAAATGCCCGGCTGCAAATGGTTAAAACTTGCTCAGGCGACCAAGATGGCGATAGCTAAAAAGATTATTTTTTTGGCAGGTCGGGGTTAGCCTTTTAAGTATAGGTGTTGTCACAGTTTGTAGTTAATCTTTTATTCCGAGGTCGTATTTTGTCAGAATGGAGTCGAATTTGTATCCGGCGGTGGTGATGTTTTTTTCGGCCGCTTCTTTTCGGTCGATGACGCAGACGATTTTTTTGACGGACGCACCGGCTTTTGTGATAATCTTTGCAGCCTCGATGACCTGTCCGCCTGTGGTTGCTATGTCCTCGACGAGCAGGACGACGTCCTTTGGCTTTAAGATGCCTTCAATCATTTTTTTTGTGCCGTAGGTCTTTTTAGTGCTGCGAATGATGACCCAGTTTTTTCCTGTTTCGATGGCGGTGGCTGCTGCCAGGGCCACGCCGCCCAGTTCAGCGCCGGCGATTAAAGTTACATCGTCGCAGACGTATTTTGCGAATTCTTCGGCGAGGGCTTTTAGTATGTCGGGGCAGGTCTCGAAGAGATATTTGTCAAGGTAGTATTTGCTTTTCTTTCCGCTGCGAAGTGTGAAGTCTCCTTCGAGATAAGCGGTTTGCCTGATTCGTTTAATTAGTTCCTGTTTTTTCATTTTTTTGCCACAAAGGCACGGGGTTGCCCAAAGGCGAACTATGGCGTTTGGGGTCCCCGCCAGGACACCAAGAATTTGGGACATTGTTTTTTTGTCAAAGATTTTTCAATTCTTTGTGAGTTACAACTGTTTTCTTTTAGACCTTTAGTTCGACCTTTCTAATTAGTTCTTTTCGGTATTTTTTTCGGATGGGTGTTACGATGTTTTTTATGAAATCGTCAACCTGCTGTGGTGCTCGTCCGATGTAGCTTTGGGGGTCGAGGACTTTTTCGAAGTTGACATTTGCGAAGTCTCTGTCGGCTTTGAGGCGGTTAATGAGGTCGTTTGGTTTTCCGAAATTTTTGACCTGTGCGGCAGCGGCAAGAGAGTGCAGTCTGATTTTCTCGTGTACCTGCTGTCTGTTGGCGCCGGCTTTGACGGCGGCGATAAGGAGCTTTTCTGTGGCCATAAAGGGCAGTTCGGCGGCGATTCTGCCGGCAATTACCTTTGGATAGACGATAAGTCCATCGAGTACATTGATAAGAATTTCAAGGATTCCATCGGTGGCCAGGAAGGCTTCAGGGATGACCAGCCTTCTGTTTGCGGAGTCATCGAGGGTTCTTTCGAGCCACTGCTCGGAGGCGGTCATCGGGGGGCTGGTTGCCAGAGAAAGGACGAATCTGCTAAGTGCGGTAGCTCTTTCTGTGCGCATCGGATTTCTTTTATAAGCCATAGCCGACGAGCCGACCTGAGATTTTTCGAAGGGCTCTTCAATCTCTTTGAGGTTTGCGAGCAGACGAAGGTCATTGCACAGTTTGTGAGCGGATTGTGCGATTGAGGCCAGTGCATTTATGACGAATGTGTCGATTTTTCGCTGGTATGTCTGGCCGGTAACGGCGCAGGTTTTTTTGAAGCCGAAAGCCTTTGTGACGGCGTTGTCGAGCTGCTTGACTTTTGTGGTGCTGCCGTCGAACAGTGCAAGGAAAGAGGCCTGCGTTCCGGTTGTGCCTTTAGCGCCTCTGAAGGGGAGGTTTTCAAGGCGGTACTCTATTTCCTGCAAATCGATTGCGAATTCATAGCACCACAGGGCAGCTCTTTTGCCGACTGTTGTTAGCTGGGCGGGCTGAAAATGTGTAAAGCCCAGGGTTGGCAGTGAGCGGTGTTTCTTTGCGAAGATTGCAAGCAGGTTTATAACGGAGGCCAGTTTAGCGGCTATTATTTGTAAGGCCTGTCGTATAATGATCAGGTCGGCGTTGTCGGTTACGAAGCAGCTTGTTGCGCCGAGGTGAATGATAGGTGCGGCTTTTGGAGCGGTGTCGGCGAAGGTGTGGATGTGTGCGACAACATCGTGTCGAAACATCTTTTCGTATTTTGCGGCTTTGTTGAAGTCAATATCTTCAAGATGTCTTGCCATTTGGTTTATTTGATTTTGTTTTATGTTAAGTCCGAGTTTTTTTTGAGCTTTTGCGAGTTCGAGCCAGAGGCGTCGCCAGGTGCGGATTTTTTTTTGGGCGCCGAAGGTCTCCGCCATTTCTTCCGAGGCGTTTCTCTCAACGAGAGGGCTGGTGTATTTAGTTTTTAAGTTTGCCATTTTTTGTCCTTTTTAGTCCACCGGCGACGGTCCGGATTATTTTTAGTGTTTTTAGAGAAACAGCATATTAGGGTTTTGATGTTTTATCAATATTTTTTATTCGGCATATTTATAGAGCATTTCCGGCCGGGTAGTTTTGTTTACTTTTTTGGGCCGGCCAAGAGGTTTTAGAAGTTATTTGGGTCCAGCATTTTATTCTTTTGTAAGATATAGTCAGCTCGTTCAGGAAACTGTCTTAATATGTTTTCGGCGGTATCACGTTCGAGAGTAAGTATGTTTCTTCGGCGGAGAGGTTCTTCATTGTTTCCTGGGGGAGTCTGAATGCCGAGTAATCTTTTTAGGATATTTTTCTGGTTGTCCAGATAAATCAGTTCTGAGAATCTTTGTCCTCCAAGAAAGTCCAGTTTCAATATATGTGTGCTATCACCTTTGTCTTCGATTCGCCGGAGCAGAGCAGGGTTTATTGTGCCGTCACTTCTGATAATGTCGATGACGAGTTTTTCGTGGTAGCTATCAATAAAGTGGTTTAAGAGGAACTCGAGAAAGACGTCCGGAATGGCTGAGGGGCCGGGCTGATAATTTATTTCTTTGGGATATGGCTTGGATGTTTTTACGGTCATTGTGCCTGTTTTGTTCATAGTTATCTCGGTGCCGTTTTTGGCAGATTGTTTTTTATAGGAGAATTCATCAAGGTTGTTACTGCATTGAAAGAACATTGCCTGCTCTTGAGCATATCGGCCCCGGATGTACAGAAGTCCTGCGGCCTGTATGTTTAACGGTGCATCCTGCGTCGAGTCGATGAGTACATCGGTGGTAAAACCAACCGGTCGTTTTTTTTCATCTTTAATCAGGAAGATGTCCTGACGGCTTTGGTCGGTCAAAAAGGAGCTGATGCCTGAGTTTTTGATATTCTGAACGATTTGACTGCCGGCGTTGAGGAGTTGGTTGTCCTGGAATTTTATGTTTTCTGCGACTAATTTGAAGGTTTGAGCGGCCAAGTCGGCATTATCTGTGAGCAGCACTTCGATATCGAGTTGTCGGTTGTTGGGCAGTCGTGTGGTGCCAAAATAAATATCGAGCAGGTACTGTTCATTTTTTATATATGCCCATTTGATATTGAGCAGTTCTGTCTGAATGCGGTTTTTTTCTATAATGGTTCCGCTGAGGTCGTAAGCTCTTTGTTCGATGAGCAAATCGGCAGGGGTATTTTCGGCCGCTAACAAATATCGGCATCTCGCTTCGGCGGTGTATCTGTCTGGATTAATGGTGAAGAAGCTTTTCAGGACAAAAGCGTTTTGTCCATAGCTCCAGTTTTTTTCACATCTCCAGCCGTTTCCATTCGGCATTGAGACCGCTAAGCCTGTGTAATTCAATTCTATCGGCCTTGTGAGTATGACTGCTGACTTTAGGGTGGTTATGGCGTAAGCCGTCAGTATGGCGAGGACAAAGAGCCCCAAAAGGGCGATTTTATCGGAACCGTATTTTTTTTCTTTCTCAAATGTGTTCATTGATACAGGGATAATAATTCATAACTTCGGAATGTACAAGCGTCTGAGTTAGGATTTGGCTGCGTTCGGCGCAATTTTTTTTTAGAATTTTGCCCGGGATTCAGCGGTCAGAGCAAATTTACTTCAAAATCGATTTTGCAAACGGCGAAATCTTTTTTATGTATTTAGATAGGAAAGAAAGCGGTTGTTTGAAACGAGAAGGTTGAAGAGATTGCCGGGGGTTGATGATGAAAGAAGTCGGAATGTTGGGCAGAGCCGAGCCGAGGGTGATTTTGCAGGCCGTTATGGATAAGAAGGCACCTGCGATTATGACATATTTGTCGCGTGGCAAATGGCATGTTGCCAAGGTAAAACTGACGGAGCTTGGAGCCGGCAGTTTTAAGGTTGAGATTTTGCGTCCTTCATATAACAGGGGGCGGGATAGTGGCGTTGTTTCGCCGAGGAAAAAATCACACCCGATAAATATCCAGGTTGAGCAACCGGTCGGTATGTCTATTAAGTATGAATACGGGAAAGTAGTTTTTGAGACGAAGGTCCTTGGTTTTGAACCGTCACCGGATAATGGTGGTGGAAGATTAGTGCTTTTGTTTCCTGAGCGTATAGAATTGGTGGAGCGTCGGAGCTTTTTTAGAGTTAACGTGCCGGATTCTTTGAGGGTCAAGATGGTGTTATGGCCTCGCCGCAGCCGGGGGGACGGTCTGCCGTTGCCGCCGATGGAATATATGCAGGGCAGGTTGGTTGACATTTCGGCCGGCGGCGCCCAGATTGCAATTGAGAGGGAACAACAAGCCCGGTTGAGAAAGGGGCAGTTTATCGGGGTGCGTTTTACACCGATGCCTTATGAAAAGCCGTTGATGTTCAATGCTCGGGTCAGGAGCGTTCTTCCTACGGCAGATGAAAAGAACATCTGCTATGGTCTTCAGATAGTTGGGCTGGAGGCAAGCCGTGAAGGTCAGGAGGTTCTTTCGCGGCTGGTTGGCGTTGTTGAGCAGTATTACAAGATGAATTGCACCGGGACTACTGAACAAGACCATCATGAAGCTGCTAAAGCTGATGTGAGTGTTTTTGGGTCGAGGTAACAGCAGCGTGCTGGAATGAGTTAAAGACAACCGGGAGTTTGGGCTGGTTAGTGCCGTAAGGCATCCTGCGGATTACCATAGTCGCTGTTTAGCAGAGGTTCTTGGGCGGAGGGTTCGAGGAATTTTTTCCTTCGTGTTACTCTGTAATAAAGCCATTTTACAAATCCACTTGCCGCAAAACCGCAGAAGATAAACACCAAAACCGTCTGTCTGCTCCAGATAATCAATCCGAGAAACAGCAGCACTCGTATGAGATGTGCGAAAGGTCTTTTCCCTTTTATGTACTGATTTAGGATGTGCGGGTATCGAATTCTGCTGACCATCAGGATGGCTATTGAGAGCAGAATAAAGGGGAGTGTATAGATAACAACATTTTCACAAATAAGATAAATGTGTGAATTTTTGGCGGCGAGTTCGGGCAGGGTTTCCTGATGGAATATGATGATGCTGGCAATTACTCCGGCGGCGGCAGGAGTTGGCAGGCCGACGAAGCTCATATGTGCGGACTCGTCCTCTTCGTTTTCGACATTGAACCTTGCCAGGCGAATGGCGGCACAGCTTATATATGCGGCTGCGGCGAGCCAGATGAATCGATGGAGGAAGTTTTCTATTTCGGAGAAGTCGCCGAATTTGTATTCGAGGGTTTTGAGCATTAAGAAGGCCGGTGCGACGCCGAAACTGATTATGTCACAGAGGCTGTCGAGCTGGCCGCCGAAGCTGGAGGTGCTCTGACTCATTCTTGCGACTCGGCCGTCGAGCATGTCTGCAATCATTGCGAGCAGGATCAGGTAGCCGGCCATTGCGAAAGCGTTTTTCCCTGCGAGAACAATGGCGGCAAAACCACATACGCCGTTTAAGATGGTAATCAGTGACGGCAGAACGGTAACGTATTTGAGCCTTTGCTTGCGGACGCGGCGAAGCAAACGGTCTTTTGCGGCCTGAGTTGTTATTCTCGGCATTTTGTGTGTTCCCAGTCAGTTATCAGGGTACCATGCTACAGGTGATGGGCATCAGGTTATCAGGATATCAGCTTAACTTCGTTTTTTTCTGGTGTTCTGATTTCCTGATGTTCTGCGCACCTGTGTTTTTTAATATATTTCGTATTTAACAATCGGTGTAAGTCCTGCTTTTACTTTGTCTCCTTTTTTTATCAGAGTTTTTGCGTTTTCACAAGTAGGCAGATAAAGCTCGGTTCTTGAGCCAAATTTTATCATACCGAATTTTTGTCCGCCGGCTAATTTTTGTCCTGTGTTAGTATCGCAAATAATCCGCCTTGCGATGGCGCCGCTGATTTGTCGGAGGATGAGTTTGTCGTTTGGTCTGTCGGTTCTTCTGAGCCACAGGTCGTTTGATTCATTGACGCGGCTGGAGCGGGGGCTGGCGGCGTTTTTGAATTTGCCGGGTCGGTAGGTTATTTTTTCAACTTTTACATTGCAGGGTGCTCGATTGATGTGCACGTCGAAGATGCTCAGAAAAATTGAGATTCGCAGAGCGGAGCCAGCGATAAAATCATTTTCCTGGACAATATCGATGTCGGTTACTCTGCCGTCGGCCGGCGAGAGCAGCAGATTATTGTCTGCGGGGGCGGGGCGTTGAGGGTCTCGGAAAAAAGAAAGAATCCAAATCAGAACAATGGTAAAGATTATTTCGATTAAAATGATGCCCCAGAGTGGTAAGGACTTTGGCCAGGCTGCTGGCGCAGCGGCCATCGCTGCGATTATGGCGGCTGGGAAGATGACTACCTGCGGCAAACCGTATTTGGTAAGCGAAATTCTCATAGGCAGATATGATAACGGTTGTGTGGGTGAAAATCAAGCTGAAAACTTAAAGCTAAAAACTAAAAACGATAGCTTAAAATTCAAAGGGACCCCATCTATTTAATTTTCAGTTTTAAGTTTTTCACTAAATTCCAGCAAGGGGGGCAAAATGCGAGAGGGAAAAGTTTTTAAAATTTTTTGAAAAAGTTCTTGACGCAGTAGTTTCTGTATATATAGTATACATATAAACAATATATTAGATACAGGAGTTTGATATGGGTCTTGAGCAGGAGCTTGGTTTGAAAAAGGGATTTAGTGTAACGGCACATGAGGCGGTGCTGAATATATACTACACTGCGGCACAACTGAAAAAAGAGGCGGCAGAGTTCTTCAGGCCTTTCGGTCTGACGGATGTTCAGTTCAACGTTATGATGCTTTTGTTCCACCAGAGCGGTGCCGAAGAGGGCCTGAGCCAGGCGCAGCTTAGCAATATGATGCTCGTCAACCGGGCAAATATTACATCTCTGATAGACCGAATGGAAAGGACCAATCTGGTGGTGCGTACTTCTGCACCGGATGACAGGCGATTTAACATTGTGAAACTGACCGCTGATGGCAGGAGGCTGCTTGCAGAGGTTGAGCCGCTTTATGCGAAGCTTGTTAAGAAGATAATGGCGGCCCTAAAAGAGACGGAGCAGAAGAGAATGATAGGGACGCTTGAGAAAATCCGCTGCGGTCTCGGTTAATAATGAAACTGAAAACTTAAAGCTAAAAACTAAAAACGATAGCTTAAAATTCAAAGGGACCCCATTTTGCAATAAGTTGCAAAATGGGAACCCTCGCCTATTTAATTTTAAGTTTTGGTTTTGCACTTTTCGTTTTAAGTTTTTTGCTAAAAGAGGTACGGGCGATAATTTTTTTCGGGCAACGGAACAAATGAAAAAAAGGAAATCAGGTCATCAGGAGACCAGTGTGCAGAATATCAGGAAATCAGGATACCAGGAAAAGACGAAATTAAGCTGATATTTTGATAACCTGATGCCCCCCATTTGGTAGCCTGGTAACTGACCGGGAACGATGACAATGACAAGGGAAGAATTGCTTTGCAGGTTTGCAGGCGGTCTGAGTGGATTGGGGCTGGTTGTCGGGCATTTGTATCCGGCTGCGGCGGTGCTGCAGGTTTTTGCTCTGGTTCCGATTCTATATGTGCTTGGGAAGAGAGACGTTGGCCGCCGGGCGGTGGTATTGGCGGGGATGTATATGGGGTTTTGCTATATACTGCCGCAATTGATTGCGCTGCGACTGCCGGTGGTGATGAGTCTGATTCTTTTGGTGCATTTTACGGTTTTGTTCATAATCTTTGCCTGCGGTTCGTCGTGGCTGCTTGGTGGTTCTGCTTTGGCGGGCTCTTTTGCGAGCGGGGCTTTTGTTGTTGTGCTTGACTGGGTCAATTTCACTGTGGTCCCGATTTGGGGTTTGGCACAGTCGCTGGTACGGCCGTGGTCGCGGTATCCGGTGCTGATACAATTTGTCTCGCTGACCGGCATAACGGGTATTATTTTTGTATTGGGGACGCTGCAGTCGCTGGCCGTTAATATCATTATTCGTCCGAAGCAGCGTGGCCGGCTTTTTGCGGCTGGGCTTGCGGTGGTATTTGTGTTTGCAGCGGCTGATATGGTTGTTGGAAGTGAGCGTCCGGTAAGCAAGCTCAAGGTTGCGGCGGTGGGCTGGACAAATAGTGACGAGGGGAAGGCAGGAGGGGTTTACTCGGAAGAAGGGTTCGAGGCCTTGTTTGCCGCCCCGGCAGCGAGAGCAGCGGGTGGAGGGGCGAGGCTGATAGTTTCGCCCGAGCTGGGTTTTAGCTTTGGAGGCAGTGAACGGCAGAAGTGGGTTGGGCGATTTGCCGAGATTGCCCGTCTGCACAATGTGTTTTTAGCTATCGGGTATTTTAATGAAGATGAGAATGAGAACCGGCTTTTGTTTATGTCCGGCGAGGGTGAGGTGCTGTCGGAATATACCAAGACCGAGCTGACGGCTTTTGAGGACTGTCGTAAAGGAGACGGTCGTTTGAGAACTATTGAGGTCGATGATGTTCGGGTGGGTGGTATGATTTGTCAGGATGATAATTTTACGCGTTTTTCGCGGGAGTATGGGCGCCGACGGGTTGGTATTGTGGCGGTTCCTACGCTGGACTGGCGGACGGTGAAGGGCGCTCATCTGCAAAGTAGTATTCATCGGGCGCTCGAGTCGCGGTATGCGCTCGTTCGGGCGGCGCGGAACGGGATAAGTGCCATCATTTCGCCTAAGGGTGAGGTGTTGGCCAGTTACGACCACTTCGAGGAAGGGCCGGGCGTTATTGCAGCGGAGGTTGATGTCTATGACGGTCGGACCGTCTTTAGCATCCTTGGGCACTGGCCGGTGATAGTGGGTTTTGTGTTTCTTGTTGTTTATATTGGATGGCGTTTGCGGTGCAGGCTTTTTGAAAAGGAAATCGGAATTGAGTAATTACGAAGATATCAAATTGTGAAAGGTTCGAAAAAGGAGTTGTTGAAATGACAAATTTTCTCATGCCAACAAGTACCAAGAGCAATCGAATGGTAACATTGCTGTGGTGTGTGATATGCTGTGGCTGTCTGATAGCGGCGTTTATCGTAGGGGTCAGTGATAATCTTCCAGGATTGATGCTGTGCTATGCTGCAACTATTAGCATTATCCTTGCATTTATCCACTCCTGGCGGAGGACAAAATATTTTTTTATTCTCTTATGTGCATCGCTGGTCGGTTTTGTTGTCTTTGTTGTCCTGCATAATGTATTCTATGGTTTGGCTCGGATGGCTGCTGATATCGTTGTATTAGACCGGCTGCTGGAATTTTTCCATGCGGTATTTTTTCTTATTGCGATTTTAGTTTGTCCAGCCGGCTTGCTGATTGGTGTGGTTGGCAGCGCAGTCACAATTATAACGTACTTCATCAGGAAGAAGACGGATAGAGGGTAAGCGGCCCAATGTGATATTCAATGTGGGATATTAAGATTATGTCAGGTGAGAGGATATTAAAGCCGGCTGCAATTATGGTTTTCGTTGTAATGGTGGCGGCAAATACAGGTGGGTGTAAACATTCGGAGCCGGAAGGGCTTCAGTTTGTCGGCGGTGACAGGTTGGAGCGGGGCGGCAGCGGAGCGAAAAATGTGGCGGTTGTAACGCACGGCTGGATGGAGAAGGGCAAAAACGACTGGCCTGAAGATATGGCTAAGGCTATTCTTAGACACGTTGACTCAAATGACTGGCTTTGCGGGTACTTCGACTGGACAAAAGGCGCAAAAACCATCAGCCCTGCTGACGCAGCTACTTGCGCTCGTGACATAGCCGGAGCGGCTTTGGCAGGCCAGATACTGAAGCACGACCTGAATCTTGAACATATTCATCTGATAGGCCATTCCTGCGGAGCCTGGACGATAAGCGAGTCGGCAAAAATACTTGTTCGTCAAACAAACGCCGACGTTCATCTGACGTTTCTTGATGCCTATGTCCCTAAGCACTTTAGCGCTGATTTACTCGGCGATATAAACACCCCCGCCGATAGACACTATTGGGCAGACCATTATTTTACACGGGATTACACGCTGGAATTTACCGAACATAACCTTAAACACGCTCATAACGTCGATGTAACCCAAATCGACCAGATAATAAAAGACCACAATTTCCCCTGGAAATGGTACTACGCCACAATTGCAGGCCGGTTCCCAAAATGGAGCTTTATGAATGATAACAATCTTGTTACCGAAGCAAACGGAATCGAATATGGTTTTGCACGCTCTAAAGAAGCATCGAACCAAAACTGGTCAAACAGTCTGACGTTCAAAACGGGTAATGAAGCAGTAACAATAAAAAAATAGGATACAGAATACAGGACACAGAATATTGACGACATACGAAATATGAACGCCGAAAAGACAAAAGCCGACCATTCTTTTGCCTGGCATAATGCTGCGCAGTTTCTCGGTGCGCTTAATGATAATGTTTTTAAGCTGCTGGTGATTTTTTGCCTGATAGGCCTGGCCGGTAAGCATAATGCCACTAATATTGCCAGCCTTGCTAACGCAATTTTTGTTTTGCCGTATTTGCTGTTCCTTGCTTTAGCAGGACGGCTGGCAGACAAATACAGCAAACGCAATATAATCGTCTTTAGCAAAATAGCTGAACTTGCTGTAATGAGCTTTGCCGTCGTGGCATTTTGGCTCGATTCGATGCTGCTCGTATATGCGGCTCTATTTTTTATGGCGTTGCAGAGCACATTCTTTAATCCCAGCAAGTATGGTATTATCAGAGAGCTTGTGCCCGATGACAAACTTCCAGGTGCCAACGGCAAGTTGCTGGCGGCAACATTTCTTGCGATTATCATCGGCTTTGCATTGGGGCCTTTCCTGTCTCTGAATGTATCAGGTAACTACGCGGTAGCGGCTCTGGGATGTGTGTGCATTTCGGTGATTGGTATTTTTACTTCCCTGAGAATCAGGAAAACAAGGCCTTCCGGCAGAAAAAGTTCTGCCTCGGTTTTATTCTTGCGTGACATAATAAAAACCCTGTGGTCGATCCACAGAAGAAAGAATCTGCTCAAAGCCGTCCTTGCCTCATCAAGCCTCTGGCTGATAGGTGCCCTGATTTATATCAATACGATTCCCTATGGAATGGAGCAGCATGGCCTGACAAAAGAATTCTCCGGTTATCTTTTCGTGGTAGCGGCCTTCGGTGTCGCTGTCGGAGCATTAACTGCGGGCCGATGCTGTAAGTTCGCAACCGCTCTGGGCATGGCTCCGCCTGCGGCGTTGGGAGTGGCTTTGAGCTGTATCTGGCTGGGTCTTATTAATCAAAGCATAATTCTTGTCTGCGTCGCGATTCTTACACTCGGGCTTTGTATTGGTTTTTACATCGTCCCCATCCACGCCTATATCCAGCTTACCAGCCCGCGGCACCGCAGGGGAGAAATCCTTGCCGCATCGAGCTTTTTAACCTGGGTCTGTATCTTGTCGGCTTCCGGACTGATGCTCATCGCAAGTTCATTGCTCGGTTTATCACCTTCTCAGTGTTTTATCGTGTTCGGTACCTTTGCCTTAACTGTCGCGACGATTATTTTTACTCGGTGTCTTGAGTTTGCTATGCGATTTTTCAGTTCGATTATGGTAAGAACCTTTTATCGCCTTAAAGTTTACGGCGCCCGAAATATCCCTACCGACGGTGGTGCTCTTATCGTCTGCGATCACGTTTCTTATGCCGATGCCCCACTTTTAGAAGCTAGTTTTCCCCGGACAATCCGTTTTATTATGGACAGGGATTTTTATAATATGAGATTTCTAAAGCCCATCTGTGCCCTTGCCCGAACGATACCAATTTCATCAAGTGCCCCGCCAAGGATGATTGTCGAATCAATCAGACAGGCAAGGGCCGCCTTAAAAGCAGGCCAGATAGTCTGCATATTCGCCGAAGGCGGAATGACCCGCAACGGCAATATGCGCTCATTCAAAAACGGTTTTGCAAAGATCGTCGATGGAACTCACTGCCCTATTGTCCCCGCTTACATCGGCGGGATGTGGCAAAGCACATTCAGTTATTATTACGGAAAGCCGTTTGCTAAATTTCCAAGAAGAATGCGCCGCCGTGTCTCAATTCGTTTTGGCGAGCCGATGCCGGCGGAGTCGACGACAGAACAGGTGCGGCGGAAGGTTCTGGAGCTTTCGTGTGAATATTTTGACGGTCTGAAAAAACGGGGGCGTTCTTTGGGTGAGCATTTTGTCCGCACGGCAAGAAAGAACTTTTCGAGGCACTGTATGTCCGATTCTACTGGGAGGCGTTTGAATTACGGACAGTCGCTGGTAAGGGCGATAATACTTTCCGATAAAATTGCTAAGTTGACAGATGAGCAGGAGAAGATAGGGATACTGCTGCCGCCATCGGTGGGCGGGGTGCTTGCCAATGTTGCGGTAACGATGTTAGGCAAGGTTACAGTGAATCTGAATTACACGGTTTCTGAGGATGTAATCGGATCTGCTGTCGAACAATGCGGTATCAGAAGTATTATTTCGTCGCGCAGATTTGTGGAGAAGATAGCGGGTCTTGGTAGGCTTCCGGGACTTATTTTTATTGAAGATATTGTCGGCGATTTGGGGTTCGGGGTAAAAATCAAGGCGTATTTGAGGGCGCGTTTTGTGCCGAGAGGATTGTTGATGAAAATCAGGACCAGAAGCAATGATGATTTGGCAACGATTATTTTTTCATCTGGAAGCAGCGGGCGGCCGAAGGGCGTTATGCTGAGCCATCACAATATTCTTTCGAATATTGAGGCGGTGCGGACGGTATTTCGATTAAGGGAGGATGACAATCTTTGTGCGGTGCTTCCTTTCTTTCATTCCTTTGGTTTTACCTGTGCGTTATGGCTTCCAATTGTGAGCGGAGTTTCGGCTGGTTACGTTGCGAGTCCTGTAGACGGCTCTTTGGTGGGTCGGGCTGTGCGGCAGAACTGCTCGACTGTTCTTTTTGCTGCGCCGACGTTTCTTTTGAACTATGTCAGGCGAGTTAAGCAGG
>CAZMCN010000027.1:0-19134 GCA_964564845.1 uncultured Pirellulales bacterium | reverse complement strand
AAAAAACAAAATATTATAAAACAGGGACTTTTTCAACAGCCCCACTGTCCCTATTTATTTTGAAAAAACCCTGCCAGCATCAAACGGACAGCTGCCTCAGGATCGATACCTGGCCTGCCGTTATCAGAGCAATATAAATCTTTAACCTCATCTCTGAGCCAAGACATATCGAGAACCTTATCGACTTGTTTTAAGATATGATCATCGGGAATCAGAGAAGATAATGGACCAGCTACGAAGAGGTCTTCCTGCCAACGGTTCTGCCTACCTATCATAATCAAGTCTCCATACTTGAAACATTCCCCCAGGACAGCTAATATATATACATGATAAACAGGACTTTTTCAACAGCCCCACTGTCCCTATTTATTATTTATTATTTATTACTGTCCCTATTTATTAGAACAGCACTGATTGTAAATTCCGCCCTGTTGCCAAGCAAGAAAATAGGCGGTCAATTATTGTCTTTTAAGTCATCTGCCGGTAGAATATACAGCCATGAAAAATTCTGAAATCCGGCAGGTCAAGAGGCTATTAAGGAGTAAGTATTGTGAATAAATTTCCTGGGCACAATTCGGATTGTAAAAGCGATGAACACACCAAACATCTGTGTTATTTTGTATCTTACGGCTATCATATTGATAATGAGGAAGACTATAAGTCATTGGTGGCAGAACCCAAATATAAGTGCTATTACTGTGGGCGCACGGCCCACTGTATGGACAATCTCTGTAAACCTATGAAATTGTAATAGAGCAGCGGTTAGCATTCAGGAATTAAAGAAAGGGGGAATTATGAATGAGCGAACAGGTTTGGTTACTATGGATGGAGAGGGCCTGACACTCGCAGGTAATGAGGTAAAGCCGGGACAAAAAGCACCTGATTTTGAAGTGCTCGCAAATGACCTATCTACCGTGAGATTTTCATCGTTCTCCGGCAAGGTATGTATTATCTTATCGGTACCATCCTTGGATACTCAGGTTTGTGATACTATGACGCGCAGGTTCAATGAAGAGGCGGGAAAGCTTGCAGACGTCGTAGTTCTGACTATCAGTATGGACCTTCCCTTTGCTCAGAAGCGATGGTGCGGTGCTGCAGGCATTAAAAATGCCCAGACGCTTTCGGACCATCGTAATGCATCCTTCGGTGAAGCGTATGGTGTGCTGATAAAGGAACTGCGCTTGCTTGCTCGTGCGGTGTTTATAGTAGATAGAAAAGGTATATTGCAGTACATTCAAATAGTACCTGAGATTTCTGATGAGCCCGATTATGAACAAGCGATGAAGATAGTTAAGTAATTTTAAAATTAAATAAACATATCGAGGGGCGTTTGGCCCGTTTGGCTCCTTCGCTGCACCCAAGACAAGTAAGCTCATGGCATGCCTTTCATTGATAATTTTCTGTTGTGCGGTTCTGGCGAAGGCTGCTATATAGAAAAATCAGTTTTTCTGGTCATTGCGTGATGAGAGCACGGGTCCTTCAGTAATCTCCCTGAACTTTGCCATTGTCTCTTGATCAACCGGCTCACCTTTGTAAATATGGGGCGAGACGAGCACAATCAGTTCGGAATTTGTTACCACGGTATTTGTGGTTTTGAACAGCAGGCCCACCAGCGGGATGTCACCAAGGACAGGGACCTGTTTTGTCTGCTTGGCAGTTTCTTTTCGTCTGAGTCCGCCCATAACAACGACCTGGCCATCTTTGAGCAACAGGGAGCTCTGGGCGGTTCTGGCATCGGCAACCGGTACACCGGTCTCGCTTACTGCTGTAACTACTTTTTGCACCGATTCGATATTAAGGTAAATAAGGCTGCGCTCAGTCAAAGTTGCGCCGACTTTCAACTCAATACCAATGTTCTTAAATTTGGTTGTGGATATTTGGCTTCCCCCGGCGGTCTCTAACAACTCGTTGTATGGAATTTCCAGCTGGTCTTTGATTAAGGCACTCTGGCCACTGAGGACCATGACCTGGGGGCTGGCGAGAATCTCGACATCTTTTTTCTGCTGGAGCATGTGTATGACATTGCGGATAGTTCCGCTTATGACGGTAAAATCTGCGCCGGTGCCGGTGGTAACAAATGCCGCAGCGCTACCTATTGTTGAGGGGTTTTCAATTGTTGAGCCCAATCGTGAGGTAAAACCCAGGTTCTGGCGGAAAGATACGTCATAATTTTTGTCTGAAAGGATGTCCCAGTTGATACCGATTTCCGAGTCGTCACTGAGTTTGACGTCAATAATCACCACTTTTATCATAATTTGAGACGGTGTTATGTCAGCTCTCTTTATCCCAGTAACTATCCTTTCAAGATTTTCCTTTGTATCACAAACAATTAAAGAATTACTATTGTTGTCGACGGAGATACTGCCATATTTAGAAGACATTTTCATAATTGCATTCATCAGATTTTTGGCATCAAGGAACTTTAGAGTTGCAGTCTCGACAAAAAGTCTGGGTATGTGTTTATCTTCAACGATAATCCCCGGCGGTATTTTGTCGGCCTTTTTAATCTCAGCAAGAATTCTTTTCAGATTTTCTCTTGTGTCAAAAATAATCAAGGAATTACTTTTCGCATCAACGGAGATGCTTCCCCGGCCTGAAGAGATTTGTTCAAGTGCAGAGCGCAGGCTTTCGGCGTCGAGAAACTTCAGAGTTACGGTTTCCATAGACAACTCGGCTGTGTCATTTACGACGTCGCCGGTATCTGATATTCTTTGGGCAACGGAGGGTTTGCTTTGCTGGGGAAGCCGCGAAAAAGGGTCTTCTCTGCCGATGTCGTCCTGTCCGAATATAGTATTATCAGCCTGCTTTGACTGTGCACTTTCACAGCAGAAGCAGACCCCGACCAGTAAAGCACACAAAATAATCCTGACGCACATTCGATTAATCATCGGGTTCTCTCTCCTTATTCTGTATCACATTAATTGCGATAGTCATATCACATTTTAACCGGCTCGAGCCTCGTCTTATCGGCTTAACGGTTACCGAATCTATCCGCACCTGTTCGGCTCGCTGCTGTAATTTATTCATCAGCGCAACTATGCTTGAATAGCTGCCCAGAACAGACAACTTAGCATTCTGAGTAGTTAGACGGTTGTTTTTTACCGGCCTGCCTACATCAGAATCCGGGTCGGCTGACAAGAATTCCAACGAATCTACAATACAGCCTGCCTCCTGTGAGAAAGCAGGGATGTCGCTGAAAAACATCCTGGCTTCAGCGGGGTCAAATAACCCGTCACGGGTCTGCATCAGTTCTTTCCTCAACCGGTCAAGCACCTTTGTCTTCACTTTCATATTTTTAGCGATAATACGATTTTTCCTTGCAAGATTACCCGCTGCTGATTCATATTTTTGTGCAGCCAAAAGATAATTTCTATGAGGCGCCACAAGCCAGTTGTAAACAGCAATTACCCCTATCATCACAATCGCTGCGAGCATAACATTTTTTGAAGGGCGACTCGATTTTTTCCAGTTCCGTAATAACATCAACTAATATTCCTTTTTATTGAATTATGGTTTTCCCAAACGCATTACTTTGCGTTCGAGGGCCTCTAACGAACATCCGACAGAGTAGTTCAATAAAGCATTCGTCTGGCTTTCTTCTTCGGCTCCAAGAAACAGGGTGGATTCAATATGTTTGCTTGCATTAAGCATATCAACGAAACGATGAATAGCTTCATACGAGACAGCCTGGCCGGTGAGCAACATCTTTGAGTTACTTTCACAGGAAAGTCTTGTAAGTCGCACCGTCTTAGGTATTGCAGAGCGGATATCATTGAGGATTTGGTCCCATCTTTTGAAAGAGCCTGCATCCAAAACGGCATTCAGCCGGTTAATCTCATCGGATACGTCTATAGTCTGGCTGTTAAGAGAGGTCTGTTCGCCCAGCAGGGCGTGCATATTTAGTTTTTCCTGTGCCTGCGCCTTTTGGTTAATATCGTTCTGAATTTTTTTTGCTTTCAGATTGAAGATGCCTATGCTGACAATCATCAGAAAGAAAATAACTGCTGCGGCATTAGCACTAATCAGGACCTGCTTTTCCGTGGTTTTGGCCTGAGCTACCTGGGGCGGAAGCAGATTAATATCCGGGGTGTTTTTGGAATTATCCAAAAGTTTCATAGCTAACCCAACAGCAATTGCAGAGGGCTTTTCGCTTTGTTCGGTATCTGCAACAGGAGTGTCGAGATATGCGGTTCTGAGTGTTCTGATTTTCAGGTCCACCCCCTCGACATTTGTTCCCAGCGACAACGTTTCGTCCTTAACCGGCTGGTTCCCGACGTCTGTAATAAGGGTTACCTCCCACTTATCACGTTTATCAAGAACCTCAAGCTCATAGAACTGTATAACCGTATATATCTCTTCGGTGAGCCATTCAAGATATTTGTCAGAGTGATAAATGTCAGCCTCAAAGTGTTTGGTCCTGATAAAATCCAAGGCCTGGTTTTTGAACAGACACAAAGTAAGAATATCCGCATCAGCTATAGCGAGCAGCAGATTTCGGTCGAATTTTTTCTCAATTTTTTTTGCATAACAAGCCCTGATGTAAGCAAGTGAAGCCGGTTCAATGGCATCGAGATTCAGGCCTTCCCTGTGGAGTATCCTGGCCGCATCGGTGAGCTTCTGGTTATCAGTGGCAACTACAAGTGCCCGGCTACTGGCTGGGTCTCCAAACGCAAAAAGAGGCGTTTGGGAGCCCCCTGAGCCGGCGGACTTTACGGTTTTCCATTTTTGCGACTTATTGCAAAATGGGGTCCCTACCCCACAGAAATCTATTGCGGCTTTGTTCATCGGCAGGATGGCATAGTGCTTTACCTGGTCGCGTACAAACTGTCTCAAATTCCCCGGCGGCCTATCAGGCATATCCAGAATCTGCATAAGCACAGGATTTGTAAGAAGCGACATCGCCGTCGGATGTGAGCGTATTCGGTTCTGGGCCTTGAGTTTTTTTATAGCTTTAGCTAAAACCACTGCATCTTCGATGTTGCCATTCTTTATTGCCCCGTCTGGAACAGGTGCTGTGGCGGCCTTTAATAATTTGACGCTGCCTGTGGACTTTTTTAAGATGGCCAGGTTTATCCGGCCATCAGAAACATCTATTCCCAGTGCTGTTTTAGGGGCGAACATTATTCGTTAATCCTCAAATTATCAATTCTAATTGCGTAAAAGCTCTGGCCGACGTTTTGTCCGATTGTTATGTCCGCTTCAACCTTAGCGACAAAACCCTGGGCTGAGGTACCGGTCGAGGTGATAGTTCGATTCGGCAGGGTACCCGTTACGGTAACGGTGTACGAGCCGCCGTTAAAGGACTTGTCGGTAAAGCCGGTAGTCCAGCTCGAATCACTTCGGATTTCATAAAAAGCATCGTTGAGTCCGGCTTCTGCGGTAGCTAATGCATAGGCGGCGAAAATCTGATTTCGCATAAGCTGTATTTCTTCGGTATTCATTTGCGCCATACCCATAACCAGCGCCGACAGCAGCGCTATGACAAAGACAGCTATTAACAACACCGAGCCATTATTTTTACGCTTAGCTTTCATAAAAACATCCATTTACGGTAATATCCGGTCGCCGCCGCTGTCGTCATCATTTACGACGAACCCAATGATAACCTGACGGTTAACATCAGAGTGTGTGATACTTGGTATTTCATCACTGCCGTCTGCTTTCTTATAACCAGCTATTCCATCGGCCGAGGTGATTGTCAGTTCGACAGCTTCAGTAAAATTGTTGTTGACGGAATAACTGCCGGTGTTACCGCAGGTACCTGCTACAAAAACCATATCACCATCCTCCGTAGAAAGGGCGCTGGTCGTCAGGGTGGCGGATGTACCGCCGTTAGCGGCACCGGCCCCGGTAGGATTATCCTGGTCAACGTTCCTAAGGAATACGCTGGAGTATTCTGGTGTCCTGTAAGGCGTCTGGGCCCACGTGACTGTGAAATCACTATCGCTCGCAGCAGTAATGCCGGCCTCATCGAGGATGTATGCTACAACGTACGCCCGGTAGTCTGACCCGACATTGCGTTCAATCACCTTCGTCATTGATTGACCGCCGTAGGTTACGGAGGTCAGGTTCATATCGCTGTTATCGTCTTCGGCGTGTGCGGTAAAGACCAAAAGGCGGTTAGAACCAGCTTGTGCTGTATGCGACAGGCCGGTTGTCCAGGATGTCAAGCATTGCAGACCGGCCAGTTGGGATATCTCATCGGCAGTCAGTGCGCTGCTGTAGATGAGCACGTCGTCGATGGTCCCATCGAAATATTCGCCCCATTCTGTGTTTGTGCCGATGTAAAACGACTCATTACTGGAAGAATCACCTAACATCAAAGCACCACTTACACTCGTTGAAGCCGCATTAGCTCCATTCTTGTACATTATCATAGTGGAGCCATTGTAGGTAAGGGCTACATGCGTCCATGTCCCGCTCTGAATAGGAACATTTGGTCTCCAGTCGTTGCCTTGACTTCCACATGGTCCAGCTAAAGAGGCCCCGATCTTACCATCATAAAGAAACCAGTAAAGGTCCTTTCTCCAACCCGGGGTATGGGCAAATTTAGAAAGGATGGTTCTCCAAGCGCCGGCATCGTCAGGGTTGATCCAAGCTGCGACCGTGATTGCTTCGGCGATATCAAAACTGGGGTCATCAGGCACTTCAATATAATCATCTCCTCCATCAAAATCGAGTGCCCCCCCCCGAACTCCGTTAGTCCATTCGTCGCCGGCCATATTGGTCAAGGTTCCGTCGTTGCCTTTACCGCTGCTGTCAGCTGCGGTTAAACCGGAAGTTTCGTCCAGTTTCCACCAGCCCACAAGCGAACTTACGTTGGTGCGGAGGTATGCTGAGACAGTGAAGTTTTTTTCCTGGGCCAGGGCGGCTGAATTGGTCAGGATTGTTTGCACTTCCACTAATCGGATATAATTACAGTCATTGATTGCTGTATCAAAATCATAGGCATCGTAGCAGGTAAATTGCAGCCGGCTGACCGGGCCGGCAAGCTCGGCAAGGTCGCCGACAACACCGAACTCAACATAGCTGGTTGTACCGTTAACGTCATACCGCAGTGTATTGCCGTCGTTGTCTTCAAATTCGATGAAGCCATCGGTTTCGGTCGAGTCACTAACGGTGGTTATTCGGACGGCGGTTGCAAGGTTGCGGTATAAGTGCTCTGTCAGGACCCTGCCGCCCTGCAGTGCTTCTGCGCCGCCTTTTTTGGAATCCCAACTATTCCGTATGCTCCTGAATTGCGGCAAAAAGGCTGCAAAGAGAATAGCCATTATGGCCAAAGCCATCACCATCTCCACAAGCGTAAGAGCATTTCGATTTTCGATTTTCGATTTTCGATTTTCGAGCTGCAGTTGTAAATCGAAGATTGAGAATCTACCGTTTGGGGACAAAGCACCACGCTGAGCGCATAACGAATTTGCACGGGTTTTATAGCTTACCTGCTGCATCTTTAGCTACCGCATACTGTCTTTTTATACTATCAACGGTATTCTCGGCATATAAAGCGGGAGTTGTTACGTGAATTTTGAATTATCGGTCGCTAAAAAAGAGAACAAAAAAACCGTTGTAAACAGGACTTCAGGCTTGAAGCAGCCCCGCTTTTATCGGGCAATAACACCTGCTGCATTAAAGATAATTTCGGACCAGGGAAAAGTCCTATATGGTTACCATCTTTTCGCTAGGTAGGTAGCCAGGGTAACTTCAATTTCGTCGCCTGCAAGGCTGCTGTCTTCATTGAGGTCATAGCCGACAGAGACCGTTACCGTTCTAAGGTCGCTGCCCGAGGCGGTATCGGTTACATTGCACAGGTACGAGCCGTTGAGAGATGTGTCAGTTTCGGTAAAATCACTGGTATAGCTATAGATTGAGCGAGCCTTTATTTCATCGAGTTTTGCCTGTGCAAGGGTGAGACTTTTGGTTTTTCGTTCAATAATTGCACTGCTCAGATGAGCCATGGTCAGCCCTCTTAGAATTGGTACAGTTGCGATAATCAACAGTGTCGATGCGACAACGACCTCGGTGATGGTAAGCCCGGCTGAGCGTTTTTCGGTTTCTAATTTTCGGCGCATTTTACCATACCCGTTGCTGAAGTAATAGTGATTGTAAAGGTCTTTGGCGAAGCTGAGACAGTAAGCTGCGTGTCACTTCCACTTAAGAGATTTCCCAAAGGACCGAATTGAAACTCATCTCCACCGGTGCAACTGACATCCGAATCGATAGTATGTGAATCTACCGTTTCTTCGGTATCGAGTTTTACTATTTCATAGCCTGTATAAGGTGACGAGCCGGTCATATTCAGTGCAAAGCCGTCGGTATTGCTTGCGGCGTCGGAAATAGCCAGGGAGCGTGTTCGGCGAAGGTCTGTGACGATTTTCCTGGCCAGGCAGTCCGCTTGCTGCTTGAAAATAGCGGAGAAATTAAGTTTGGGCACAGCAATAACCGCCAATGCGCCAAGAAACAGGAGAATAATAATCAGCTCCACAAAAGTATAGGCATTGGGTTTTCTCATAACCTCAAACCTGTAAAAACCAACAAAGATGGTTACAGCTCGGAACTGCAAACCATCTTTGTCGTTATATTTTTATCAGGAACACGGGTAATTTTTCGGGCCCCATTTTGCAATAAGTCGCAAGATTGGACCCCTTCCCGCAACCTGCAATTTTTAGTGAGTGTGGCTGCTGGCATCAACCCTGTTATCAGCAGTTAAGGTATCGGGGTATGCTGCCGAGTCAAAGGGGCACACTGGCGCTCCATCCGGGAAATAATTCGCATCTGAGGTAAGGTCTGATAAGGCGGCGGGGTACTCACCGTCGTTATCCGCAGCATACATTTCAAGCTGAGAATTCAGTATGTCAATGTTGGTATAACAGGCGTACTTTTTGGCGTTATAGGCACTTGCGCTTATCCTTGGGATTGCAATCGCAGCCAGCGCTCCCAATATAATGACCACAATCAACAACTCAATCAGCGTAATACCTTTGTTTTTTCTGTTACACATTTCTTGACTCCTTATTGAGGGTTCCCATTTTGCGCCTTATTGCAAAATGGTTTCCCTATTGGATATTCGATTTTAATCACACTCCAAAACCGATATGGTATCGGCATAAATAGCGGGCTGCTTTGGTACTTTTGCAAAAAACTTTGAATTATTCAATATGGCTCATATAATCAAACAGGGGGAAATAAACACCGATAAGTATAAAGCCGACGATTATTCCCATAATAACCGTCATAGCAGGCTCTAACTTGACCAGCAGAGCGTGTATTGTCCTGTCAATATCCTTATCAAGAAAATCGACGCCTTTATTGAGCATCTCAGACAACTTTCCCGCATTTTCCCCGGAATCCGCTAATTGGATAATCATCGGAGGAAAAATGTTATGGTTTTTGAGAGAACCGGCAACAGAATTACCCGTTTCTATTGATTGCTGCAATTGCCCGGCTATATCGGAGACCTTTGAATTATTGGCGACAACGCCTGCAACATCCAGGGCCTTGACAAATGAAACGCCGGCTGAAGCAAGCATAGCAAAGGTCCTTATAAAACGAGAAACAACAACCATACAGTTGAGCCTGGCAAAAACAGGCATCTTCAATTTAAAAGCATCCCACCGGGCTTTTAGGTGCGGATTTCTCCGGAAATGTTTCAACAGCCAAACCGCTGCAGCCGTGATTAGCAGAATTGCCCACCAGCCGTCTCTGACAAAGGTGCTTATATCTACAAGGGCTTTTGTAGGCCAGGGCAACGGCGTATGCATTTGCTGATATAATTTTGAAAATACCGGAATAACAAAGATTACCAGCGAAGCAACCACTATAATACACATAACAGCTATCACGATTGGATAAGCAAAGGCGGATTTTACTTTGCGTCTGAAGTCAGCCTGTTTTTCGAGGTAGTTTGCGCTCATTTCGAGGACTTCAGAGAGGTTTCCCCCTGATTCTCCCGCTTCTATCATTCCGACGAAGAAATCGGAGAATATGTTTTTGTGTTTTTCGAGGGCATCTTTAAGTGAAGAACCGGTTTCGATGCTGTGGGTGATATCTGAAAGGACATATCTGAATGTCTGGTTTTGGGTTTGTTCCTCGAGTGTTTTGAGAGATCTGACAATCGACAGTCCCGCTGAACACATTCCAGCGAGCTTATAAGCGAAAGTAACAACTTCAATTTGCTTGACTCTTATTCTCTTTTGTCCGACGGCTCTGGTGCGTTTGGCTTTGAGCAGCGTATCACCCATTTTAGCCAGGTCTTCCCGGAGCACGGCAACACTATCGACATCATTGTAAATGCCGCGGAACTCGCTCCCACTTTTATCAACTGCTGTATATTCGTAAACGGCCATTATTCAATCCTCATATCCACCAGACGTTGTAACTCCTCAACGGTCGTTGTGCCGTCAACGGCCTGTTCGACTCCGCTTTCCCGCAGCGTTTTCATCCCTTCTGCAATTGCCTGCTGCTTAATAGCGTCATCACTATCAGCGTTAATTATCATTTTTCGGATTTGTTGTGAAATGCCGAGTATCTCATAAACTGCCTTGCGTCCGTAGTAGCCGGTGTTGTAACAATCGTCGCAGCCAATGCCCTGATACAACTGAACATTTTTGTCCCTTTTAGATTCAGATAAAGCGAAAAGCTGTTCCAACTGTTCGGATGACGGCGTATATGGCTGCTTACATTTTTGGCAGCTTATTCGCAGTAGTCTTTGTGCAACCGTTCCCAAAAGTGCCGAGGCAACAAGAAACGAAGGTATTCCGAGGTTAATCAAACGTGAGATTGCACCTGCTGCGTCATTTGTGTGCAATGTGCTCAGGACCAAGTGGCCGGTCAACGCTGCGCTGATGGCTATTTCCGCGGTCTGAAGGTCCCGAATCTCGCCGACGAGCACGATGTCGGGGTCCTGCCGCAATATGCTTCGCAGGGTTGATGCAAAAGTTACTCCGGCGGCAGGGTTGACCTGTACCTGTGTAATGCCGTCAAGACAGTACTCAACCGGGTCCTCAACGGTAACGATATTCTTCTGGGGCGTATTGAGAAGTTGAAGAATCGAATACAGAGTTGTGGTTTTGCCACATCCGGTTGGGCCTGTAAGCAAAAGCATTCCATAAGGATTTTTAAGCAGAGACTGGAATTTCTGATTATCATCAGGGCAAGTTACTATCTCGTCAAGCATCCACCTTTTTACATTCTTATCAAGGATTCTGATAACAATTTTTTCTCCACCGACTGCGGGCAATGAAGAAACTCTCAGGTCGTACTGATGTGAGTTATGCTCCAGTGCTATATGGCCGTCCTGGGGGACACGCCGCTCGGAAATATCCATCTCTGCCAGGACTTTAATGTTCGATACAAGTTCCTGCTGAACTGACGATGGCACATTTATCGCGTCACGCAGGAGCCCGTCGATTCGGTAGCGTACCCTCATATCCGGTTTTTGAGGCTCAATATGTATATCACTTGCTCTGGCGTCAATAGCACCTGTTATAATTGAAGAAACAAGTTTTGTAATGGGGTCGTCAGCGGCTCGTGACAATCTGTAATCAAGCCTAGCGCTGTCAGATTCATCTTTACGGCTGTTTGTTTTCAGCCGCATCGAAGCAATGGCCTGACGTGTAACATTTTGCACATTGAAGTGGTATCTAATGGCTTGTGTGATTGCATCGGGCGTAGCGGCAAGAGGAATTACTTTGCAACCGGTCCTCATCTCTATTTGGTCTCTGACGGTGAGATTCAACGGCGCACTCATTGCCACCAGCAGCTTGCCATTTTCTTTTTTCACTGGAATTACATTGTGTTGATTTGCCATTTCATAGGTTACCATATGAGCGGCCATTTGGTCCACCATAGCCGGTGAAAGGTTCACAAACTCTATTTTATTATCGGCGGCAATTATCCTGGTGAGCTGCTCCTCACTGACAAGGTCATTTTTCTTGAGAATCTTTATCAAACTTTCTCCGCTTGATTGCTGCTGTTCAACAACCTTTTGCAGACTCTCTTCGTCAAGGATATTTTCCTGCAGAATGTATGAAAGTGTATGGTTTTGCTTTTGCATAACTGGCTATTCTGTCCAATACAAGTTTAGATTAATTCCACAATTTCAATCGACATCACCTTGTACCGACTTAACGAAAAACATCCTGCATTTCAGCTTCGAGGCGGCAAAAGACGACTCTTAGGGCCGATAACCAAACGAGAAAAATTTATTAGCACGCATAGGTAATACACGGCTGATAATCCCATTTTATTCCGAAGACATCTAAACTCATCGGGCTGTAATTCTCCTCCAGCCCCATTTTTAGGCGGCAATTGTTTTTTGGCTAATATGAACACAGGTTTAAGTCGAAAAAATCTATAAAACGAATCTGTGAGGACAGAACTTCAACAGATTCAAAATATGCAATTTTGATAAGGAATGTGGTGGTGTTAGGCATATTTAAGTCAAAAAAGCAGCTCGGCCGGGCGAGAATACTCGTCGTCGATGACGAGCCTGATTTGGTCAGCACCATTCAATGCCGCCTGGAATGGTGTAAATGTGAGGTCATCACCGCCGCCAACGGCGAAGAAGGGCTGGAAAAAGCAGTGAATGAAAAACCCGACCTTATACTTCTGGATACCAATATGCCGGTTATGAATGGGCACGAGATGCTTGAGCGCATCAGGAAGCACCCGGACTTAAAAGACATACCCGTAATAATGTGCACCGCACTTTGCGAGGCACAGGACATAGCCAGAGCTTCATCATATGGCATTGCGGACTACGTCACAAAGCCGTTTGATTTCACGGAGTTGATTGAAAAAATCACAAATACCCTGGAAAACAAAACCCCGGAATAATGTATAAAATCCGGCCCAAAAACGGAGCCGGCGGAGACCAAAAGTGTATTATTAAAACAGACAGGGACTCATTTTGCCATTTTTCGCAAAATGGGAACCCTTGCTGAATATCAGCCCCGTCTTCGGCTGCCTCGTGTAATCACAGGCAAGAGAGTAACTTTTTCACATTTTGTGACAAAAGATATTTATAGGAACAAAAAGTGAGTCAAGCAATAAAATATGGCACTTTAGAACCATTAACAATACTCATCGTCGAAAACGACCCGACAAGCAAGGCACTATTACTGCAATTGTTATCCAGAACCTCACTGCCTGTCTCAGAAGTAAAATCTGCTGAAACTCTTCAGGCCGCTTTCGAACTTTTGGACAGAATTAATTTTAGCGTGGTGCTGCTCGATTTAAACCTTCCGGACAGTAAAGGCCTGGATACTTTGGTTGGAATAAGTCAAAGACATCCTCAAGCCGCAATTGTAGTTATTACAGGCGAATACAATGAGGACTTTGGCTTAAAAGCCTTTACCTGCGGTGCTCAGGAGCATCTTATAAAAGGTAACTACAACACACGTACGTTAAATAAATCCATTTATTATGCTATCGAGCGAAAGAAGACGGACAACAAACTCCAGTTGACCGAAGAAAAATACCGGACAATTTTTGAAAACTCGGCAATTGCCATTACAATGGCCGACGAACAGGAACGGCTGATTTCCTGGAACAAGTTTACAGAGACTCTTCTTGGGATGGACAAAGAAGCTTTGTATCTTAAACCGGTCAGTTCACTTTACCCCGCCCAGGAGTGGGAAAAAATAAGAAGCCACAATGTAAGACAAAAAGGAATGCAGCATCACCTGGAAACAAAGATGATTAAAAAGGACGGCAAAGTAATTAACATTGATGTTTCGCTCAGCGTCCTGAAAAATCCCGAAGGCAAAACGACCGGTTCGATAGGTGTTTTCAAAGATATCACCGAGCGCAAGCGGGCCGAGAAAAAACTCAAAGAGACGATGGAAATGAAATCACAGTTTATATCTACAGTCTCACACGAACTGCGGACGCCTCTGGCGTCGATAATAGAAGGAGTCAGCATTATTTTGGACGGAGTATTAGGAGAAGTTAACAACAAACAAAGGAACTTTTTAAATATTGCAAAAAGAAACGCAGACAGACTTGCCAGACTCATCAATGATGTTCTGGATTTTCAAAAGCTTGAGGCCGGCAAGATGGGACTTAATATACAGCTAAATGATATAAAAGAAGTCATCGAAGACGTTCATAAGGCAATGTCTCCTTCGGCAGAAAATAAAGGGGTTGCTCTTAATCTTCAACTGGAGGACAACCTGCCCAAAGCCAGTTTTGATAGTGATAAAATTATTCAGGTTTTAACAAACCTGATTAGTAACGCAATCAAGTTTACACCTGAAAAAGGTTGCATTTACGTCAATGTTCGGCACAAGAACGAAGAATTGGTTCTGAGCGTCAAAGATACGGGCATGGGAATACCCAAGGAGTCGCTTCCAAAAATATTTGAGAGGTTTTACCGGGTACAAAGGTCCGGCAAACAAATTCAGGGCACCGGTTTGGGCCTTGCCATCGTTAATAAAATCGTGATGATGCACGACGGCAGAATTGAGGTGAAAAGTGAAGTGGACAAAGGCACAACCTTTACCGTCTTTTTACCGTTAGCTGCCAAATCAGCGTCAGAGGTATTACCTGAGAAAATGGACGACCTTATGGAAAACACCGTTGCTCAGCAATCAAACTCGTAATCAACAACAATTTTGCACATCGCGGCACCAAACGCTATTGACTCATAACCCAAAGGCCGATGAAGGTTAAAATATTTTTCGGCACTGCCAAGTTCGAAGCTTCGCACTGATTGCCGGAGCGGATATTTTCAGTGCCGATGTCATTTTGTATCAAATGCTTACTAAAAGCCTTCGGCTGTCTTAGGACTTTTAGTTAAAATCCACAAAAATATTTGCGAACGCAGGGGTCAATTACAACTTCGCAATATAAACACAAAGATTTACGAAATTTTCAAAATAACAAAGTTGACTGAAGTCTTCGATATATCCTCCTATGTCGTTCTTTCGCAACAAATTTACCTTGCTTGCCCGAAACCTTTCGGGAGGCAGGTCTTTGTGAAACTTTTGTTATTGTGGAGTCTGGCTGGGTGATTTCAATAACAAAAAATGCCGGTATTGGCTGTTGTTCGGTCACCTACGAAGCAAATATTAAAACTGTTGTTGACGAAATACAGCCGTTCGGCTATCCTAATTTACGCTGGGTACCAGTTGAAGAATTAAAGAGGTGGTTACGAATGAGCTGCCATAAGATAATAATCGGCGATTCGCGAAAAATGGACGAGGTAAAGGATGAATCCGTGCATCTAATTATCACCTCCCCACCATACTGGCAATTGAAGGATTACGGCGTAAAAGAGCAGATCGGATACAACGACAGCTATCAAGACTATATCAACAATCTGAATTTGGTCTGGAACCAGTGTCATCGTGTACTTCATAAAGGTTGTCGACTCTGTATCAACATCGGTGATCAATTTGCTCGAGCTGTTTATTATGGCAGGTATAAGATTATCCCCATTCGCACGGAGATTATTAAATTCTGTGAGACGGCTGGCTTTGATTATATGGGAGCAATAATCTGGCAGAAAGTTACCACCTGCAATACTACCGGCGGAGCTACCGTGATGGGTTCTTTCCCTTACCCCAGAAATGGGATTGTCAAGCTGGACTATGAATTTATCCTGATATTTAAAAAATCAGGAAAACCACCGAAGGTATCAAAGGAAATAAAAGAGAAATCGAAGCTCTCTCACGATGAATGGAATCAGTATTTCTATGGACATTGGAACTTCAGTGGCGAAAAACAAGACCATCATTTAGCTCCGTTCCCGGAAGAGTTGCCTAAAAGACTTATTAAAATGTTCAGCTTCGTCGGCGATATGATTCTTGACCCATTCCTCGGAAGCGGGACAACATCTGTCGTAGCTCTTAAAAACGCGAGAAATTCGATAGGATATGAGATTAACGAAGCGTATTCACCAGCTATAAAGAAAAGACTTACGAGCTATACAGGTATTTTTGAGAGAGATATGGAAGTCGAGGTTGTTAAGCAACAATTGAAAAACACAGACTTTAACAAAGAGGTTCAAAACCTTCCTTATATATTTAAAGACCCTATCACTTTTGAGCGCAGAACCGCCCCAAAACCATTAAGATTCGGCTCTCGAGTCGACGGAAAGGAACCGGACAAGGAAAGATACTACATAGTGAAAAAAGTTATTTCACCCTCGGAGCTTTTATTGGATACAGGAGCAAAAATACACCTCATCGGAGTAAAATCGAACAGCAAAAGAAACGGTAAGGCCATCCGGTTCTTAGAGAATTTAACTAAGGGGCAGAAAATATTTTTGCGGTTTGATGAAGTAAAACATGATAAAGATAACAATCTTCTCTGCTATTTATACTTAAAAAATAAGACTTTTGTGAATGCTCGCCTTGTTAAAAACAGACTCGTAGATGTTGATACAATATCGGATTACAAGATGAAAAACAAGTTTGTTTCTTTGTCTGCCCAATTGGTGGGAAAAACATGAAAATAAAATTAAGCAATGAAGGAATCAGAAGATTGTTAGATATCGAAACGCCGGAGTTTCCTACATATACGACTCAGCTTATCAATTTAGCAAATCAAAATGCCCAGGGGACGAGGCCGAAAGTTGTCGGTCAGATGACCGAACTTATCCAGCACTTTACCGGTAAAACCTTACCTGAATGGGAGCAATGGTATCTACAACAAAAAACAGATGCCATAAAAACAGCAACCGAAAAAATCCTGCAAATGGTTAAAAATCTTAAAAATGGCATAGAAAAAATCGATAAAGATATTGTTGAAAAATGGGTTCGTGATTTAGTGATTGTCAAAACCTTTATGGGTTTTGAGGTTCCACGAAGCTGTGTTAAAAAAGGCAGCCGAGATAAAAGGTGTAAACTTCCGCCTATCGGAACGAACGGAAGAATCAAAAGGAATTGATGGGTATGTTGCAGATATTCCCGTTTCAATAAAACCACACACATACAAAGTTAAAGCTGCTTTACAGGAAGATATATCAGTTAAGACAATATATTACGAAAAGATTAAAGATGGAATTCAGGTAGATTATGGAGAGATCGTGGGCGAATAAAGAGAAATCGTTTTCATATCATTAGAAAAAAAGGCAAAAGTCTCTCTAAATTTGACTACTGGTTTTTTGTATTAGGTCTGTAGGAATTTTTAACATGCTCAAAAGAACACATACCTGCGGGCAGCTTCGGCTGGAGGATGCCGGCAGGAAGGTAACTTTGTCAGGGTGGGTGCATTCCTATCGCGACCACGGCAATTTGGTTTTTTTTGACCTGCGGGACAGAGAGGGCCTTACCCAGTTAGTCTTCAATCCCGAATCTCAACCACAGGCCCACAAGCTGGCCCGGACAGTTCGCCACGAATGGGTGATTGCAGCACGGGGTGTAGTTCAACACAGAGGCAAAGGTTTGGAAAATCCAAAACTGGCGACCGGTCAAATCGAAGTGGCTGTTGAAAAGTTGGAAATACTCAATACCTCCAAAACTCCGCCCTTTGAGCTGGACGATGCCGAAAAGACGGGCGAAGAGCTGCGTCTGAGCCGACGCTATATCGATTTGCGCCGGCCGCAGATGCATGAAAAAATGCGAATCCGTCACCGTGCCGGCAAGGTTGTCCGTGATTATTTCGACCGACTGGGTTTTTGGGAAATTGAGACACCTATGCTGGCAAAGAGCACGCCGGAAGGAGCGAGAGATTTTCTTGTGCCGAGCAGACTGCATAAAAACTGTTTTTACGCCCTGCCGCAATCACCGCAGCTCTTCAAGCAGATTCTAATGGTCAGCGGAGTTGATAAGTATTTCCAGATAGTCCGCTGCTTCCGTGATGAGGACCCGCGGGCCGACCGCCAGGCTGAGTTCACTCAAATTGACGTCGAGGTCAGCTTTGCCGATGTCGATGATGTCATCGGCATTAACGAAAAAATGGTGGCAGAGGTTTGGAAGAAGATACTGGATGTGGAGGTGGAAGTTCCGATACGAAGAATGAGCTATAAAGAGGCGATGGCTGATTACGGTACCGATAGACCGGACCTGCGCTTCGATATGAAGCTCAGAGATATATCAGACATTGCAAAGGAATGCACTTTCAAGGTATTTACATCGGTTATTGAGAAAGGCGGCGTTGTAAAAGGTCTCTGCACAGGGGGTGGCGACAGGTATTCAAGAAGTGACATTGAAAGAACGCTGACCGAATTTGTCGGCGATTACGGTGCGAAGGGGCTGATATGGTTCAAGGTAAAGAAGGAAAACGACAAGCTTACCCTGTCCGGCAGCATCGCCAAGTTCTTTACCCCCGAGCAACTGCAGCGGATTATCGAGCGGTTCGGTGCCAGAAACGGCGATTTGATTTTGTTAGTTGCCGATGATGAAAGAACCGCTAATAAAGCGTTGGCTGCTCTGCGCCGCAGACTGGCAAAAGAGCAGAACTTATACGATGAAAACAGTTTTGAATTTGTCTGGGTGGTGGATTTTCCGTTGTTTGAGTGGAATGAGGAGGCAAATCGCTATGATTCTCTGCACCATCCGTTCACTGCGCCTGTGCCGGAGGATGTTGGCAAGCTCGAAACCGACCCTGCCAATATTCGCTCAATGGCTTATGATATTGTCGTCAACGGCTCGGAAATCGGCGGCGGAAGCATTCGTATCCACGAGACCGTGTTGCAGCAGAAGATATTTGACCTGCTTAAAATTTCCAGGAGCCAGGCACAGCGGCAGTTCGGATTTTTCTTAAAGGCCCTTGAATATGGAGCGCCGCCGCACGGCGGGATAGCTTTTGGCCTTGACAGAATTGTTATGCTTCTGACCGGAACGGACAATATAAGAGATGTTATTGCATTTCCGAAGACCCAGCGAGGACAGTGTCTCCTGACCGATGCACCCAGCGAAGTGGACACCAAGCAGCTCGATGAGTTAAACCTGCGAACACAGAGACACTCACATACAGTCGAGCATAAAACAAACGAGCAAAAGTAGCAGTGTAGGGAATGATGGGTTAATCGCCTTACCCGGGATCACTTTGGCGGCCGACGCACCATTGACCTGAGCGCCTTCCGGTATCTTTGCGCCGCTAAGCTTCTTTTCTAATAGAAATCAAATCTGTGCAATCCTATGAACCGGAGCCGAGTCAAGAGTCTTTTTCAAAAAATTTTTCACTGTT
>CAZMCN010000026.1:0-19181 GCA_964564845.1 uncultured Pirellulales bacterium | reverse complement strand
GAAAAGGCTTAAATTCAGGATTGATGTTTTTTAGTAATCCTTCCAGCCGGCAGGAGCTGGGGTATATTTACCTCTTAGCCATACATCGCCGGGCAGAATACCTTTAAGTAAACGGGGGTCAAAATAGTATTTTTTAATGTAACCATCACTGCCAACTAAACCCACCACGCCGCGAATGGCTTCGGTGATAGCGCCTCGCACAACCAAATCATCCTGGCTTCCGCTTGCTTCTTTTCTATCGCCGTAAGAACTGCGTCTTACATTCTCGGCACCAAAACCACCTCCACCAACTGTCATAGCAGCCTCTATTTCCAACTGATTTGGTAAATGCCTTTTATAGGAATCGCTGGGTTGACCGGAATCGGGTATACCTATTGGAACGTATGTATAATCTTCAGGTGTGACGGGTTGATCGTCAACGTAACTATAGTCACTCATCCCCGGGTCAACCACTTTAATCGCACCTTGTGCAATAAGTCCTAATGCATTAGGGTTGTCTTCTGATGGTCTGCCGTCTGCGTCGTGCGGTCCATCCAGCAGGATTGAATCCGCAACCCAGATGTTGCCCGTAGCCACAATGGTAATTTTACCTTTTACTAATTGATTGCCGTTATGCAGCGTAAGGTCACCGCCAATAATCACATTTCCGTCAACAAATATCTGCCCGCCCGGCTCCGATTCCACACCACCGATTGACTGAGTAACATAGCTGTCGGTAACATTGTAAATTGTCCTTTGGCCTGTACTTTCTGCATCTTCCGGCATCAGATGATAAGAATAAATGTAATATCTCTCATACTGTTCTCCACCAGTGTTTGGCTTAATCCTGTAATCCCAGGTCCTGCTGGCCTCGCTTTGGCGAAAGCCGCGCACTGTACAATTGTTAGTAATTCGTACTTTTCCGACACCATCAATAATACCAAATTCAATTTGCGTAGCAGCAAGAGGATTGGTTATCGGTGCAGTTGCTGTCGGTGTGAATCTGGCTCCTGTTTTAGTGCTATCTTTAAAACGATTCACTTTTGTCTGTATGGCGGATTCATCAGTTATTTTACTGTTTGGCTGGTCAAAATCAATGCCCCCCTGAAATAAATTCATCACCCCTGCGTATTTATCGCTGCCGCCGCTGGTATATCTTGATTCGCTGACCGATACTTCCTGAAGGAACTGAGGGTTGCCGGTTATATAGATATCTTTTTCATCAGGGCTGTCGTTAAGCTTATTTATGTGCAGAGGCAGGTCAATAATTTCACCGGACGCAAAATATACCGGTTGAGTTGACGTGGTACCACTTGGGACTTTGCAAACCCCCATATCCCAGCCTCCTATCTGCTGGAGCATTATAACATCTACTGTTTTACTAAAGGCAGGACTGCCGCAGCGACCTGTGGATGTTATTTTATAAGCGGGCCGAGAACCTAAGTAAGAGAAGAAAGAAACATCGTAATCGCACGAGCTGTTTGTGAAGCTCAGTGAATCTGAATAAGTGCCTCCGGTCTTCATTATATATGCCACATCCGGTTGTTGGCTCAGCCAGAAAACAGCCTTTTCATATCCGGCTTCGGCAGCCAGCATCGCGATAGCTCTGTTTGCAGTTCGAATAGCATTTAACCGGGCTCCGTAAGCCACGGTCAACATTCCAAGTCCCAGAGCTGTAAGGATAACAATCGATAAGACCACTAATACCAATACCGACCCCTGTCGTTGTATGAATTTGTATTTGCACTCAGCTCTCATTTTATCACCCTTTTTTCTTGTGTATCTTTTCTATACTCACTTAGGCCATACATTCCGCATCATCACAGAAGTCATTACATCGATGCTCTCTTGGTCATTAGGGTCTGTTAGAGTAGTTTTGATTCTGACGCATCCACGCCCAGCCCCGTTTATGGCTGTATGGCTAAAGGCGCCGGCAGTGTTGGGGTCGGTGGTTGCATTTTCAGCCAAAACTGTCGTTGTAATATTCGAGGTGTTTCTGACGCCGCCACCCGAAGGTACCGCTCCTGGTGGATATGGGCCATAATCTACTTTTAACTGATTATCATCAATATAAAACAGAGCATAGGCTGTAGCAGTCTTTGTTGTGTCTAACAGGCCGTGACTGTCATCTGCGTCAAGCTCAACATCCCAATACCGGAACTCTACAGCATCGCCGAAAATTACCTCTTCCGGATCGGATGTTTGCGGAAGAGCGGGGTAAAAACCTTGTCCGCTTTTATTATATATCGTATAGTTTGTGCGGTTAGCTTTCCTTCCTACGCTGCCAAATGTGAGCATAACCGTCTGAGCATCAATTTTTATCTGTTCATGTGCAGAATTGTAGGTATTAATCCACGAGCGGTTACCGGAAACTAACAGAACACCTGCCGCCAGCACTACAATTAAGGCAGTTGCAATTGAAATAACCAGTTCAATTAAAGTTACACCGGAACATAATTTATATCTATATCGCATTATTTTGTCCCTATCCACTTGAGGCATCCACCCTGACGTAAGTGGACAGCTCCATCGAGGCCTCTTCTTCTGCTCGCCCGGTAGGTATTCTATGGTCATTACGCCAGTTAACTCGTACGGTTATTTTTCGCAGTGTTATCTGTGCTTCATCATCAAGTTCGATATTGTTATATGACAGGTTCATGTACATTGGAAGATTGTCCACGGTAATCTCGTAATCGGCACCATCCAAATCAGAATCTGTAAAGCCCAGATTCAGGTTTGTAGGATTGTATGTTGCGGAACCGCCCGCACTCTTCCAATCATCCACGAGCAATTGTGCGGTACGGCTCGCCGTCATTTGCGCTAAGGCTGCACGTGCATGCAAAGCTGCATAATATTGATAGCTCAAAGCACCTAATGCAATAATAACTAAAACAACCATCGCGATCATTACCTCAATTAGTGTCAGACCTGCGTTTTGTTTTTTTCGTATAGCATTCACCTTTGTAAGCCCTGTAGTATTTGCCGTATAAAATATATAAGGAGCTTTTCTGCTCCAACAACACCTTTTGGGTCTATGGAGTCCAGGTCCCTGCCTGGTTTAGGGTGTATGATGCGGGGCGCAGACTGGTAGTGGTCGGCGTGCAGGTAACCGTGTATATTAATGGGTCCATTGAAGTTACGTTGAACGTGAAATCGGCATCAATAAAGTAGCTGCCTGCCAGGTCGCCAGGCCTGAAGCCCACCCCTGTAGTGTTGATGCCAAAGTTCGTTGGCGGCTGGCCGCTTGGGCCTTTTTCTCCATGATAGGCACGTATGGCTCTGGCTACAGTGCCCATCATCGCCTTGCCTTCAGACCACTTGGCCTCGTTGATTCGGCCGCGTAAAATCGGGATAGCCACCGAGGCCAGAACGCCGACAATAACAATTACTATCATCAACTCAATAATAGTAACCCCCCATCAGTATTTTGCTTGTGGTTCTTCAATTACTTCACAGCCTTGTTTTGAATCATACAAGAGCTTCAGGCCGACAGCAATGCCGACGGCCCACTGACCACTAACGGAAGCAGTAAAGGGGGGCAGAGAATTTGCCGCCCCCCAATTATGCCTCTTTGTTTTACGGCGTCCATTGACCAGCCTGATTCAGTTGATATGAAGCAGGGACCAAAGTGGTAGTAGTCGGCGTGCAGGTAACTGTGAACGTCAACGGGTCCATACTAGTTACGCTAAAAGTAAAGTCAGCGTCAACAAAGTAGGTGCCCGTCAGGTCACCGGCCGCAAAGCCCAGTCCGGTAGCTGCCGGAGCAAGAGTCGTTGGGACCGCCCCGGTCGGGCCCTTCTCGGCATGGTAGGCTCTTATGGCAGTTGCGATGCTGCCTATCATCGCCTTGCCTTCCGACCACTTGGCAGCATCGATTCTACCCCGCAGAATCGGAATGGCCACTGCAGCCAGGATGCCGACGATAAGAATCACTACCATCAGCTCAATTAGCGTGAAACCTTTTCTGCTTTCCATCTCAATTTCTCCTAAAAAACGTTTTGAAGTTATCTTTTGGGTTCCCATTTTGCGACTTATTGCAAAATGGGGTCCCGCTTATACCTGCGAAAACAGGCATCCGTTAGCTTTAATTTATCATAATTACAATCGACCAAATTTATTGGCGACTATATTACTATTTATTTTAGGGTTCCCATTTCGGGGCTTGCACTACCCTTTTATGTCCGACATCGTAAATATGGGCAGATACAGTGCCAGAACGACGACCAATACAATCGCTCCAACCGTAACAATCATTATTGGCTCAAGCAGACTCATTACAGTTGTTATGGTTGTATCTACCTTGCGTTCATAGTAATTGGAGGTCCTCTCCAGAACCTGGGATATCGAGCCGCTTTGTTCACCGATTTGTACCATTTTGATTAGCATATTGGGGAAAAAGCCGGTGGCAGCCATACTGGAAGAGATGCTTGAGCCCTCGACAATACGCTCTCGGGATTGTTTTATCGCGTCTTTTATGATATCGTTGCGTGTCATTTCACTGAGAATATCGAATATTTCCAGCACTGAAACCCCGGAAGCAACTAATATTGACATTGTCTTTGAGAACATCGCAATAAAAGCCTGGCTGAATACCATACCGAGCAGTGGCAGCCCAAGGACAATTCTGCTCAATAGCTCATGGCCTTTTTTAGTTTTCGAGCATGAAATCCCGAGAATGATTAACAGGATTAATGAGCCGATAATATAGAGCAGGTTGAATCGCAATATGTCATAAAACCCCATAAATGCCCGTGTGAAAGCGGGCAGCTCACTCCCGATTTGGTCAAATATCGTGCGGAATCGCGGGATTATAAAAGCCATTATGAATATGACTATCAGAACGATAAATGATAATACGAATGTGGGATAGGTCGTTGCCGCCTGGACTTTTTTCTTCAATTTATCGCGAGTGTCAAAATACTGAGCGCCCCTGTGAAGCGCTTCTGGAAGATTACCGCCGGTTTCACCCGATAACACAATGGCACAGGCAAGATGGTCAAATACCTTTGGAAAATCTGCGAGACTTTCCGAAAACGGCTGACCTTTCAGCACTTTTTCCAGCACCTTTTTCAGAATGTCCTGGAGATGTGAATTCTCGATATCTTCCGAGACGGCTTCTAAGGCTTCGGTAATAGGAATTCCTCCCTCTACCATTGTAGTCAACTGCCAACACAACGCCGCCAGTTCTGCTGATTTAATGCGTTTTCGGCGTGATTTTACCTTGGCTTTGTTGGCTGCCGTGGTAATTTCATTGATAGAGACCGGAGTAAAACCCTGCTCACGAAGCCAGCTAAGAACATCGTTGGAGGAAATCGCCTGTAGAAATCCCTGCTTTTGAGCCCCTGATACATCACGAGCAATATAATTGTAGTTTTTCATTTAATAGCTCATCTCAGGAAAAAGCCAAAAACTGTATTTTTGCGCTTCAATTGTTGAGAAGTAAATCTGTTGATTTACACCTTTTATCCGCTTTCTTAATCGGCGCCTAAAAACCTTCGGTTTAGAAAAAAATGAATCGTCAGCTTATAAGAAACCGTTACTTTAAAAGTTCCCATTTTGCGACTTATTGCGAAATGGAGTCCCTAATATACCCGAAACCCATTTCCCCCTTTACGCTGCTCTGGTTGAAGATTTACTGTTTCAGACAGTCTTTACAGTAATTATTATTTCTTGTGATTGTTAATCTTTAACATTTTCTGTGAATGCTACTCTCAGCACTTCCTCAGCGGTGGTTAAGCCCTGCAGGGCCTTATTTACACCGCTCTCAAGCAGTCCGCCGTATCCTTTTTGTCGTGCCATCGCTCTTATTTCCGATTCACTTGCGCGTTCAATGAGTTTTTCACGGAAATCGCTGTCCATAACCAAGAATTCAAATATCGGTAGTCTCCCGAAATACCCTGTTTCTGCACAGTTTTTGCATCCCCGACCATGGTAAAAAACAGCATCCCTTGCCTTTTCGGGGTCAATCTTCAAATGCTTAAGGGCCTGTTCACTAAGACCGACAGGCTCTTTACAGTTGTCACAAATTTTTCTGACCAGTCTTTGAGCGACGATTAAGTTTAGTGATGAAGCCAGTAGAAACGATTCCACTCCCATATATACCAGTCTGCTTATTGCACTGGGTGCATCGTTTGTATGGAACGTGCTGAGCACCAAATGGCCGGTCAAAGACGCCTTTATCGCAATCTCAACCGTTTCCTTGTCTCTGATTTCACCGACTAAAACTATGTCCGGGTCCTGTCTTAGGATGGAGCGCAGGCAGGACGCAAAATTGAGGTTGATTTCGGTCTTTACCTGAGTCTGGTTAATCCCCGCAAGACGATATTCAACAGGGTCTTCAACCGTCGTAATGTTTTTCGTAGGGTCTTTGAGGTATTGCAGTGCCGAGTATAAAGTGGTGCTTTTGCCGCTGCCGGTCGGCCCGGTGACAATTATAATACCGTGTGGTTGAGCCAATATGCTCTTAAACTCCACAAGAAGTTCGGGTTCGAAACCGAGCTGGTCCAGATTGTGGTTTACCGCAGACGTATCCAGAATTCGCATCACGACTTTTTCGCCGTATATTATCGGAAGTATTGATACACGCACATCTATATCTCTGCCGATGGCTTTCATTTTGAATCGGCCGTCCTGGGGCAGCCTGCGCTCGGCAATGTCCATTTTTGCAAGAATCTTGATTCTTGTGATTACAGCAGCCTGCATCTTCCGGGCCGGCGGAACCATCTCACGGAGTATCCCGTCCACTCGCATACGAATCGTCATTGATTTTTCCTGCGGTTCGATATGAATGTCGCTTGCTCTGCTTTTGACCGCATGACTAAGCAGAAGGTCAACAAAACGAATTACAGGCGCCTTTGTAGCTGCACTGCTGATATCTTCTTCTCCCTCATCCTGTTGTTGTTTCTGAGACTCTTCGGTCTCAACTTCGAGTTCTACCAGGTCGCGAAGCCGTTGTTCTTCGACATCGGAACCGTGAAAAATTGCCTCTATGGCCCGGCTAATTTCCTCGGCAGAACTAATCACCACTTTTATCTGACGCTTTATCTTCAACGTGATTGTATCTATTGCTATGACGTTGAGCGGGTCTGCCATTGCAATGATAATTTTGTCCTCTTCCTCGCCGATAGCCAGAAGACAGAATCGCTTGGCAATGCTCTCAGGCAGGATTCGAGCAGTATTTATATCTATTTCAGAAATATTGTCGAGCCGGACGTATTCCATTGACAGGTGCTCGGCCAGGGTGCGGGTAATGTCCTCGGCGTTGAGCTTTTTCTGATTAACCAGTACGTCGCCGAGGCGACCGCCGTGCTCACGCTGCTCGTTTAGTGCTTCGATTAATTCTCTGCGGGCTATTAGCCCCTTTGAGACCAGTAACTCGCCGAAGAAGTGGTCTCCATTTGTTTTTGATGCATTAAGAGTATTGGGGGTATTTTGTACAGCTTTCATTATTTTTCCAATCTCATCAATTCATTGCTGTTTATCAGGTATTCACCTCGATGAACTGCAAACAATTATGTAGGCGGTGTCTGCTCTTTCTTTAGAAAGATGCCGGCCGCAAAATTCAGGGAGTTGAGCTTGCTTTTCACCACCTTTCATTACTTAAAATATAAGCTAAAAACCGCCAAAAGCAAAAAATCAAAAATAAATTTGATATGGTAAATAGTCTTGAAATCAACCTGCTCTTTTCTATTTTGGTTTTTGAGTCTGCGTAGCTTTTTGTCAGAAACAGTTTTATGGGACGGGCAGCAATTTGCCGGCAAGGTCGATATTGCAGTTTTTTTATAATTTTTTTAATACGGCAGGCTAAACAATTTTTTCCTTGATATCGGCATAACCGATATTTTTGTTAGAATTATGTTCGAATCTGTTGTAAAATAAGTAATCAGGCAAGTTAAGAGATGACGGCAGGCCCGCAATTAGAGTCCCCTCTACCTGTTTTTATTCTTTTGATGAGGAAGTGGTAAGGATAAATGAGTGCTAAAAAAGGTTCTTATAAGTTTAGTGAGATTGAGAAGAAGTGGCAGCAGTTCTGGCAAAAGCACAAGACGTTTAAGGCAAATGACTGTGATGATTCCAAACCCAAATATTATGTGCTGGATATGTTTCCCTACCCCAGCGCGCAAGGCCTGCACGTTGGTCATCCGCTAAGTTATACGGCAAGCGACATAGTCGCCCGCTATAAACGAATGAGGGGATTCAATGTCCTGCACCCTTTTGGCTGGGATGCATTCGGTCTGCCGGCAGAGCAGTATGCCGTCGAGACCGGCACACATCCTGCAACAACCACGCAAAAAAACATCGATGGTATGCGTCGGCAAACCAAATCACTGGGTTTCAGCTATGACTGGGACCGGGAAGTAAATACCACCGACCCGAATTATTACAGGTGGACCCAGTGGATTTTCCTGAAGTTTTTCAACAGCTATTTTGACCGGGCCGAGCAGAGGGCAAAACCAATAGAACAGTTGCCGATTCCGGATGGTTTAAGCCAGGCCGAAAAGCGAAAGTTTATAGGCGATAACCGCCTGGCTTACGAAGACGAAGTGCCCGTCAACTGGTGCCCGGCCTTGGGGACTGTCCTGGCAAATGAAGAAGTCGTGGGTGGAGTGAGTGAGCGCGGTAGCCATCCGGTTATCAGAAAGCCGATGAGGCAGTGGATGCTGAGAATAACAAGATATGCTGAGAGACTCCTTAGCGAATTAAGCGAAGTGGATTGGCCTGAATCTATAAAAAAACTGCAGACCGACTGGATTGGCAAGAGCGTCGGAGCCGACGTTGATTTCAAAATTGACCGCTTCGATGAAATCATTCGCGTCTTTACCACTCGCCCGGATACCCTCTTCGGCGCAACTTATATGGTTATGGCTCCTGAGCACAAACTTGTTGACGTTATTACGACCGATGACAAAAAGCAGGCTGTGGAGGTTTATCGCCGGCAGGCGGCACGGAAGAGTGATTTGGACAGAACAGATTTGGCAAAACAAAAAACCGGTGTTTTCACCGGAGCTTTCGCCATAAATCCGGTCAACGGCGAAAAAATCCCTATCTGGCTCAGCGATTACGTTTTAATAAGCTACGGCACCGGTGCAATTATGGCGGTTCCGGCTCACGACGAAAGGGACTTTGAATTTGCTAAAAAATTCGGCCTGCCAATCATCCCGGTTGTTGAACCGCAAGATAGTGAACAAGCCAAATTAGTCAAGCAAGGCAAGTTATGCTTCATCGGCGACGGCAAGGCGATTAACTCCGGACAGTTCGACGGGCTGACAACCGCCGAATTCAAAGAGCAAATTACAAACTGGCTCGGTGAAAAAGGCCTTGGCAGAAAAGCTGTTAACTATAAACTGCGCGACTGGCTCTTCAGCAGGCAGCGTTATTGGGGAGAACCCTTTCCAATTCTCCATACAGAAGACGGCAGAATTGTCGCGCTGAGCGAAGAAGATTTGCCTTTGGAGCTGCCGGTGGTTGAAAACTATAAGCCCGGCGGGATGGGTGAGCCGCCGTTGGCAAGTGCCCACGATTGGGTCAATGTTACTTTGCCCGATGGCGCCACAGCCAAACGTGAGACAAACACAATGCCTCAATGGGCCGGCAGCTGCTGGTACTATCTGCGATACCTCGACCCGCATAATAATCAGCAGGCCTGGGACAGCGAAAAAGAAAAATACTGGATGGCTCCGAAGGGAGTTGATTTGTATATCGGCGGCGCTGAACACGCCGTGCTGCATCTTTTGTACTCACGCTTCTGGCATAAGTTTCTATATGACTTGGGCTATGTCAGCACCAAAGAGCCGTTTTATAAACTTGTCAATCAGGGAATGATACTTGGCGAAGACGGCCAGAAGATGAGCAAGTCCCGCGGCAATGTCGTCAATCCCGATAAGGTTATCGCCGATTTTGGTGCCGATTCGATGCGGCTTTATGAAATGTTTATGGGGCCTCTGGAAGCTATCAAACCCTGGAATATGCAGGGCGTTGAGGGTGTGCACCGGTTCCTGCAGAGGGCCTGGAGAATGGTGATTGATGAAGAAACCGGCGAACTTGTCGAGGCAGTAAGAGAAGCTGATGCCCACGAGACGACATTGCGGCTGTTGAATCAGACGATTAAAAAAGTAGGTGATGATATTGAAAGCTTCAGTTTTAATACGGCCATAAGTGCGATGATGATTTTTCTTAATCACCTCATCAAACAAAAAATTCGTCCCAAATGGATAATTGAGAAATTCGTCCTGATTCTTTCACCCTTTGCACCTCATATCGCCGAAGAGCTTTGGGTAAAACTGGGACATACCGATTCTTTAGCTTACGAACCCTGGCCCGAGTATGACCAGGAGCTTATCAAGGAAAAAGAGATTGAACTGGCCGTTCAGCTCAATGGCAAAATAAAATGCAGGATAGTAGTTTCCGCCGATGCGGACGAAGAAGAGATTAAGCAAAAGGTGTTAAGCAGCGAGAAGGTAATTGCCGCTATGGCCGGAAAAGAACCAAGAAGAATTATCGTTGTTAAATCTCGGCTGGTAAATATTGTGATTTAGCTATACCGGATTATTTGCTGATGACAGTTGAAATTGAAGCAAAAATAAAGGTTGATTCGACCGAGGAAATAGAAGGGCGTCTGACTCGGCTCGATGCTGAATTTTTACAAGAGCAATTACAGAAAGATTATTATTTTGATAATGCCGATGCAAAATTGATAAAAACCGACAGATGCATTAGGCTGCGGCGGCAGATAACAGAAAAGCGGGAAAAAGTATTTTTGACTTATAAAGGCCCAAGAGAAAAAGATAAATTCAAGAAAAGGCGGGAAATTGAAATTGAGCTCGCAGACGCCGATTCAACCCGGAGGTTGCTTTTGGCGCTTGGATATGAGAAAGTGCTCGAATTTGAAAAGAAACGACGAATCTGGAAGCTTGGTAACTGTGTAGTTGCTTTGGACCATCTGCCTTTGCTGGGTAGTTTTGTGGAGATTGAAGGGCCTGATGACAAAAGTATTATTGATTTGCAGAAAAGTTTGGGACTGGCGGTTCTGCCACACATCCCACAAGGTTATGCAGTCCTGATGGCTGAGAAACTCCGCCAAAAAAGCTTGGAGTAGCATTGATGAAACCAGGTGACGGTTATATCGCTTATATTGTAAATCCCAGGTCAGGTGCGAGCAGCGGCAGATTGGCCGGACGGCAGTTTGAACAATATCTTCTCAGAAGAGGTTTCAAAGTCAGGGTCGGCTTGACCGCCTCCTTGGACAATGCCTGCGAATTGGCCACCGAAGCCGCTGTTGATTATGACTGCGCAGCCGTTGTTGTTGTCGGCGGCGATGGCACCGTCAGAGAAATTGCACATGGCCTGGAAGGAAGTAACAAGCCGTTACTAATTGTGCCCAGCGGAACAGAAAATCTGCTCGCAAACGAATTGGGTTTTGATGAAAAAATTCAAACGACGATAAAAACCTTTCAAGCAGGTTACACCCGGCTTCTCGACCTCGGAAATATAAATGGTAAATGTTTTACCTCTGTAGCAGGGTTTGGTTTTGACGGCAAGGTCGTGAAAAGCGTTAGCGAACAGCGAAGAGGACATATCAGTCACTTTGATTATTTTTGGCCGATATGGAGAACGTTCTGGAACTATAAATTTGACCCGATGAAGGTAGAAGTGGACGGGGAAGAAATTTTTAACGACAGAGGATTGATTTTTGTCGGAAATATCTCAAGATATGCAATGGGACTTCAGATATTACACTATGCCGATTTGTCTGACGGCCTGCTGGATGTCTGTGTTTATAAATGTGCATCTCAGCTGCGATTGTTAAAGCAGTCTGTGTTGACTATCCTCAAGCATCACGCCGACAGTCGTAACGTTATTTATCGGCAGGGTAAAAGCATAACCGTCACTTCCGATAGCTCTGATGTCGAGACTGAAATTGACGGCGACCCCGGGCCGCCTTTGCCGGTACAGATTAAGGTGATTCCAAAGGCGGTTAATTGCCTCGTGCCGGAAGGGGCCAGACCGGCAGGAATAAGAACCCGAATTCTAAGAGCATTAAAATAAAGCAACAGCATATAGCCAGATAAAACTATACGCTATACGCTATACGCTATACGCTATACGCTATTGGAGGCGAGGCATGAGTAAAGTAAATTTCAAAATCGGCGGTGGGGACCAGAGCGGCAAAAGCAGTTTATCCTCTGTTTCAAAGCCTGTCGAAATTGGTTTGGACGCACCTTTATTTGTGATGGCCGGCCCCTGTGTTATTGAAAGCAGAGAGCTTTGTCTGGATATTGCAAATCGGCTTGTTGAAATTGGCGGCAGGGTAGGTGTCGGAATGATTTTTAAGGCCAGTTTCGACAAGGCCAATCGCTCCAGCATTTCCAGTTTTCGCGGCCCAGGTCTGCAGGAGGGACTAAAAATTCTTGCGCAGGTCCGCCGTGAGACTGATTTGCCTGTTATGACTGATGTACACGAGCCGGACCAGGCGGCAGTAGCCGGCGAGGCGGTGGATTGTCTTCAGGTACCGGCTTTTCTCTGCCGGCAGACCGACCTGCTTTGTGCCTGTGCAAAAACCTCAAAACCTGTAAATGTAAAAAAAGGCCAGTTCCTCTCGCCTTCTGAAATGAAAAATGTCGTTGAGAAAATTCGTACCTGTGGAAATGAAAAAATAATTCTCACAGAGCGCGGAACCTTTTTCGGATACAATCGACTGGTGAATGATATGACAGCTATCGAAACTATGAAGAAATTGGGTTGTCCGGTTGTTTTTGATGCAACGCACAGCACGCAGCAGCCGGGAGGTCTCGGAAATGCAACCGCAGGACGCAGGGAAATGTCGCCGTTGCTTGCAAAAGCTGCAGTTGCTGCCGGAACCAACGGCCTTTTTATTGAAGTACATCCCGAGCCGCAAAAGGCCAAATCAGACGCCGCCTGCATTATGCCTCTTGACTGGCTCGAAGATTTGCTCAAAGTCTGCAGAGAAATATTCCAAATCGTCCGAAGTTAAAAAAGTGGCTGAAGAAGAAAAATATCTATTTGGGCCGGTTCCTTCACGAAGATTGGGGCTAAGTCTTGGTGTCGATATTGTGCCTTTCAAGACCTGCAGCCTCGACTGTGTCTATTGCCAGCTCGGTAGAACAACCGAAAAAACCGTCGAGCGAAGAGACTACCTCCCTGTAAAGACGGTTTTGGACGAACTAAAGGAGAGATTAGCCCAGGGCATGAAAGCCGATTTTATTACTATTAGCGGCTCTGGTGAGCCGACTCTCAACTCTCGGCTTGCTGAATTTATAGACGGCATAAAGAAAATTACTAATATTCCTCTGGCCATACTGACCAATGGAACACTTTTGTACAGAGAAGATGTGCGGGCCGATTGTGCAAAGGCCGATGTAGTGATGCCTTCTCTGGATGCCGGTGACACACAGACGTTTGAAAAGGTAAATCGCCCGCACGGCGATATCAGTATTGAAAGACTGATTTCAGGCTTATGCGCATTTCGAAAAGACTATACCGGCCTGATATGGCTTGAGGTATTTCTTGTCGAGGGACTCAACACCACTGCCGATGCAGTTGAGAAAATCAAAGATGCCGTAGAGAAAATTCGTCCGGACAAGGTCCAGCTCAATACGGCTGTGCGGCCGACTGCCGAGTCCGGCATAAAAAAATTGGATGCTGAAAGGATGCAGACCATAGCCGCCCGGCTTGGTCAAAGCTGTGAAGTTGAAGTGGTAACCGATTTTTCACAACGCCCTGGTGGTATCGAAAATGCAGACCATGGCGTATCAGAACTGCATTTTGGACAAAATCACAAAGTAGAAACCTTGTTATCAATGCTGAAACGCAGGCCTTGTTCACTGAAGGATATTTGTGCCAGCCTCAACCTACACCGCAATGAGGCATTAAAATATCTCGGTCATCTCCAAAACCGGGGTGATATTGACACCGAACAAAGAGATGGAGTACTCTTTTTCAAAGCAAATTAGAAACAAGTCGCAATACATTGTGTACCGACTTGGCAAATAAATTTGTATAAAATTTGCCATAATTTCTTAATGCCGCCTCCAATTTATAAAGATGGGGGACTTATTGGCCGATAAAACTCTTGTAGTATTTCCTAAAGTGTCGATTTTATCGCATTTTCTGGGAAAATCTGAGATTCAACTTTAGCCGGCTGATTATAGACCGATAAAGGATATAGGCATTTGTGTGAGCATTTTTGTGCTCTTTGTCTTGGGCTGAAATCGGCTTGAAGCAAGAAGGAACTTTCGGTGTGTTCTGAATCACGGATATCAATGAAAAGAACAAAGAGACAACTTGTTTTAAATAAAGGCGCTGAGAAGTTCATATTTCGTTATGACAGCGGCTGTGAAGATAAACTCCTCGACACTTTAGTTGAGCAGGCAAAGGATAAATGCACAAATTTTGACTGGTTTGACGCAGCTGTTCTCAGCTTCAAGCTTACCCAGTCACTTATTGGTCAGGCCGACAAACTTTTACACGAAAGTACTAATGTGCAGTCGCTCTCGACAACTAACATCGATAGCGAAAGCGATTAATATATATTGAATTTGTTTGACCCCGTGATGAACAGATGCTTTTTTTGTCAGCTTACCCAACGCGGGGCAGCCAGTAAGATTAAAAGGTAGGTAGATTATGGAAAATAGTGTGATTATCCAGGAGTTTCTGAATTACTTAAGTTATGAAAAGCGTTTCTCTGAACATACCGCCAAATGTTATGGTGCCGACCTCAGTCAGTTTGCCGAGTATCTGTTGAGTACTTCTCAAAGCGATCATCCATCTTCTGAGCCGGCTTCACTGGAACCGATTACTTCAGCAGAAACTGCTTCGGCTGCAACTGTTGCCACACACACCGCCCCTAAGATTGACCAGTTACTTATTTCCACTGATGTCAATACTGTAAGAGGGTATCTGGCTCTTCTGAATGAGAGACAATATTCCAAATCAACAATTGCCCGTAAACTTGCTACTCTGCGAAGCTTTTACAAGTTTCTCGTGAAAAGAAATCACATCAGCTCTAATCCGGTTATGGCCGTCAGAACGCCCAGACAGGAAAAGAAACTGCCGAGGTTCCTCGAATATGAGCAAGTCAGCAGATTGCTCGAAACGCCGCCTATGGACAACTGGCTCGGTGCCAGAGACAGGGCAATTATGGAAACTCTTTACAGCACGGGAATAAGAGTCAGTGAGCTTGTTGCTTTGAATATGGATGATGTGGATTTTCTCGGTGAAGTGGTGCACATCAGAGGCAAAGGCAAAAAGGAGAGAATTGCTCCAATAGGCTCATCTGCTTTGCAGGTTATTCAGTATTATATGGAGTTTAGAAATAAAAGGGCGCAAAGCAACAGCAACTTTGATTCGAAGGTTCTGTTCGTCAACAAGCACGGAAGACGACTCAGCACCAGGAGTGTAAGGCGTAAAATGGACAAGTACTTGAAAATGGCAGGCCTTGACCCGGCTATCAGCCCCCACACTTTACGGCACAGCTTTGCAACGCATATGTTAAACAATGGTGCCGATTTAAGAAGCGTTCAGGAGCTCCTTGGGCATCAGTCGCTTTCAACTACTCAGGTCTATACGCATCTTACTACCGGAAAACTTAAAGAGGTTTATGAAAACGCTCATCCAAGAGAGACAGAAAGCAACGAAAACGAGTGGTAAAAAATCGTTAAACGAATATAGATGACTTGTGTTCGGCCCCGGCCCCAGAGCCGGGGTTTTCTTTTGCCCTGTTATATTTAGTGCCCTGACCACAATCAAAGACTCTCTATTTTTTGGAGCCTTGGAAGATTCTAAATGTATTCTTGCCCGCCTGTTTAGCAGAGTATAGCGCCTCATCGGACCGGCTCGTAATATCTTCCGGACTGCTTTCAGCATCATATTGACCGAGTCCAACGCTTATCGACAACTCTATTTGCTCTTTGTCCCAGGTTACCCGCGAATTTGCAACTACATCAACCATACGTTCCGCTGCGACTGTTGCATCTCTCAGGGATGTATTAGGCAAAATGACCGCAAATTCATCACCGCCGTAGCGCGCCGCTGTATCGATTTGGCGGATGCATTCTCTTATTCTTCTGCTGATTTCCTTTATTACCTTGTCGCCGACCCGATGCCCGTACGTATCGTTTATCTTTTTAAGATTATCGATGTCAATCATAATCAGAGATATTTGTCCGCCGTATCGTCGGCAGCGCCACAGTTCCCTTTCGAGAATTTCATAAAACGTTCTATGGTTCGCAAGACCGGTTAGGCCGTCCGTCGTGGCCTGACGCTGTATCTTCTCGAACAACTTTATATTGCCGATCGACGCGCCAACCAGCTGGCTGAATAACTCCACCAGAGCAATATCTTCACAATTCAGGCCGACGCCTTCCATCTTGTCCGATAAATTCAGCACACCAACCACCCTGTTCTGGCAAATAAGAGGAAAGATTGCGCAGTTGTTGGTCTTGTAATTCTCGGCAAAAGCACGCTGCGATTTTTTGATTATAGGCCGTTTATGCGTGTTGATGTCCCCAATCAAAATAAGCTCTTTACTCCTGACAGCCATAACCATAGGTGACGGCGGATTCTGGTTCAGCGAAACTATCTTGTTTATTAAAAACGGATGATTGGACTTCTGAAGATGTAAAATGTTATTTGTTTCATCAAGTACGTACAGCGATGCAAAACTCACACCGACCAGTTTCGGAATGTTTTCGACACAAATTTTGGCTATCCGCTCAATTTCAAGGCAGTTTATCTGCCGAGCTGACGGCGTTATCTGCTCAATCAGCGAAGTATCGCTGTTGCTGCTGTTTTCATCTTCGGAGCAATTTACGTTATTTTCATTTTTTCTTCGTTTTAGCGACATAGTTATAAGACATAACGAATTTATGAACTGTTTGTATAGCGCCGGTGTTCACCGGGATTTATACCTGCTCTACTATCGGATATTTAGCCGCCGATATTTGGTAAAAAGTATCGCTTTGCCCCCAAAAATATGCCCCAAGCTCCCGCCTATTGCCGGGTGATTATTGGAAAGTTTTAGATGAGAAAAAAAGACAGCAAGCACTATGCTCACAGCCCTTGAGTTTACAAATCAGATCGCAATAGTTAGTTATTTTCCTGCCAGCCAGTTATCGCTGAATACATCAAGGTCCTTTTCGTCAATTATATCATCGGCAGGGATACTAATATCACAATTAGGGTCGTATCCGGCCTGCCCCTGTGCTTTCCGCCAGCTCAGTGCCAAAACAGAAAAATCCACAGAGTCCACGCCGTAATCCCCGACAAAATCGCCCAGCATATGCCACTCGGCTGTAATTGTATAGGCCACGCCGTTAAGCAGCCCAAGATTGCCTGTATAATCCTGGCCCCAGCTCATAAGGGTGGTTGAAACGGTGTTAACACCTTTAACCCCTATGTACCAAAGCCCGGCACAAGGGTCGTTTATGGTTAGCGTCTCATCGGGACTTGAGGTATTGCTCGCCTCGTAAAGGCTGGTCTCGCCTCTTAAGGCAAAATCATCCTTGCGGGCAAAAAGGTCAAGGTCGTTAACCTCATCAAGACCATCTAAAGTAATCGTCAGTTTCATCCCCGAAGCTATTTGAACTGTAAAATGATGATACTGTTTGTCGCCGACCTTTTCATGACCGGCAGTACTGTTATCGTTCATCAGACGCATAACACCATTTTGTAGGGTTGCCTTTACGGCCGGGTCTCCAAGACCATCCATTGCGTACCGCCAGACGGCTGCGGTATAATCCCTCTGCTCACCGTAGCTTACGCTCTCTGCTGTATCTGCCGGCATCCCGTCGGTTACAATTTCAGGGTGAGAGGCAATTACTGCAAGCCGACCGGAGTTGGCGTCTTTCTTGTACGCCCAGGTGTTCACTTTATTGTGGTAATCGTGCGGAGGATAATCAAATATTGAAAGAATCTCAGTGCCTTCAGCCCAGTAAATACTGTTGTTTTCGTCAGCGCAGGGGCCGCCGTGATGTCTGACTTCTGAAATATAGAGGTCGCCGCCAAAATCGTAATAGTCAAGCAGTGCCGAATTCGAGGGAATATCCATCCCAACATAGGCCGTTAAGCTCTTGCTCATACATCGTGCAGGCCAGATATGCAGGTATTCTTCTTTAACAGGCACAGAAGTCGTACCCGTCGAGCACAGAAAGGCGCCGGCACAGGAGCCGGAATAGCTGCCTCCACTGTAAAAAAAATCCCTCATCCTTTGGCGACCATTTTCACCGAGCGACCCACCGTGGTCTGTAGAGGAACCGCCGTTTACATAAAGAAGACGGAATCTTGGTTCGCCGTCAGGATAAAGCAGTCGGCCGTTATCATCATTGCCGTCGCCGATAAAGACCATATCCTGTATGTCGTAGTCATCCTGCGTTGGGTTGCTTCTTGCCAGAACAAGATATTCATTTGCAAGTCCCAGATAGGCCACAGCAGGTAACAGGTAACTTGGTCTGTCGGCTATGTAAATTCCGGCATCTACAAAAATGTCTTTGTAATAGCCCTCCGTCTCGGTGGTAAAGCTCCATATATCACCCGGCCAGGTATTCGTGCCATTGATTTCATCGACGGCCCAGTAGTAGGTGGTTCTCGCCTTGAGGCAATCAGGACGACAGTAATTAACATCGAAATTGCCTAAAAACTCATCCGAGTTATGATTGGCATCAGCCACAGCGTTGTAATTGGTGCCGAAGTACACATCGTGACCATTGGAATCTGCTGCTGGGCATCCCGGCGACCAGCTAAGCACCGGCTCAAGGGCTACATTTATGCCACCATCAACAGGAAAGGGGTTTGTAGCGTTTACGTCTTCAGTCTTGAACTGCCAGATATCACCTGGGTAAGTACCGTTGCTGTCGGTCTCATCTACACACCAGTGATAAAGCGTGCCGGCGAGAAGCTCTCCTAACGGACTCCAGTTTGGGTCTGTAAGGCCCGTAGCCTTACGGGCGCTTAACTGACGCTCGTTCACATCGTTCCAATTGCTGCTTAAATACACGCTGTGCGTAACCCATGGATTGCCCGCAGTCCACTTGATATCCACGTTCACATTGACACCTTCGGCGCCATTTTCCGGTTCGGGCTGCCAGGCCTTGTACAAACCGGCAAGCAGCCGTATCTCACCAGGTGATAATATATGGTCATACAGGCGGACATCGTCAATTCGGCCGTCCCATCCACGGTGGTCGAAG
>CAZMCN010000025.1:0-19392 GCA_964564845.1 uncultured Pirellulales bacterium | reverse complement strand
CATTGGCCAAATGTACCCTGCCGAGCATATCGACAGTTACCTTATGGCCCTTTAACGTATTTGGCGCTCTTCTCTGTATTAGAGGTGGTTTGTCGGAGTCTTTTAATACTCCAGCATATGTATGCGGCCTGAAAACAATTATTTTGTTGTTACCGGACTGGCTTATTTTTTGCACCCTGTGAAGCTCCATATTTCCATCACCGATATCCAGCATAAACATCTCGTTTATCGATAATGAGCAGACAAATCTTTTACCATCACCATAATCTCTTTTGACAATCGGCTCTCCGTCTTTTTTCCGTCGTACCGCCTCAAACATCGTTACAACTTCACCGCCTCTGCTGCCTGTGCGTTTGCCGTCAGTATACTCGAATATCTCAATATGATGGTTACTGCCAGGTGCGACAGCACGATACGTCTTTCCATCCTTATCATTTAGCAAAATCATTCTGTTAAATACATCCTGAATTCGAACCTTCTTAATCGGAACCTTTTTATTGCTTTTTGTGGTTTTCATATACAAAGGCTCTTTCCAGACCTCTTTGGGTATTTTTCTTTCGCCGCTGTCTGGCTCTATTCCTTTTTCCCTCAGACGATTTTTTACAACGTCTCGAACTGTCTCATCTACGATTTTTTCAACCATTGGTATGGTCAGAGCATCCAGCGGCTTCCGATATACGTAAATGTCCTGTCCCTTTTCGTCCTTAAGGCCGGTTGGACCATAATTGGTCTCCTCGTGCAGTTGCCCCCTCGCCTTGCGACTGGCCCGATGCGACACATTTATATGCTTTACCTTCTCTTCTAATTCTTCTCTGAAGTCCGGCCATGGCTGCTCAAAACCGCCTCCCGTTTGTGAATACTTGCTCTTAGCCAATCTTCTCAAATGCTCATTTTTGGTAACTGCCGCCACAGCCGCATCTATTGCGTGATGACGATGGTCATCTCGATTCTTCATATCAAAACCACTCAAATCAAGAATACTATCCAACCCCCACTGATGCCGAAGCTCCGATGTAACCTTACCCCTCGTCCCCTGAACATTACTGCAAATCTGTTTTAGATACTTAACAACCTCTCTGCAAATATACCTTGTGTCATTAAGCTCCCTTTCAATTACCTTATCAAGCTCTATTTCTTCTTGCGAAAACTTCTTTCTCTTAGGCCACGGCAGAACTTTTATCCTTTGCTTTATTTCCTCGTATTTTTCAGGGGCACTGTTGTACGCTTCATAGGGCGTCTTATTACCTTTGACTTGAATGTTCTCCCGTACCTCACATAAGGTCTTGTTCATATAGCTGTCATCTAGGCTCCTGTCATAAGGCAGTATATGCTCGATTTGATACTCCGGGTTCGGCCCGAACAATGCCGATTGAGAAATATTTTTACCCGTATAAACACAAATATGCTCACATTCCTCCCACAAATTATATTTGATTACATCGTCCCTGCTCGGATTACGAATATTCATATCTTCTATCAGTCGCTTACGTGCCTGCTCATTCCTCTTTTTGTTTTCCCACATCTTATACTGAAGCTCTATTCTTTCTTTGGAATTACCCTTAACATCACGCGCCATCTCTATCTTTATCTTCGCTGGCTTGCCGTATTCTCTTGCTACCGCATTCACAACCTTACGAACCTCAAACAATGCCTTGTTGACAATTGGGTTTCGTAAATCTTCCGGCAAATCCAGCTTGTCTTTTGTCCCCCATTCTTCACGCCTAACCCTGTCGGGATAAATCTCATCCAATGCCTGATCTGTTCGCTTGCCGGCCTCCATCAAAGGCAGAAGTTTCCTGAGTGCTTTACGAGAGAAACGCATATATCTCTGTGGCAGCGATATTTTCAAAACCCTATCTGTCTGTTCATCGCTGAAGTTGTATTCACTTACCAGCTTCTCTATAAGCTCGTCGTCATCCAGATCAACTAACCACTCGTTAAGTTTAATCTTTTCTGGCTCGTCCATCGAATCCCACACCTTAGGGCCGAATATTTTTTTGCTTCGCATCGAGGCGCCGAATTCATCGCCTTTCAGCTTCTCTCTCTTTTTGCCTTTTTCGTCTATCTCATATTCCGCATTAAATTCCTGTGTCTCCATAAGACCCAAAACTTTTCTGAGCCTTGCAAACAAAACCTCTTTGCTCTTAAAGAGTTCGCTTAAAACAAGCTGGCGCTGCTCATCTGTTAAAGACTCCACTTTGCCGTCAGGATTTTGTATCTTCAGATTATTAACATCCTGTAAAATCCGAAACCGTCTCGCATACCAGTCGCCTCGTGGACATCGCTTTTCACCTTCTTCCAAATCACATCCACCAATCAATTCATCTGTCGGCTTCAGAGGCCGCTGATAGAATATGACCTCATTTCTAAGCTTCTCCCCTAATTCTTCTGTAAGTATATCCGGATAATATTCGGACTGTTTTTCCCAGAGCAAATCAAATTCCTTCTCGTACATCGTTCGGAATGTATATTGCGCACGGATACGGTTCTGCTCCGGATTTATACTTGCAAAATACTCTCCCAATGTCCGGCAGCCTGCCTGCTCTATCCTTTGTTTAAGCTCTCCTGCCTCTTTTGCAACCTTGTTATTTTCGCTGCTTGCCCCTGTCTTTCGGTTACTCTTAAATCCCCTGCGTTGGTTTACGTGATAAAGAACCCGCCCAAATTCATACTGTTCAAGTTTATCATCCAATCCTTTAGCTCTTAAGTGATACGGCTCTTTTTGTAGCAGCTCCTTTAAATCTTCTCTCTTGTTGGGTAGTAGCCCTGCCGATTGAAGGCTCTTTACAAGCTTATCGCTTCTAAGGTGTCTGCGCCTGTGCATTCTCCTTGCTCCCCTGGCTTCTCTGCGGTTAGCGTTTTTGGATTTCTCCAGTCCTTTGGTATCTCTATCGACGCCCTCAGGAAAAACCCTAACACCGATATCTACGATAGCTTTCTTTTTTTCTCCATCAACCAACGCCCAGCCGATACTTCTTGAGCCGATATCCAACCCCAGTGTGTAAGATTTCATTTCTCCACTCCTTAAATTTTTTATATTTTTTCTTGACGACTCTCCACCTTATCTGGTATTAATTTATGCATTGTAACTGGTCCGTGGTTGCGTGCTTGTCATAACAAGCGCAAGTCGCGCGGACAACTTGCCCCGTCTCGGCGGGGCAAGTTCCTTTTTATCCAATTTCAAACCCCGCATTTTCTTTCAAATTCTCTTCTTAAAAAAACTGTGTAATCAGCGAAATCCGCGGTTAATAGTAACCCAAAACCGCAATTCCTGTCAACCAACTTCTCTACTTACCCCTGACCCCTTGTCTTCCACCTTCACGGCTCTGCCGTAAGGCATCCTGCGGAGATTCACTATTCACGCTTTACGAGATACCAGATACCAGCGACTAACGTCTTAAAATGCCTGTGCAAATGGTTCGAATCGAACGCGCAGGTATGCCGAAAAAAGTGGTACAAGGAAAAGGAATAGGAATAATAGGGGACGTTTATCTTTTTCACTTTGAGTTGAAGACAAAATAGGTTATAATATCATTGAGAGAATTAAAAGTGTCCGGTCATATTTCGTTCAACTAAATATCGAAGATCCGCCGTAGATTTGAGCGAAGGCGGACTGTTCACGAGCCACAAACAATGAACAATGAGCCACAAACAATGAACAATGAACCACGAACAATGAACAATGAACCACGAACTACCAACTAAGAAATAAAAGTGCGCAAAAAAGCGCATTTTTTGGCATTTTTTTGCACTTTTTCTCACTTTTTTTCTTACCCATTCTACCCAATCGTTACAACCTAACCCCCTCATCTCTCCTTTTAAGCCGCCAGCAGAGATTTGCCCTCGAAATTGCTGAAACTTCCCCCAAAATCCCTCAAATTTTAAAAATTTATCTCAAAAATCACGTACATTTTTACCCGCGCAAATGATTCGAAATTCCCCGCCTCTTTGGTCTTGTGTCTTATAGTGCCTTTGCGGAATGACAACTGGTGCAAAAGAGTGGTGTTTTATTTGTCGGGTTGTTCGGCTATCTTTCGGATTTCAAGCATTTGCCAATCTTTGATGTCAATTGCACCGTCAGAATTGATGTCGCCAATTAGATAAGCATCAGGCGAAATACCGCTGAGCAGCCAATTGTTGAGCAGAATATCAGAATCCGAATCATTGATATTGCCGTCGGCATTCATGTCATACCAGAAGCTACTGTCGTTGTTCTGAGAGCTTTCTGCGTTCCAGGCCAGGCCATAACGCTGGGTTAAATTGTCGGAGGTGCTGCTGTATGTAACAATGATTTCGTAATTGGTATAGTTGGCGTCGGCACGGCAGTAAATGTGCTCAAGATTGTCGGTGTTGCTGTCACTGTAATCGAGCAGATAGTTACTCTGGGGGTCGTTGGAGTCAACCGCCCAGAGTTCGAGCCGGAGGTTAGCATCTTTTTCGGGTATTGGTTCAAAAGGATAAACGCTGCTGTAGTGCTTGTTCCAGACAATCGTTGCGGTGATAAATTTGTCTGCAGGTTCTGTGAGCGTGATTTCGTATATGTTTTCTGAAGCTTGATTTTCCTGCAGGAGGTTCAGGTCCCAGCCGGCTGCCGGGGCGCTGCCGGGCCTGTTTTGGCCTGCAATTAAATGCCTGTATGCAGCTGTGGCATTTAGCATTCCCGCTCCCTGGACGTAATCGAGCGGGACGGAATGGTCGTCGTCGGTTTTGAGCAGTCCCTTGTGCCAGAATGGCAGTTTGGTTGCGGAATTGAGCAGGATGGCTTTTATGACGCAGTTGCCGCCGTTAGGGTCAAGAGCGGCAGTTAAGTCCGGGTCGAGATTTGCTCTTTGAACAAGCAGTCCTATTGTCCCTGCCACCAGCGGCGTTGAGAAACTCGACCAGCTTCCGGTCGGTTCGTAAGTATCAGGCTCGTTTGCGGCGGCGAGGCAGTTACCGGCGGTAACGATGTCGGGCTTGCATCGGGCATCGGTGGTTGGGCCGAAACTCGAATGCTGCGGGTAGGCCAGCGAAAAGCTTTGCAGATTGGTTGCGATGTTGATTGTGTTTAGGGAATCAACTACGCCGACACCAATGGCGTTTGCTGCGGCGCCGGGGTAAAGGAGTGGGTCGCAGGCTTCGAGGCCGTTCCCTATTCCGGCGACAACAATAAGGCCGTGATGTTCGGCCATTGCTTCGAGGCCCCTTGTCCACCAATCTTCGAACTGCGTGCCGAAGCTGGCGGTAAGAATGTCGGCATCAGGCGCAGAAAGAGGAAATACGTTATTGATTAAGAAATGCCAAAATTCATAGATGTCGGCTTGGGCCTGTGGTGCAGTGCCCTGATAGCTGAATTGTCCTACGTTCTGATTAAAGGCATTTGGGTCCTCGCCGAGGAGGATAGAGCAGACGGCTGTCGAATGTGGAGAGATGCCCGGCGGCAGTTCGTTCTGGTCGTTGAAGTTGAATTGCTTGTTTGTGAAACAATCGTGTTCGACGTTTGGTCGGTAATCGTTTTGCGGTTTTCCGTCAGTATAAGTAAAGCTTCTGGAGATGATGGCGAACTTGACGCCGGAACCGGTTAAAGAGGGGTCGAACTGTCTCAACTGGTAGAGCTCGGCGTAGTTCAGGGCTTGCGGCTGGAGCGGTTTTGCGGTGGGCAGCTCGTTGGGTGCAGCGATGCCCCTGAAAGGTGTCAGCATTATTGCTGCGCAGATTATCACCGCCGGTATGTCTATTCTTCTGCCGGCAAAATTAACCATTGTCCCATCGCTCCGGAAGTAATACTAAAATCCAGTGTTTATTAAGTCAGCCCACTCCGTGGCTGCAAAGAGACAGTATGTGCTGCATTTGCTAACCTTAAACTCTTTCCATCAGAATACCATAAAACGACTTTCTTTTCAAGAAAAATACCTGGTTATTTCCTTGCAATACAGCATTTTTCAGTATTAGTAAGCCCGTATTTTTCGATAAAAAGGACGTCTATAACATTATAGGACGTAATATAAATAGTCTTATCAGGTTTTGCCATTAGGGATGTAAAATTTGCATATAGATGAATGAAAAAAGTAGTTTATTGAAAAGTTCGTGGAAATCTTGCCATTACCGTGATTAGTTGCTATACTCTGACTCGAATTTGGTTCTTGGGTTCGCATTTTGCAGCTTATCGCAAAATGGGGTCCCCCTTTTTGGCAGAGGTTGTCTGTAAATATGAAGGTAATCCTGAAATCCGAACAAATCGGGCAAATCCTCGATGATTTGACAAGTCGTATTATTTCTGAAAAACCCAAGGGACTGGGTATCGCAACGGTTGGGATTCGCAGCAGGGGCGAGATTCTCGCCCAGAGATTATCGAGTCGTCTATCGAAAAAATTAGGCAAAGAAGTTCCATCCGGCACGCTGGATATTACACTTTATCGGGATGATTTGAATTCGCCGCAAAGTTCGGCGCAGCCGCAGGTGCGAACTACTGAAATCGGGTTCGATATTGACGATAAGATTATTGTCCTGGTTGATGATGTGTTGTATACCGGCCGGTCCGCGCGGGCGGCGATGGATGCGATGATAGATTTGGGCAGACCAAAGGCAATCAGACTGGCGGTGCTTGTTGACAGAATCGGCAGGGAGTTTCCGATACAGGCCGATTACGCCGGTTACAAAAGCGATGCTGCACCCGGCCAATTAGTGCAGGTTAATCTTGTCGAATCGGATGGAAAAGATGAAGTGGTTATCGAGTGAATGAGTAGATGAGTCAACGCATATACGCATAAACTCATATACTCATATACTGAATTATGGCGCTAATAAGAAAAGGTAAACAATTCGAGTGGAAACACAAGCATTTGCTGGGCTTACGTGAGCTAAACGCCGAGGAGATTACGTATATTCTTGAGACGGCGGAGGGGTTTGAGCAGATAAGCAGGCGGGCGGTGAAGAAGGCGCCGGCTTTGCGCGGCAAAGTTGTAGTGAATTTGTTTTTCGAAGACAGCACACGGACACGAAACAGTTTTGCCCTGGCGGCAAGCCGATTGAGTGCGGATATTATTGAATTTACGGAGAAAACCAGCTCGGTGAGCAAGGGCGAGACGTTACTGGATACTGCCCGGAATCTGGAAGCTATGGGGATTGATATTGTTGTGATTCGACACAGCGCTGCCGGTGCAGCCAAATTTCTCAGCAGAAGCATCAAAGCCTGTGTGATTAATGCCGGGGATGGTTATTGTGAGCATCCGACACAGGGGCTTTTGGACGTCTATACCATTCGTAAAATCAGAGGCAGCCTTGAGGGTTTGAAGATAGCGATAGTCGGTGACGTTGTGCACTCTCGCGTTGCCAGCAGTAATATGTGGGCGATGAGCAAGCTGGGAGCTGAAGTGATATTTGTCGGTCCGCCTACACTTGTGCCGACGCTGACAGGCCGACTGCCTGTCAGCATCAGCTATTCGCTCGATGAGGTCGTTGAAAAGGTCGATGTGATAAATATGCTTCGGGTTCAGTTCGAGCGTCTCGGGGGCAATCCCTTTCCTTCGGTGCGGGAATACTCGCATTATTTCGGGCTGACAGTAGAGCGTATGAAGAGGGCCAAACCCGATATTCTGGTTATGCATCCCGGCCCGATAAACAGAGGTGTCGAGATAGAAAGTGAAGTGGCCGACGGGCAGAACAGCGTTATATTAGAGCAGGTTAAAAATGGCTTGGCCGTCAGAATGGCCGTGCTGTTCTTAGTCAACCAGGCGGCAGCACAAGAAAAATGATTATTGATGAGTGATTATCGAATGTTTTGACGTGAATTATGAGCTTTGAGCTTTTCATAAGAAACGGTCGGGTGATAGACCCTGCAAACAAGGTCGATAAAAAATGCGATGTGCTTATTATCGACGGCAGGATTGCAGAGGTCGGAGAAAAGAATCAAGACCCAAGACTAAAAACTCAAGACTGTAAGGTTATCGATGCGACCGGCAAGATAGTAGCGCCGGGGCTGATTGACATTCACGTTCACTTCCGTGAGCCGGGTGACGAAGAGGAAGAAACGATAGCGAGCGGCTCTGCAGCGGCGGTGGCGGCGGGTTTCACCTCGGTGGTATGTATGCCTAACACTAACCCGCCGATTGAGAATGAAACCGATGTCGAATACATCCATCGAAAGGGGCGACAGACAAGAAAGACGCATGTATATACGATGGGGGCCATAACGAAGAACAGGGAAGGGGTTGAGCTTGCAGAGATGGGTTTTATGGCCGAAGCCGGCGCCGTTGGTTTTACCGATGACGGCAATGGTGTGCAGGAGCCGATGGTTATGCTGCGGGCACTGAAATATGCCGCTATGTTCGACAAAGTTGTTGCCCAGCATTGTCAGGACAATAGTTTTGCGGGTGATGGGGTGATGAACTCAGGTTTTTATTCGACGGTGCTGGGTTTGCCGGGGATAGATTCGCTGGCGGAAGAGGCAATGCTTTGGCGTGACATTCAGCTTGTTCAAAAAACCAACGTTCGCTACCACGCCCAGCACATATCTACGGCCGGGGCGGTTGAGCTGATAAGAGCCGCCAAAAAAGATTCATTGCCGGTTACCTGCGAGGTAACGCCTCATCATTTGCTTTTGACTGAAGAAAACTGTCTCGAATACGACACCAATTACAAGGTCAATCCTCCTCTGCGAACGGAAGATGACATCAAGGCCCTCAAAGAAGCGATTGCCGAAGGGCTGGTTGATGCTCTGGTCAGCGACCATGCGCCGCATTTGAAAAGTGAAAAAGAGCTGGTATTCTTAAACGCTCCTTTCGGGATAGCATCTCTGGAATGTGCGGTGGGGCTTTATGTAAAGGCGCTTATTGAGCCGGGGGTTCTGGATTGGCCGGGTCTTATCTCATTGCTGACGGAAAGGCCGGCTAAGATAATCGGCGTTGATAAGGGCACACTCGGGGTAGGCAGACAGGGCGACGTTACTATTATCGACCCTGATGCGAAGTACAAAATTGACGTAAATAAATTCCGCTCCAAAAGCAGAAACTGCCCCTATGACGGCTGGACGGTCGCCGGCAAAGTTGAAAAAACAATCGTCGGCGGAGAAATACGTTTTTCTGCAGACTAAAAAATGCCGATTATTATTGACGGTTATAATCTGCTCTGGGCAATTCCGAAAACGGGCGAAGAGTCCGAATCCATTACGGATGTTGGGTTGTGCCGGATTTTAGGGGCATACTTAAAAGTGGTTAGGAAAAAAGGCCGGATTGTTTTTGACGGTGTCGGGCCGCCTGATAAGAGCGGTTTTGATAACATAAGCAATCTGGAAGTTGTCTTTACCGGCAGGGCTACCGATGCTGATACGGTAATCGAGGACAAGATAAGAGCAAGCACAGCGCCAAAAAGATTGACTATTGTCAGTAGTGACCAGAGACTGCGAAAAGCAAGCCGAGCGAGAAAAGCGATATTGATAAAGTCTGAGCTGTTCTGGGCTGAGGTGCGTAAGCAATTGAGCCGGAAGAGCAAGGCCGAAGAGCCGGTGGAAAAACACCTGGGATTAACCGAGGGAGAAACCAAACAGTGGCTTGATTATTTCGGGCTTGAAGAACAGTAGCAAAGACGGAACTGTTTTTTACAATCCTTGACAATCCCTGTTAAAGGTGTTAGATTTTTCTGCTCGATAATACGGGAATTCGTGTGTTTGAAGTGTCTTTGGAAACGTTTTACAAGGAGTTTTGTGATGGATTACAAAAAATTTATCGAGGACCAAATCGCTCAGATTAAGGAGACGGTCGGCAGTGCCAAGGCAATTAACGCTTTAAGCGGCGGGGTGGACAGTTCCGTAGTAACAGTGCTTGGACATCGTGCGCTCGATGAGCAGCTAAAAACTGTATTTGTTGATAGCGCCCTGATGCGAGAAGGTGAACCGCAAAGGACTGTTGAGATTTTCGCAGAGATGGGAATCACAGTCGAGCTGGCCGATGCCCGGGAAGAGTTTCTCTCTGCGCTGGCCGGCCTGACCGACCCGGAAGAGAAGCGCAACGCGGTTACGGAGACTTTTTACTCGAAGGTCTTCGTCCGACTCGTCAAAGAATCCGGTGCGACCTTTTTAATGCACGGCACGATTCTTACGGATATCGAAGAGACCGTAGCCGGCATCAAACGTCAACATAATATTCTAAGCCAGCTTGGTATTGACCCGGAGTCTGCTTACGGATATTCGGTTCTTGAGCCGCTCAGGACGCTGCGAAAAGACGGTGTTCGTGAGGTTGCCAGGCTTTTGGGTCTGCCGGCGGAACTATCGGAGCGTATTCCTTTTCCGGGCCCGGGGCTTGCGGCGCGGGTTGTCGGTGAGGTAACGCCGGAGCGTCTTGAGATAGTGCGCACCGCTACCAGCATTGTTGAGCAAGAACTTGCCGACAGCGGTGCTTTTCAGTATATGGCCGTTCTGCTGAGCGACCGTGCAACCGGCATCCGAAACAACAAGAGACAGTTCGGTAATATCATCGTCGTCCGCTGCATCGAGAGCACCGATGCACGAGAGGCAACCGTAACAGAACTGCCGTGGGAGAAACTAAACCGTATTTGTGAGCGAATTACTCAGATAAATGGCGTCAACCGGTGCCTGTATGACCTGACGGGCAAACCGCCGGCTACAATCGAGTACGTTTGAGATTTTTCAGGATTCGAGGGCTGAAATTCATTTCTAAAGTTGTTAAAAAAACAACCCGGCCGGCTTTTTGCCGGCCGGGTTATTATCAACTGTAAACACATTCTTGAATTGTGCTTACAGAAAAAACCTCATAAAGAACAAACCCTTACAATGCTGTACCGGTAATCTCAACATCGTCAATTCCGGCATATTCATTGGTTTTGTTAGCATTGTAAATAATATTCTCCGGCGGTACCTATGCCTGCGGAAATTTGTCGATTGTCGGGATTGTATCGGACGTTCACCCTTTTATTCAATGAAGAAATATTAATCTCCAAAAAAAATTTGGAAAAAAGCTTGACATATTCAAACGACTGTTTTATACTTTAGTTTGAAACAATTGTTTGAGGGTTATTGTTATGAATGAAGCAGATAATGTTGCTAAAAAAGGCGATTCGAGCAAACAAATTCGTGAGCATCTTCTGGATGTGGCAGAGGAGCTTTTTTGCGAAAAGGGCTTTGACGGCACAAGTGTGCGCGATATTACCTCCCGGGCCAGGTGCAATGTGGCGGCAGTAAACTATTATTTTGGCGGAAAAGAAAAGCTCTACTACGAAGTTTTCCATCGCCATATGCGTACCCTGCGTGATATTCGCATTGCAAGTATCAAAAGGGTAATGTCACAGGGCGAGGGTGAAGTTACGTTAGAGCAACTGCTTGGCGCGTTTGCAAAGGCATATATCGAGCCGCTTATAGAAAAAAGGGCCGGACAGAGATTTATGAAACTGATGATACGTGAAATACTGGACCCGCATTTGCCCAAAAAAATGTTCATGGAGGAAGTGGGCAGACCCATCGTGAGCACACTGGGAGAGGCTATGGGGCGGGTTTGTCCAAAACTGGGGGACAGAAAGATTATGATGTCTATACTTTCTGTCATCGGGCAATTAATGCATGCGGTTCATATTAATGAAATATTCAGCGCCGAGAAGGAATTTGAATTTCCGATACCAAATCTTACAGAAATGGTGGAACATATAACTGCATTTTCTACGGGGGGTATTCTTGCGGTTGCTGAAAAGGAGAACAAAAAAAACAACAGCGAGTAAAGATTGGTGGAATGTTACGGTGGCATTAAGAAAAAATGAAATATCAATTAAACGAACGGTAAGTCGAAGATATGAGTGTGATTAGAAAAGAAATAATACGGCTGGCGTTGGGTGGGCTGATAAGCCTGCAATTGGCAGGATGTGTGAGCAAAGAGCAATTTTATGAGGATGTCAGTCTGTCAAGAGAGGCTGCATATCAGCGGTGGAGAAGCAGGAAGGAGCTGGCCGAGCAGTCTCAGACGTATATAAGCGGCAAACTGAGCATCGAGGATTGTTTAAAACTGACCCTTGTGAACAATAAGGGACTTCAGCGAGTTGTTGAAGAAAAAGAGGTTGCCCGCGGGAAAGAGCTTGGTTCCTATTCGGCGATTTTGCCGTCAGTATCGCTTACGGGGGAATATTTGCGGAAAGATGAGGTTGCGTCTATTAGTCTTCCAGACAGCGGCCCGTCTATAACAATGGGAGATTTGGATAATTATTCTGCCGGACTTAATGTTACACAGCCGATTTTTGCCGGTGGTGCGATAGTGGCTAATATAAACGCCGGCAGGCTGTTTTCGCTGCTTGCTGATGAGTCTGTCCGAGCAGCGGTGCAGGAGGTGATTTATGCGTCGAGCCATTCCTATTATGATGTTCTGCTCAATCAGCACCTGCTTCAAATCAGTGCCGATGCCGTTCGCTCGGCTGATGCGCACTTAAATGATGTAAGGCAAAAGCAGCGGGGGGGGGTCGCTTCGGATTTTGACGTCCTGAGGGCTGAGGTTGAGCTGTCGAATTTCAAGGCGGAATTGATACAGAACAAAAATGCCATCGATATTTCCAAGGCTAATCTGCTTAAGGTAATGGGTGTTTCGCAGGACAGCGATGTTGTGCTTTCGGATGAACTGGATTACAGTGCTTTTAAGATGTCAATGGAGCAGGCGGTTGAGACGGCTTACCGCAATCGGCCTGATTTATTCAGTCGTCAGTTCGATATAAAGCTTCAGAAGGAGCTTCTTAACATTGCCGGAAGTAGATACTGGCCGACTGTCAGCGGCTTTTATAACAATATATGGTCCAAGCCGGACCCTCATAATTCTATGGTAATTGATTGGGGCAGGGCGTGGCAGGCAGGGTTTATGGTGAGTCTGCCTGTTTTTGACGGTCTGGCGAGAGAGGGTGAGGTCATTGAGCAGAAAGCGAGGTTGAAGCAGGCGCAGATAGATTTAATCGATGCAGAGGAAACGGCTTTATTCGAATTGACCAAGGCACAACTAAGTATCGAAAATGCCGAGGAGTTTGTTGAGTCGCAAAGACTAAACCTAACCAGAGCAGAAGAGGGTCTGCGGCTTGCGGAAATAGGTTATAAAGAAGGGACAAACACGCAGGTTGAAATGATAGACGCCCAGGCGGCCCTGACACAGGCAAGAGCATTCTATTACCAGGCGGTTTATTCACACCTGATAGCTAAACTGGATTTGCAAAAAGCTATGGGAACGCTTAATTGATTATTGATTATCGATTACTGATTATTGAAGATTTTGTAACAGGTGGGAAGTAAAGATTATGAGTTACAAATTGAGAACTCTGATGGAGAAATTTGTGCGGCTCTTTTTGAGAAAAACGGAGTCCGGCAAAATGGAGGTGAATAAAAGGACTGTGTATTGGACGGCGGGGTTTGCGATAGTCTTGGTTACCTTTTTGGTTGGGTATTTTTACAAATCGTCAGAGACGCCCTCGGCTGCTAAGACAGTTCCTGTCGAGGTTGAAACTGTAATGGCCGGCCCGATAAAAGAGACGATAGAGCTAACCGGCTGGATAAAAGCAAACAAGATTGTAGAGGTGAAGTCCAAGGTGCCGGGGAGGATTGAATCTTTGCAGGCAGTTTTGAATGGTGGCGGTTTTGCAGATGTTGAAGAGGGTTTGGCGGTCAGAAAGGGCCAGCAAATTGCGGTGCTTGACCATGAGGTTTATTTGGCTGAGGTGGCCTCTGCCGAGGCCAATTTAAGAGCCAGAGAGGTGGAGCTTGCCGATGCCGAGCGCGAGAAGAAACGGATTGTTGCTTTATATGAAGGTGGCTCTGCGACGGAACAAAATAAAGATAAAGCTATAACCGCTGCAGCTTTGGCTGAGGCAAGGTTAAATTTAGCCAGAGCCGGTCTGGAACTGGCTAAAATAAACCTTCAGGAATCGGTGATAACCTCTCCGATTGAAGGGATAGTAACAGCAAAACATATTGACCAGGGCAATCTGATTAAGGCGGGAGACCGGATTGTTACAGTAGCCGATATGAAGACGGTGAAAGTAATAGCTGCTGTTGCGGAAAAATATGGAGGAAAAATTCGTGCCGGGACGGCGGCGAAGATAAAGGTTGACGCATTTGGCCAAAGAACTTTTGAGACGAAAGTGTATTCGGTTTATCCTGCTCTTGACGAACAAACCCGTATGGTGCAGGTTGAAATACGTTTGGACAACGGGCAATTACTGCTCAAGCCGGGGATGTTTGCAAGGGTAACTTTAATTACAAATCGGAAAGATAACGTTGTGGTTGTTGGTCGTGATGTCGTTCTTGGTGGTAGAATAAGTGATGAGCATTATGTATATGTGGTTGAAGAAACAACTGCCCGTAAGCGTTTTGTGAAGGTTGGCATAGTCGAAGCTGACAGATATGAGATAACTGACGGGTTAAAAGCCGGTGAAATACTTGTGGTCAACGGAATGCATTATCTTACCGACGGAATAGGTGTGGAGATTGTGCAAATAGGGGATGTAAAATGAAGCTTGCTCAGTTGTCTGTAAACAGGCCGGTAACCACCGCGATGATATTTATCGCAATGGTGGTTCTGGGCCTGGTATCGTTGTCAATGCTGGGATTGGACTTGATGCCGGAGATGGAGATACCGGCCGTTTCGGTTCTCACTACCTATCAGGGTGCGGGGCCGGAAGAAGTGGAAACACTCATAACTGAACCGATGGAGGATACTCTGAGCACTATCTCCGGTGTTGATGAAGTAATTTCAGTCTCCAAAGAAGGATTATCTTCGGTGACATTGAGATTCGATTGGGGCGAAAAAATAGGTGAAAGTACCAACGATGTGCGTGAGAAGATAGACTTGATTAGAGATATACTACCGGAGGAGGCCGACAATCCGGTTATTTTTAAGTTTGACCTTGCAATGATGCCAATTGCAATTATCGCAATTACCGCTGAGGAGAGTTATCCCGATTTAGAGAAAATAGTCGAAGATGAGATAGTTGACCCTCTCAAGCGTGTTGAAGGTGTTGCTGCTGTAACGCCTCGGGGCGGATTGGAAAGGCAGATTCGTGTTGATATCGACCGTGACAGGCTCGCCGCTTTGAATTTGTCGGTTGCACAGGTAAATTCAGCTCTTGCTGCTCAAAACATCAGTACTCCCGGCGGTAACATAAAGACCGGCTACAAGGATTATCTCCTGCGCACACCTGAGGAGTTTTCAAGTCCTCAGGAGGTTGCCGAGGTTGTGATTGCCCAACGAAACGGAATACCTATAAAGCTAAAAGATATTGCCGATGTGAGAGATTTTTTCAAGGAGAGGACATATGAGGTCCGAATGAACGGCAAAAAGGCAATGGCTGTATTTGTCCAGAAGCAAAGCGGAGAAAATACGGTCGAGGTTGCAAGCGCCGTCAGGGAAAAGCTTCAGCAAATAAGGAAGAATTTGCCGCCCGATGTTGAACCCAAAATGGTAATGGATAATTCAGAGTTTATTTTAGCTTCGGTCGGCAATTTGCGTAACACGGTTTTATGGGCCATATTTTTTGTTTTTATAGTGCTTCTTTTTTTCCTGCGAGACCTTCGAGCCAGTATCATTGTTGCACTTGCGATTCCTACTTCGCTTATCATTACTTTTCTGCTGATGTACTTAGCCGATTACACGATTAATGACACTTCTCTGGCAAGCCTGGCTATTGCTGTTGGTCTTGTCGTGGATAATGCAATAGTTGTTATTGATAATATCAATCGTCATCGGGCTAAGGGCCAAAGGCCAAAAGAGGGCGCAATTCTTGGTGCAAATGAAGTGGGTGTACCTGTTATTGCTTCAACACTAACGACAATTTCCATTTTTGCTCCTATTATTTTCGTCGGGGGTATTACTTCTATCATATTCGGACAATTCGCTGCCATTGTTGTGATGGCATTGGTGGCTTCTCTTTTTACGGCTCTTATGCTTGTGCCAATGGTATCATCGAAAATTCTGATAGTGCATGATGGGAATTCATCAAAATCTCTATTGGGCTTCTTTTACAGCTTGGGTGAGAAAGTCTTAAATAAAATAGAAGACCTGTACGTTAAATTCCTGAATTGGGCGCTCGGCAATCGCAAAACAGTTTTTATTTCCTGTATACTTTTGTTTGTGTGGAGTATTGGCATTGTTGGCTTTATTGGAACCGAGTTTTTCCCCGAACAGGACCAGAATCGTTTAACGGCAAATTATGAGTTACCTATTGGAACTCGCTATGAGCGTACCGGTGCGGTGGCTCAGCAGTTACAAAAAATAGTGGAAAATAGTGTCCCTGAGAGGCGCGATAGCTTTATCCGCTGGGGTGTTTATGGTAGTGCCGGCGGTGGCCACTTTGCTACAGAGGAGGAAAGCTACAAAGGTTTTCTATTTGTCAGTCTGAAACCTAAAAAAGAGCGTGATGCTTCACCCGATGATTTAATAAAGCGACTTCGCAAAATTACGGACAAAATACCAGGAGCGACTATTCGTTATAGTGCCGAAGACCCTCTTGCAGCGATGATATTCGGAGGAGGGGGCCAGCTTTCTGTTGAACTTTACGGCCATGATATGGACGATGCGCGCAAATACGCGCAGATGGTTCAGTCTGCAATGGCCGGGGTTGAGGGAGTCAGGGATGTTGAAATCAGCAGAAAAGAAGAAAAGCCTGAGATTAAGGTTGTCGTTGACCGCGAAAAAGCCTCGAAGCTCGGACTTGATGTAAAAACCATCGGTAAAACGATTGAAACGTTTTTTGCCGGCAGTACCGCAACGAGATATCGCGAGGGCGGAGATGAATATGATGTAGAAGTTCGATTGCAGGAACAGGACCGTGACAGAATTGAGGATTTACGAGATGTCTTTATCAGCTTGCCCTCGGGTGCTCAGATCAGCTTGGCAAATATTGCCAAAATCGAGCAGGGCGTCGGACCCACTAAGATAGAGCGAAAAGACCAGGCACGATATATCACCGTTTCCGGTGGAATCAGTGGCAGGGACCTTGGCTCGGTGGCGGAGGATGTCAGAAAAGCCCTTGATAATATACCTACCCCCCCAGGTTTCAGCTATAAGTTTGCCGGTGCTGAAAAAGAAAAAAAAGAGGCATTCAGTCTGTTAATTATTGCGGTGGGTTTGGGAATGGGATTGGTATATATGGTTATGGCCTCACAGTTTGAGTCCCTGCGAGACCCCTTTATTATATTTCTCTCAATTCCATTTGGTATTGTGGGTGTGATAATTGCCTTGGCGCTGACGGGACAGGCGATGAGCGTTATCACTTTTCTGGCGTTGATTATGATGGTTGGTATTGTAGTAAATGACGGAATTATTCTTATCAGTTTCATAGGCATACTGCGCCGTCGTGGCCTTAGTGTCTATTCGGCAATAATGGAGGGCGGACGTAGCAGATTGCGGCCTGTGATATGCACTACCGCTACTACAATTCTGGCGATGACGCCGCTTGCATTGAGCCGAGGTGAAGGAGCTGAAATCTGGATTCCTTTTGGCGTGACGGTAATTGGCGGTTTGTTTGTGGGGACGGTCATTACCTTGGTTTTGATGCCGACACTTTACAGTGTCTTTGAGGGGTATAAAAGACCTTATGAAAAAGGATGATTATGAAAGCTGTTTTGATTGTGCATAACACGGCGATAGATGAAGAGGTCAACGAAAGTCTGGAGTCATTGGGGATTAATTGCTACACAAAATTCACGAATACGCTGGGGGCGGGCGAGATAAGTGAGCCGCATTTGAATACGGATGTTTGGCCGGGGGTAAATTACGGAACCTTTATCGTTACTGAGCGGGCAAAAGCAGAGGCGGTAATGGATAAAGTCCGCCAGATGCGCCGAAAGCTGGGCAGCGAAGGGCTAAAAGCGTTCATGTGGGAGATTGAAGATATTACATGAGGGAAGGTTAGGGAGCCGTTTTTTTGCCCTGTAAATGCTGTTTTTAGACTGAGAATCGGCGAATAAAAATAATTTTGAGTCTTTCCAAAAATTCTCTGGCAAAATCACCCTTCAGGAAAGATAATAACGATGATTTGGTTCTATGTGATAAGAAGGGGAGTAAGCATGGAAACTTCAACAAATTACAAGCCAAATGTCGAAGTTGCCTCCGACTGTGGGCATCTTGCACGCCAGAGTGTTGAACATTTCGTTGCTGATGCGGAAAAGGCAATAAGGGCCAAAGGTCTATTCTATGTGGCCATATCAGGCGGGCATACGCCGAGACAGTTCTTTGAACTGCTTGGCGAAGAGCCGGCAGCGAGAAGTCTTTCCTGGGATAAAATACATCTGTTCTGGGTTGACGAGCGGATAGTTCAGCCGGATTCGCAGTGGAGCAATTACAAGCTGGCAGCCGACACTTTCTTGACTAAAGTCGGCATACCTGAAAAAAACGTGCACCGAATACCAACCGAGCACGGCGATTTTAAGTTTGCAGCCTGCTGTTATGAAGATACTCTCAGGAGTGTTTTCGGTTTGGGTAAAAATCAAATTCCGCAGTTTGACCTGATTGTGCTCGGTATGGGAGTGGAGGGACATACCGGTTCTCTGTTTCCCGGTAGCTATGCCCCCTTCGACAAGGACGATTTGGCATGTGTTGTCTATGTTTTAGACGAGAAACTTAACAGGATAACACTGACGCACCCTGTTTTGTGTGCCGCATCTCATTTGGTTGTGCTGGTTTCAGGCGAAGAAAAAGCTGAGATTCTCAAAGAAGTCTTGACCAGTGAGCCTGATGAAGTGCGTTATCCAATTCATACACTTTGGCCTGTTCTTGATAAGGTAACCTGGCTGGTTGATAGTGATGCTGCCAAATTTCTGTAAGGCGTTGTTGGGGAGGGGCGGAGCGGTACTTTGGCATTTCTCTTGTAGTTTAGTCAGGAATAATTAATCTGGTTCCCGGTCTGATTTTGTCCGGATTTTTCAGACGAGAGCGGTTGGCGTTGTAAATTTTTTGCCATTGGTACTCGGAGCCGTAATATCTGCGGGCGATACTGGAAAGGGTTTCGCCGTTACTTACAGTATGAATTCTTGGGGATTTAGTTGTTTTGGCCTGTTGGTGTGCCGGAGGTTTTAATTGCGGCTGAGTTTTGTCTTCGGGCTGAATAAGAACGGGTGCTTCGGCGGTAGGGGTGCCCGGTAAATTTGTAACAAAGCGAGGCGATTCGGCGGGTGGTTGCTCAGATACGGTTTTTGGGGATTGCAGTAATCTCGATTCTGTCATCAGGGCCGGGCGGGTGCCAAGCCAAAGTGCTGCGGCAACTACCACTAACAGACCGAAAAACATTCCTGCTTTCAAATCTTTTTGCATTTGAAACATATACCGGATGGCAATCAGCAACCAGGAAAAGCTAATTGCCGTTTGCTATATTCCATTGCATATTTGTTTTTTAGTAAGCGTTCACGCGGTTTTGGCCAAAGGAACGGCTGCGGGTAGTAATGATGGA
>CAZMCN010000024.1:0-20541 GCA_964564845.1 uncultured Pirellulales bacterium | reverse complement strand
CTGCACCGAGGCGCCAAATTCGCAGCAAAATACCATACTGCACATAGCAGATAACAATTATGCTAAAAACGCACTTGAAAAGGATTTTTGCCGAGCGAAAACGCAGCTTCACCCTCCGAATGGCACCAATGATAGATATGATATTTCTGCTGCTGATATTTTTTCTCGTAGCGGCAAAGTGGAGGCCCGAGGAGAAGTTCCTGCCGTTTCAACTGCCAAACGCACAGGCCGACAGTAACATAATCGGAAGACCGGAGCCGCTGCTAATTCACATTTCTGCAACGAAGAAAGGCTGCCAGGTCAGAATAGGCCAACTTCACTTAGTACGAATCGAAGATGAAACAATTGAGATGGGCCTTACGGTTTTGATGGAAAGAATGAGAGACTGCCTGATTAAGCAGCAAAGAGTCCGAACCGACCCGATTGAAATCACCTGCGAGCCGGACGTTAAATGGGACCATTTGGCCAAAATATCCAACGTCTTCTCCGGCGCGGGGCTTACCGACATCACATTCACAATGACCGAGAAGCCCCCTGAAAATCTAAAATCAAAACCTCAGTATTAGGCGCACATAAGGGGAAAAAAGTTTTGAATTTTAAAGTATGGTTTTTAGTTTTTAGTTCTTCGCTTCTCGTTCTTCCGGTATGTTCGGCTAATAACCCCCCGACCGCCGAAGATGTCAATCGCCTTGACGAAAAAGCGAAGTTGACCGCAGATACATTTATGCAACAAAGCTTTAAGCTGCGTATGCAGTATGAATATAGCGGCAAATTTTTAACCAGCGACAACAAAGAAAATCTGCACAAACTCGCCAAAAATGCCGGCGACAAGCTCCAAACAATCGCAAACAAGCAGGAAACACTAAAGCAGCAAATCGAATATTACCAGGGCGACGATTGGGACCAAAGATACGGCTCGACAGGCCTGTGGAGAAAACTATCGGCGGATTTGTACCGGAGTACTTTAAGTAAGTGCCAAATCGATTTTTATCTTGCCTTGGCAGCAGAACAGCCACAAAAGAATATGGTTCTGCACAAAATACTGCGTGAAGTGGACCGGCTGAGCCAAACTTACAAACAGTTCGGTCCACAGCTTGTAAAAGCCAAAGTGCTGTCGCTACTTGCCCAGACGGAGCCGGCTTACAAGGCAGCAGCAATAAAAGAGCTTGATGCGTTCAAATTTTACTCTGATGTATCAAAACCTATCAAGGCGGCAGTAGAAAAAATCAAGCTGGTCGGTTCAGCCGAGCCGAACGAATTAAAAGCGTTGGCAAGATGTCTCGGACAGAATCGTCACGCCGGTGAATTAGAACTGATTCTGCCGCTGCTGTTCCTCCAAAGGAAATACGCCCCTGTCGGCTTTGAAGAAGCCGTCCAAACCTTCCCCGAGACGACAGACTTTTTAGGCTCGATTATCTTCTTGGATATATTGAGCATGTCCGCCGAGCACCAGGACCTTGAGCAATTAAGTGTTTTTGAAACGGAGCTTGCCGCACAGGCGATATGGAGAAACAACGTCAAAGACTATAAAACCCTCTTAGGACACCTGGCAGGCATAGAAAAATTTCAAACGCCTTTAATATTGTATGTTACAGCGGCGGCATTTGCAGAGACCTCGCCCGACAAAGCAGTCGAACTGCTCATAAAGGCAAGTAACTCTCAACGGCTGCAAAAAAACAGTCGGTTAGATATTGAGCCCGACAAAATCGCCGCACAAGCTGCACAACTGGCATATAATTTATTCGTTGAATACACAAATAATTGTTCGCCGGCCATCAAGGCCTTTGAAAATTATCAGCAAATAGCTGCGGCAAAAATCGACCAAAAGCTGGAATATCTTTACACCATCGTGCTCAATGGCTGTGACAGAAGTGCCGAAAGTGAAAAGATGCTTGAAAAAATTGCCGCCCGCCCCAAGGGTATTTGGCGCAACAGAGCAAAATTAGACCTGATAATACACAGGATGGCCCAGACAGGCAAAGAAAACAAAGGCCAATACAATAAACTGCTCGAAGAATTAAGAGATTTTATCCTCAACTACCACGCTCAGGACAAAAACTCAAACTCGCTGCGCAGAGAGGCAATAACGATGTATTGTCAATTGCTTCTGGAGATGGGTGATGGTACTTCGGCACAAAAAGTCTTAAATATTTTAGACAAGGCCGAGGAAGCCCGAGGCATACAGTTCGATTTCTTTAAGGCAAAAGCATTTCAGCAAACCGGCGAACTGGAACAAGCGGTTCATTATATGGTTACAGCTATTACGCTTGATAGCGGCTCGCTTGCGCCCGAAGTAACACAGCTACTATCTGAAGTTGTTGACAAAATTGAGCACCTGCAATCACAGGCGGACAACTTTAACAAAATGATAGATGACTGTAGAAAGCTTGCCAATTTCAGCTATGTATCTCTAAATGACCGACAATCGGCCATGCTTTTCGCAGAGATATCTATTCTGGCAGCAGAAAAAGATAATAGGCAATTATCAGAAGCTGAAAGGCTGCTCAGAATAACCGTCGAAGATGGCGCCGGCGACATTGATTCAATTCGCTGCCGCGCCAGACTGCTCAGAGAACAGGGTAAACTCGAACAGGCAGCAAAATTATGGCTCAAAATCTGCCAAAAGCGAAAAGATGAAACACCCTCGGACACCCGGCGAAACTGGAAATGGTGGCGAGCAAAATATTACGAACTCGACTGTTGGGCCAAATCTCCGCAGACAAAAAAAGAAGATGTTTTGCACACCATTGAGATTCTCGAAAATAGTTTCACCGAAACTCCCCCCTTATGGGCGAAAAAACTAATGATGCTCAGGCAATACTGCCGCAGCCGGACAATTAACGCAGGTAAATAACTTGCCTAATCGCCTGGAGGCGTTACAATAGATTAGAAAAGATTAAGCAGATAACAGGAAAATAATAATGGCGAAAAGAACCGGCGGCAAAAAAGAAATAGCAATCTGTAACTTCTGCGGGCGCTCGGCAAGCCAGGCCGATATGTTCATTGAGGGTCCGGACAATGTCTTTATTTGTCCGGAATGTGTCGAGCTCTGCCATAACATCGTCCTACAAAACAGCAAACGAATCAGCATTGCCTCTATCGGCCTTAAAGAAATGCCCAGACCCAGAGAGATAAAAGAGTATCTTGACCAGTATGTCATCGGACAGGAATACGCAAAGAAAGTGCTGTGCGTTGCGGTGCACAACCACTACAAGCGGCTACTGCACACCGACAGCGATGACGATGACATTGAAATCGACAAATCCAATGTCCTTTTAATCGGCCCGACCGGCTCGGGCAAAACGCTTCTTGCCCGCACCTTGGCACGCATGCTGAAAGTGCCGTTCGCCATATGCGACGCAACCACCGTAACAGAGGCCGGCTACGTCGGAGAAGACGTTGAAAATTTCCTCCTGCGACTGCTGCAGTCCGCCGATTACGATATAGAGGTGGCTCAGAGGGGAATTGTCTATGTAGACGAAATCGATAAAATCGGCAAAACCTATCAGAATGTCTCTATTACACGTGATGTCTCCGGTGAAGGCGTCCAGCAGGCCCTGTTAAAAATGCTCGAAGGTACCGTCGCCAACATACCGCCGCAGGGCGGAAGAAAACATCCGGAACAATCCTACATACAAATCGACACCTCGCAGATACTTTTTATATGCGGCGGAACATTTGTCGGACTGGAAAATATCATCAAGCAGCGGCTCGGTAAAAAAATGATTGGCTTTGATTCCGAAATGGCCGGCAAAAACGACAGAAAAACCGAGTACAGTGATATGATTAGGCAGGTAATACCCGAAGACATCATCGAGTACGGGATGATTCCCGAAATGGTGGGCCGACTGCCCGTAATTACCACTCTGTCAACTCTCGATGAAAACGCTCTTACAGACATACTGACCAAGCCGAAAAATGCGCTGACCAGGCAGTATCAAAAATTCTTCGAGATGGAAAATGCCAAGCTCGAATTTACCGACGACGCACTGCACGCACTGGCCAAAAAAGCGCTTGAGCGTGACACCGGCGCCAGGGCATTGCGTTCCATTACCGAGGAATTGATGGTCGATTTGATGTATCGACTGCCCGAAGAGCCAAAACCGGCAAAATATGTAATTACACAGGACGTCGTCGAGGGAAAGGCCGAACTGTTCAAATCAAAAAAAAAGGCAAAAAAAGAATCAGCATAAAAGCCCACACAGAAGAAAACGTCTCGTAAAGCTATTACAGGCCCTGATGCTTGTCACTTAAAACCGCTAACTGTACCTCTTTTGCACAGCTCTGGGCCACGGCAGCCAGGGCGTACTGGGCCTGGACAAAATAAATATCCCTGTCAATACGCAAAGTAATAACCCTGCTCTCGGCAGGCAGCTCCTCCAGCCGCTCATCTATCAATTGGGCAAGTTTATCTGCTATCTCGTTGTAACCTGATGCAATGATTTTTTCTGAGCCGACAGCAAAAGCGGTTTTTCCATCGCTTCTCTTCATAACCGTTACGGTGGTTACCTGAGTTTGTTGCTGGGGAGGCATCTGGGCAAATTCGCAGCCGTCCGGAACATCAACAGGAAAATTCTCCGCTTCGATAAATTGGCAAACCACCAAAAAAAATATGATAAGTAAAAATACGATATCGATAATCGGCGTCATATTAAACGAGGCCGATTTTTCACAGTCCCAAAGGCTGCTCAGCTTTCTCAAAGACATAAATTTTCGTCCTTCGTTAAATTATTTTGTCCGTAGAGGCGGACGGCGAACCCTGTCAGAACTCTTTGCGGAAATCTCCTGAATCGGTGATTTAATGACGGGCTGTTTTTGTTTTAACTGTTCGGCCTGCTGCTTCTTCAGACCAGCTCTTATTTGCGGCATAACCTTCTCAGCCTCTTCGATGGCTTCACTGGCCAGCGCCTCAATCCGGTTTCGAAAAATGCCGTGTATCGCCAGGGCCGGTATCGCAATGAACAGTCCCCAAAAAGTAGTTACCAGAGCGATGGAGATTCCCTCGGCCAATTGTGCCGGCTGGGGCTGACCGCCCGCTGTTACAATGGCGTTGAAAAGTTTTATCATCCCAAAAACCGTCCCGAACAGGCCGACCATCGGCGAAACATTGCCGATTAAGCTGAGCCATTCAATCCTGCGCAAAAGTCCCCCTGTCTGCTCCTGCAGCGATTCGTCAACAATGCTGCGCATCCTGAACCAGTCGCCCTTGCCCTGTGCGACCGCCTTTACAACTGCAGCACTGACAAAATCATCCCGGCCGACAATCACCGCTTCCAGCTGCCCGATACCGAAATGCTGCAACGCCGAAACAATTCTTTGGCCGCTATCGCCGGGCAAAAGCCTTTTACGGCAAATATTAAGGCCGAACTCAACCGCCAAATAAACCGTAACAAGTGACATCGGCAAAAGAACAAACCAGACAATCGGACCACCGGCTATGATAAATTGCTCAAACAACGTCTGGCTCTGAACCAAACCACCCGAGGCTGAAAAACTATTACTCATCGCAGCAACTATTACCGCCAGAACAATTGCAAATGCAATAATCAGAAAAAAAATCCTGAATAAAAAGCTGTTACGCATCGCTGTATCCCGTATTAATTGATTACTCTTTCAAGAACAAACTGTCAGTAATTTTCGTCGGTGACGGTAACAAATTCACCGCCGCTTCGTTCCGCAATTATTTTCAACATTTTTCTGTCGTCATCGGCCGGCCAAAATCCTATCGTGTTAATCTTTGTATCCGGCGCAAATCGTCTCAAAAGATTTGCCATCTTCTGAGGCAACCTTTGTGTGTCCAGGCTCGTCAATTCAAAACCATCAGTCAGAAAATAAACAAGTGAAGGCGCATCTCCGCTTTCGTCCCGAATCTGCAGCGCTCTTTGAAGTGCTGCCATTGCATTGGTCCGCCCACCCGGCTCAACCGTCTTGATAAAATCGTATGCAGCCGATTTGGTCTGCTCCGTCGCCCGAACCAGGCGGTCGCCCCCAAACTCAAGCAGCCTGTTGTCACCGAAAAAAATAATATAAAAATACTGGTCGGGCTGGAGGTCCTTTATCGAACCGGAAAGTCTTTCTTTGACCCTTTCGAATATCCCCTGCATACTCCCCGAGCAATCCACCACATAGCAGACTTTGCGCCGGCCCGTCCAGCTTCCGAAAAACTCAATCCCTCCCGAAAGATTAACTCCGCTCAACAAAGAAGCATCCCGCAGTGAAGCGGTCTTTGCCAAATTCGGCGAACCGGCAAGTGTGGAATTTGGTCCGCTGATAATCCGATTCGTTGGTAAAAGATTTTTTGCCGCTGCTGTAAAGCGACCTTTGGCTGGTTTTTTTACCTTAGGTTTAGGGATTGGGGTCGTTGCCTGCAAAATCTCTTTTATCCGGCTTACTTTAGCCGTCGGCACAGCGGATTGACTATCCTGGACTTTGGACTGTGAAAATCTGACAACACCAAAGACTGCCAGCACAATTAAATGCAACCCAATCGAAGCCACCCACGCCCAAAAAGTAATACTGCCACTCTTGCAGCCAAAAGAACGAGCCTGCGAACCCGTCGAGCCTGCTGCCTTTAATCCGTTAAACAATCCAACCATCCTTTGGTTCTTCAATCCAGCCAAAAAACACTCCGTTACACTATAACTCGCAACACACTATAGATGCTCACCACGTGGTAGTATCGTAGAAATATCAATATCCTTCGTATTTTTGTTCCAAGTGGCTATCCTGAGTCTGTGATTGTTTTTATAAGTCAAAACATCGTATCGCCTGTAAATATTAATCAACTTGTTTACTGTGGAGCTTACACCTCGCGGTGAAATTATTATAGAGAATGCCGGTAAAACAACCTTTGAATAACCAATAAGCTGAGAAACATCCTTCAGGCTTATAGGTTTTGTTTTGCACTCAACAAACGCTAACAGACACTTTTCCCTATATCGAATAACACCCGTTACATCAACTTTAATTACATAAGTTTCCGCTTCAGCAAAATACTTGCCCAATTCGTGCCGCCTAATGAATTCACACAGGTTTTCTCTGGATGTGTCATACGATGTAATCATTGCTCTTGGATACTTATGTTTCAAATAAATATTGAGCCACGATACAACTTCTGGATACATTTCTTTTTCTGAACTATACATCATTGCTTCCTATTGATTACTGGGATGAGATGTTTTTTCTACCGTATCGAACACACCCCAATTCTTTACAAACCTGCCAATAGGCATCAAAATGTTTCTCTTTTAATTCGTCCGGCAGCCTTTCTGACCCTTCCGCCGGATGGTGAACTTTCCTTCTCATAATCCGCTTTGGCGGAGTACACAATTTATCTCTTTGGCCTGGAAATGCCGATTTATTATATTCTGCCATCTCTCTCAATATTTCATTCTTATGTTCTATCCTAAAACCTATTGGTTCAAAATTCTCTGCAAATATCTTCAATTGGTGCTCTCTTGCCCATGCAGTCTTTTTGCCTGCATTATACTCTGTGGCATTGCCATTTCTTATGTTTGGATGGCCCCAATCTATCGTTTGTACAGGAATGCATAATGGCTCGTCCTGCAGCAAGGTGCATAATTGTACGGGCATTCGCCAATTGGCATTATGAATCTCAAAATAAATCCTATGCCTTTTATGTCCTCCTCTGGAAAGTGCATTGCTGAGTCGGGCATAGCCAGTCACATCCGCAATACCCCTTATAAACTCTTTCTTTATTACTTCGCTTGCAGAAAATATCTCAGACGGTATCGCAACATCCATAAAGCTGTGCTTGTTATTGGCAAATGCCTTCACATTCCGCCACAGCAAATTGTTTCTGTTTAAATCTATGACAACATCAATGCTCTTATTTGACTCAATCTTTGCGGGTGCTTGTCCTACTAATTCCCCGACGCGGTTTACAATAGGGTCCAAACTAAGGAGAAGTTTGTCTCTTTGAATGAAGGTTTTTTGTATCCCCGTAGCCTTCAAATTTTTATAAGGAAAACTTATTATGATCCGTTTCAGCCCGCCGCTTTCTTCAAGAGTACCTCTGCCAACAATAAGACCAAATAGATAAGCCATATCTTCATCAATAAAGAATGTCATCAACAATCCTTCATTAGCTATTTTTTGTAAATTAAGATGTACTCGTGAACTTTGTTTACCACAAAAGAAAAGGGATACCCTAATGGCCTCATATTGTTGTATTCTTTCTGTCTGTCCCAGATTATGGCGTCACATAAAGAGAAGTTTACTTTTTTCATCCTTTCAGTCAAATCTGAATGAAGTGGATAAAATCTGGATTTTTTCCGAATGTCCATAACAATGATGATACAATATCGGCCAACCTTAGTAACTTTATACACCTCCTCAAAAACTCTTTGCAGTGAATCGAGAAATTCGTCATAATTCTCTATATTTCCAAAATCTTTTTTAGAATCGCTGTATTTGCGAATGGGTTTTCTGTCCGCAGTTCGTTTCCTATTCAATATGTCCCAGTATGGTGGAGATGTGATTGTTAAATCAATGCTGCCGGGCGCAAGATATTTGTCTATATTTTCCGCCGATTCACTTATGACCTGATAGTCGCTGTTCATATGAAACACGGATTTGTATACATTATCCAGTCTGGCCTTGGCCATTGAAATATAATGTTCATTAATTTCAAAACCAATAGCTTTAAGCCCTTTATTTCGAGCTGCTATAAGGGTAGTCCCGCTTCCCATAAAAGGATCCAGTACCACTTGATCTGCAGAACGTGTGAAAATATTAATTAGTTTCTCAACTAACTGAATAGGGAACATTGCCGGGTGTTTCAGTGCTACCTCTTCTTTATTCTTTTGCACATCTCGCCAAATACTCACAGAATACTGCAACCAGTCGCTGCCACTCAAGTTATTTAACCTCTCAGCCATTGTCTTTAGCCGTTTGAAACCTTGACAAAATATAACTTCTCAAAAACAATTTTTCTGTCAGAATCATCCTGATTGATACTTCTATACCGCGGATGAACTCTCTTAAAAATATTTACTCTCCCTCGTCTGGATAGAATAGCCTTAATTTCCCTCTCAGACATTAAGCCTTCGTCATTGTAACTCAAAAGGATATATTTCGTTTTGGCGTTTTCTATAAGTTCATTAAAAGCTTTAAGAACAGAATTTTTCTGACAATATCTTGATTTTTGCTTATCATAAGGTCTCATTCCTGTTTTCCCATAAATTTTCGGCTTCTTCTCATCAAACCATCCCTCTGCAATCAACTCCAAAATAAAATAATTAGCGGCATATTGCCTACTATTATATGGTGGGTCTAAATATAAAATGTCTGAGTAAATTTTCCTGACTAATTCGTTTGCATCCTCGTTAAATGCTTTGTTACACATCTTGCTTTTCGTTATCTTGGGAACAGATAGTTTAAGAGGTTTATGTGCCCTAGGGTCCCAATGCTTCAAATACGCAGCGTAGTTACCTGAAATGTTTGCAACATAAGGAACAGATTCGATGAGAGAGGTAAGTAGGATGTAAAATTCATCCTCAGTAATAATAGCATTCTCTTTCCATTTTTGGATTCTTGTTCGGATTCCATCAATCTTCATTGCATTTTCATCAGTGAAATACATCCTTGGAAAGTTAAGATTTTTTGTACCCCCAGGACAATAATTCCTATATATAAAACCCTTTTCTGGTTTTAACATGTTGAGAAAATCTATAACGCGATAAATGTTTTTACTGGACCTATCAAGACCACGAATAGACTTGCGCAATCCATTGAAGAAAGGATAATTATTATTTTGGATGTAAGTACGTGCAAGAGAATACGAGAATGCCATGAAATCATTAGCATAAACAGTGTAACCTTTTTCTTTGAAATATCTTGCTACCGAGGTTGTGCCTGAGAATAAGTCGCAAAAAATAGAACCATGGTTAATACCAATTTTGCTTATCCCCTCGCTCAAAAAGTCAAGCAATTTACTTTTCCCGCCATAATAGCGCATATTAAACCGCTTCGCTTTAAATAGTATGATGTCCAAATAATATTATATTATACTCTATGCATAATTTCTTTTTGAAACATTTAGTCCACCACTTCCACTCGTGAAAATTCCGGCACCAGTAAGTTATATATCAATATCGCATCGCCATTATGCAGGCGAATACATCCACGTGAGCCTGCAGTGCCGATTTCGGCCGGGTCTTTTGTGCCGTGAATTGCAATGCCGGTTCTGCCAACCGCCTGACCTTTAAGACCTTTCAGTGCAATCCATCTTGAGCCAAGTGGATAATCGGGGTCCTCAGCTTCATATGTTTTGCCGCTATCCGGGTCTGTCCACGTCGGCTTTACGAGCTTGCCGCCGGTCTTGACAGACCAAAGGCCCATAGGCGTCTCCCTGCCCGGCTTGCCCAGACCTACCGGAAAACTCCGAACAAAAGTATCCTGAAGATACAAGTCCATCGTAAAAGTCGAACGATATATCCTGGCGTGGAATGGGCCTTTAATAACTTTTATCGGCTCTCCCGCCCGAAGTGTTTCAGGGCGAACGCCGTTAATTTCCGCAAGGATTTCCCAGGGAACCTTGAATTGGCCGGCGATAGTCGAAAGCATCGCCCCAGCTTTGACATTATAACTGCCACAAAGCTCGTCCTGAGGAAAAATAGTCCTGCTGAACAACCATTCATCGGCAAGCTTGGAAAGACGTTCTTTAACAACAGCACGCTGCTTCTCGTTCATTGGCACCAGCAGTGCCTCGTTCAGCACCTCACGCGCCCGTATAAGCCTTCTGGGCATTGAATTAACCAGCGACATTGCCTCGTCGATAAGCTCAGCAACTTTGGAGTTGGGTTCAAAAATGGGCACAGGCGATACTTCCGGCAGCTTCGGCTCCGGCTCAGCCGCCACAGGTTCATCCTTCACTACAACCGCCTCCTCAATCACACCGACAGAAGGCAAAACTCCTGCCGCCTTATCTCTCGTCCTGGAAAAAGGATTATAACCAACCAAAACAAACACCGCCGCAACAATCACTAATATTACAACAATGTATATCCACTTCTCCCACGAGCTTCTTTGCCTGCCATACGGGCTGCGATAACGAGCCATATTTATTCTCCTTGATTATTGGTGAAATACATTACTTGCTTATCGGTAACCAAAAAATCCATTGGTACATCATGCTCATCGACCGGCAGCATATCAACAACCTGCTCTTCAAATGCGAAGCCGCACTTTTTGCTCTTGAACCCGCCGCCTGCAAAAAATCTGTCGTAATAGGATGCACCCCTACCAAGACGATTGCCTTTTCTGTCAAAGCCCAGACCGGGCGTAACGACCAAATCAATCTCTTCAAACGGCAGAGGCACCCCTGTTGCAGGATTACGCAGCCCTGAGGAGTCGGTTGAAAAACCCGTCTCCAGCGAATTTATCTGTACCGCTATCATATGTCGCTGCTGCCAGGAAACCTTAGGTACTGCCACTGTCTTACCCTGCTGCCACGCCGAAAGTATGGCCTCGCAGGTATCCACCTCATGGGGCAGAGACAAATACATCATAACCACCGATGTATCCTGAAACTGTGGAGTCGAGATTAGATTCCGGCAGGCTTCTTTGCTCTTCTTGCCCCTTTGCTCGGCAGTAAGCTCCAGCAAGCTCTCCCGAAGACTTATACGTAACTGCTCCTTATCCATTTTAATCAGCCTTCTTGTCGGTTCTGTTGACAGGTTCGTTACTTTGTATCAAGGTTTGCAGCTTTTGTAAATAACGCTTAATATTTTTTTCGTAACCAATCTCTTTCGGCCTGTAATATTTTTTCCTGTTCTCGGCAGAGAGATATTCCTGAGCCACAAAACCATCCTTAAAATTGTGTGGATATTTGTAATCAGCCCCAAAACCAAGCCTCTTCGCAGCGGCGTAATGGCTGTCCTTGAGGTCCTTCGGCACAGGGATGGTCGGCTGGGATTTTACGTCCGAAACAGCATTCCAGACCGCAGAAGCCGCAGCATTTGATTTTGGCGCACAGGCAACATACAATGCCGCCTGCGCCAATGGAAGCTGCGCCTCCGGAAGACCGATAAATTCGGATATTTGCACCGCAGCAGCAGCTAAAACAGTCGCCATCGGGTCGGCATTGCCAACATCCTCGGCCGCACAGACCGCTATCCGACGTGCAATAAAACGTGCATCCTCCCCCCCAACTATCATCCGGGCAAGCCAGTAAACCGTAGCATCAGGGGCACTGCCGCGCATACTCTTCTGAAATGCGCTTGCCAGGTCATAATGTGTATCCCCCGTACCGTCATAATCTATCGTCTTTTGCTGAATAGAGTCCTTTGCAAGCTCAAGGTCGAATCTTATTTTACCTTTGCACCGGCGGGCCGCCTGCGACAACACCCCTGTCTCCAGAGCTGTCAGCGCCTTTCTGGCATCGCCGTCACTGGTTACTGCCAGAAGTTCCAACGCCTTCTCATCCGCCTCAATGTCAAACTTGCCCAGTCCTCTTTCAGTATCGGCGATTGCTCTTTTTAGCAATTGCAGAATATCCTTAATCGAAAGAGGCTCAAAACGAAATACCGTGCTGCGGGAAATCAGCGGTGAATTGACCGAAAAAAACGGATTCTCGGTCGTAGCGCCAATAAGAATTAAAACCCCCCCTTCAACATCATCCAACAGCACGTCCTGCTGAGCACGATTGAAGCGATGAATTTCATCGATAAACAGCACCGTTCTTCTCCCGCTGCCGGCAAGTCTATCGGTCGCAAGCACGATGATGTCGCGAATGTCCTTAACACTGGCTGCCGGCGCACTGAGGTAATGAAACTCCGCCTTCGTGTAATTGGCAATCACAGCCGCCAGCGACGTCTTGCCAACTCCAGCAGGACCGTAAAAAAGCAAACTGCTCAGTCTGTCGGCCTCGAGCATCCTTCGTAAAAGCTTATTCGGCCCAAGGAAGTGTTCCTGACCGACGACTTCATCTAAATTTCTCGGCCTCATCCGCAGCGACAGAGGAGCAACTGACTCGATATTCGCCCTCTCAGACCTGCCAAAAAGCGTCTTATCGCCCTTTTTTGCTCGCATCGAATATATTATACGCAGCAGGCACATAACTGTCGAAATTTATTTCCGAACGACTTTATTACAACATCTCAACCTTTATTCCGCATAAATTGCACAAAACCTGAAAAAAACTTTTTTTTTATTTGATTTAAACCGGCACACCGATAAACTTCTTAATGAGCTGGAAAGGTTATGTCCTATACCAGATACCAAATAAATTTGTGTGTGGAGTATGTAAGTTTTGGTCAGTGGTGATTTTTTAAGGAGACGAGTATGAAGATGAAGAAAGCAATTGTGTTAACTGCCGTAATCTTGTTGAGCACAGCCGGTCTCGCCCACCCCCAGGAAGATGAACTGCACGGTGTTATCGACATAACATACCAGAGCAGCTATATGTGGCGGGGCTTTGATTGGTACGGACGAGGGGGGCATAGTGCGATTCAACCCAGTATTGACCTGGACCTCTACGGCACAGGTTTTGGCGTAAACCTCCTGTGGTCCAGAGCAAACACAAGTGGATACGAGAACAAAGAGTGGCTTGTAACCACATTATACTACGGCAACAGCCTTTTTGAAGGCGAAACATACGCCACAGATTACAAAATTGGATGGGTATATTACAACTACCCCGACAACCCAAGAGCAGGCGGTACCTCAAAAGGAGTCGCAGTCGCCGATATGCAGGAAATCTTTGCAGCTTTGTCCTGGCCGGATATTTTCCCAATGGGCATTGTGCCAAGCTACACCGTCATTCATCTCTGGCCGGCCAGAAGCGGCTCCCTCATTATGGGCGCCGACGGCTGGCTACATATCTTCGGACTCGGCTACGACCTGACCGCACCGCCCATTTTGCCCGAAACTACTGAGCAGGTTCTGCATCTGTCCGCAGCGGCTGTCTACAACGATGGTATGGGCGCCGCAACGGTAGACCACGACTGGTCACACGCCGTCTTTGGCGTCTCAACAAATTTTGACCTCGGCTATGACCTTACCTTCATCCCGGCACTCTATTATCAATCTTCCTGGGACAGCTCGGTAAACCCCGATGATGAAACCTGGGTCAGCTTGTCTGTGCAGTATAAATTCTAAAACAGAAAACTATTTTCTATGTCACCAAAAAAGGCCGGCTTAATAAAACCGGCCTTTTTTTACTTCTTCAGCCCCACCGGCAGCACAAAACACACCAACCCCGCTATAAAGCCAAAGCCCAAAATGTGCAACGCTCAAAATGACAGCGAGTAAATACTATTTTCGGCTCCTGCCGTGAGCGTACTCAAAAAATTTCTTCCTCATCAGTTTCGTAAGAGCGCCGGGCCTGCCGTCACCGATGACTCTTCCGTCAATCTCGACAATGCCGATAACCTCGGCTGCCGTGCCGGTAAGAAAAAATTCATCGCAAACGTACAGGTCAAACCTCGTCAGATTCTTTTCAACAACCTCGATGCCTTCTTCCTCGGCCAATTTGATAACGATATTTCGCGTTATCCCCTCCAGTGCCCCAGCCTCAACCGGCGGTACATAAATAACGCCATCTCTGACAATAAAAACATTATCACCCGTGGCCTCGGCAACGTAGCCTTCGTGGTTGTACATAATCGCCTCCGGCACATCGTTGTCCAGCGCCTCAATCTTGGCCAGTATGTTATTGAGGTAATTCAAACTTTTGACCTGTGGCGGAATCGCCAGCGGATGATTGCGGATAGTTGTCGCACTGACCACCTTCATTCCCGTTTCGTAAAGCTCTTCCGGATAAAGCTGAATATTGTCGGCTATGATAAATAATCCGGCTTTCTTGCAATTAAGAGGACCCAATCCTAAATCTCCAATTCCACGGGTAACCACCAATCGAATATAGCCGTCAACAACACCGTTGGCCTCAACCGTCTTTTCGACCGCCCTGATAAGTTCATCCCTGCTCAGCGGAACCTCAAGGCGTATCACCTTGGCCGACTGATAAAGACGTTTGATGTGAGCGTCCAGCTCAAATATCCTGCCGTTATAGACACGAATACCCTCAAAAACACCGTCCCCATAAAGCAGGCCATGGTCAAAAACAGATACCTTTGCTTCTGCTTCGTCAACAAGTTTGTCGTCAAGCCAAATTTTTAGTGCCATAGAAACATCCTCATAACTCGTATAAATCCTAAATCCAAAATATCGAAATTCGAAACAATATCAAAATTCAAATTTCAAATGTTCGAAACGCTCTGTTTTGAATTTTGGATTTTGGTCATTTGAATTTGTTTCGTATCTCGAGTTTCGTGCTTCGGATTTCTCTTTAATTTTCTATTTTACCATTGACTAATGTTACAATCCGCCCGGCCCTGTGTGCAATTGCCTCATCGTGTGTCACCATCACAATCGTCTGGCCGGCCGTATTTAATCCTTCAAAGACCCTTAAGATACCATTTCCCGTTGCAGTGTCAAGATTTCCTGTCGGCTCATCCGCCAGAAGCACTTTCGGCTCATTCATTAACGCCCTTGCGATAGCGACCCGTTGTCTCTCACCGCCGGAGAGCTGAAACGGCTTATGTTCGGCCCTGTCACTGAGTCCGAGTTTCTCAAGTAGCTCTTCAGCGCGTCTTTTCACCTTCCTTCTGCACATAAACCACCCGACAACCCCGCAGCCGGCCATCGCAGGCAGAAAAACGTTCTCCATCACACTTAACTCGTCCAGTAAATGGTAAAACTGAAAAACAAATCCTACCGTTTTATTGCGGAATCTGTTCAATTCACCGGCTGCCATTCTGTTCAAATCCCGCCCCTCGAATTCCACAACGCCTTTATCCGGACTGTCAAGTGCCCCTAATATATGCAGCAGCGTGCTTTTGCCGCTGCCCGAAACCCCCACTACCGCGACAAACTCACCCCGCTTTACTGCAAAAACCAGCCCCTTCAGAACGCTGACCTTCGTTGCGCCCATCCGATAAGACTTATAAAGCCCCTCAACCTTCAATATCGAATCATCATTACTCATATGTTTACTAAACAACAATGCCGGGCCTCTCTGTCATTGCAAGGCCCGCATGCAACGACAGAGCGACTAACAATATTCAATATTCAATTACAACTGGCTCACCTGTAAAGTCTCAACCGGTCTCATTCTCGCCGCCCGTCGGCTCGGCAGCAGCGCACCGGCCAAACAGGCAACTATCGCCGAGATAATAATCACCACTAAAACCTTAAATTCAATCTGATTCGGAATATCATCAATAGCATAAATTGTCCTGTCCCATAGTTGAAACTTAAAATGTTCAAAAAGCCAATTCTCAACGCGGTTAATTTTGAGCAAAAACAGCCAGCCGAAAAAAGTCCCAATAGCCGCTCCCAACAGACCCAATAAAAAAGCAAAGCCTGAAAATAATTCGATAATATTCACATTCGAAACGCCTATGCTCTTCAAAATTCCTATGTCTTTGCTCTTGTGACTGACAATCATATAAAAAACAACAAAAATTATAAATACGGTTGTTACACCCACAAGAGCAAACATTACAATTATCATTGCCTGTTCTTTTTCCATCGCCGCAATGAATGAACGCCTGTAATCTTTCCAGCTTTGCACCGTCACCGTCTCCAGCAGGTTTGACAGCTTCTCGCCGGCCTTCTCCCGCTTAAAGCTCTGCCACATTAAAGCGACCTTCTCACATCCATCCTCGATTTTGACATTCGGCCTGAACTTTATATGAATTGCATTGGCCCTCTTATCGGCCCCGGCCATTCCGCAAAGCCGCTGCGACCATTCAAAGGGCAGATAAACCAACGAGCTGTCCACCCGCGCCAGGCCGCTGTGCGAATTGTCACTGTAGTAAAAGGTTTTTGAACTGACCTCACCTGCCCCGCCTTTGGCAGAAGCCCCCTTGGCGGTCAAAGGAAAACAGCTCACCGAAAGAGGCGTCGCAGAAGGGACGGCTTCATAAGAATATCCGCCGCTGCTGTCGCGTCTCAGCCACAAGTCGATTCCCAACACACAGCCCGGACGATTTACATCAAAGGCCGGCTCAAATGCCCTCGAAGCATCTTCCCTATGATGATACAGGGTCTCGGCAAAACCCGTAACCTTGCTGTGGCTAAGAGGCTCTATACCCATAATCTCAACGCCCTTGCTTTGCTGGGCGCCCTGACGAGCTATAAGAGCATAGCTTTTTATGACGGGCGATACCGCTTCAATAAAGCCGGACTGCTCCAGCACCTTTACAAAATCTTCATAATACGCAAAGCCTACCAGTGATTCGGTGCCGACCACACAGTCACCTGCAAAACTGTGGTTCTTCTGCCTGAAATCGGTCACCAGCCCCGTCATTACCGTCATCACGACAAGAACTATAAATACACAAAGCGCAACAGCCAGAAACGCCAGGTAACTGATGCGCCTCTTCAACAGATAACGAAATGACAAAAGAATCTTATACATAAAGTAATCAGGAATTCTGAATATCGAATCTCGAACTCTGAAGTTAAAAACTGTTTTTTCTTTTTTGCTGTGCCAATGCTCATTTCATTATTCAATATTCATTATTCAATATTTCCTATTCATATCTGAGTATCTCGACCGGCCTTGTTTTTGCAGCGACAATCGCCGGTATCAGAGCGCCCAAAGCCGCAGCCAAAACAGCCGACAAGGCAATCGGCAGGGCCGAGCCCCAATCAACCTCGCTCGGTATCTTGCTGAATATATACACACTGCTCTTCCAAAGCTTCAATCCAAAGATTATCCGAATCAACTCCTCGATAGTATTTATATTCTTCGCCACGATAATCCCAAGTATCATACCCACAACGGCGCCGACTACTCCGACACAGCTGCCAAAGCCGACAAAAATCGATGCCACCGAACCGCTCGTCGCACCACAGCTTTTTATTATCGCAACGTCCCTGCGGCAGGTCTCGACAATCATATAAAATATGCAAAAAACCAGAACAACAACACTGGCACTTACAACGCCAAATATCAACAGCAGGACGCCCATCTGTTTCCGGATTTCGGCAATATAACGGCTCTGCATCTCTATGGCTGTCTTAATTTCAGTCTCTCGTATAAGGTACGGCCCCCAGCCAAGATGTTCCTCGGCAAAACCCTGCCAAAGACCACGAATCTGCGCCAGCGCCGCATCAATCTGCGCCCCGGAAACAAGCCTAATCTGAATCCTCTCTGCAATCGGCGAGGTTTCATCCGGGTATAAAGTCTTCTGCAACTGCTCTATTGGCAGATAAACAAAACTTTTATCAAGTTCATAGACGCCGGTAAAAACAATATCAGTGATAGTAAATTTTATAAGTTTTCTCTTAACCTGCGCTCCTGTATCATCGTTTTGGCCCCCCTCTGATACCGCACCTGTGGTAAGAATGACCCCTCGGCCAATCATCTGTTCAACCGCCTGGTAATCATACTCATCTGTCTTCTCATCGGGCTCAGCAGCCACGCCGATACCCACAAATCCTCCGACTTTTTCCGCAAAGCCGCCCACCTCAAAAGTTACCTCTTTAGCTGCGCTTTTCTGTTTATGCAAAAAGTGCTTAAAGCCGGTTACCCTTGCCTGGCGGCCTGGCTCAATCCCCAAAACACTCACCGCACGAACGTCGCCTTTGCCCAGATACAAAAGACCCTGTCCCCAGAGTGTTGCTGAAGCTGCTTCAACCACACCTGCTCTCTCAAGCTGCTCAATAAACAGCGGGTAGTTTGTAATCTTCATCGGCGGCTCAATAACAACATCGCCCAGAGTATCAACCGCACTGCGCTCGAATGCATTGATAAAACCGATGAACAGGCTCGAAACAACTATCAGCAAAGCCGCAGAAAGCCCAACCGCAGCAATACTTAAAAATACTATTCTTTTCTTACGCAGGTACCGCACCCACAAAAATAATTTCACCATATCATACCCGCCCGATTCATTTTAGCTACCGAGAACAAACATATTTTTTAAGCCACAGAGGACACAGAGCACACAGAGAAATCAAAATCCTCAAATAAATTAAAGCGTCTAACAAAACTTATACTGTCATTTCGAGTCCGCCGAAGGCGGGTCGAGAAATCCGTTAAAAACAGACCCCGAAGCGGTTCCTTCTATCAGGTTAATTCGGTTTTGTTATAGGCTCTTAAACTGCCTTTAGCTGTAATATACCACTAATCACACCGTAAATCCAAATCCCTGAAGTAATCCTTTATTGCTTTTATCGCCTTGTCGGTGTCTTTCTTTTTGTCTGACGTTATGGGATCGGAATATAACTTCATAAGTGTATCATCAAGCAGGATATGCTGCAAACTTTGGCGAGCAAAGAAAAAACCGTCTTTCAAGATATTTGTGTCCACGGTATCAATCGACTTTCTCCCATGAACTATATTGCTTCGCTCCCTATAAACTTTCCTTGCTCTTTCAAATATGTCTTTTCGCTGTTCAAAGGTCTCACCAGTGATATTCGCCAATCTTGTCGCAAACTGATAGGTAATTTCGGCTTCCTCAACTGTAAATATTGTTTCCAGAGCAAGGCACATTGATAGAAAAGAATGCTGAAGCGGCAGGTGGAGACCTTCGAAAAAGAGATTAAGTGCTCTGCCTATTCGTGTCCGATTAGAAAACGCCTCTTCTTGCTTTTCCAAAAAAACCTTTTGAAAGCTTTCTTTGAAATATTCCTGCCACCATTCCCCTTTGTCTTCTGCCTCTTTAATTGAAGAAGTCAATTCTTGTTTACGCTGCTTACGTTCTTTTTCTGAATAATCTAAATACAAAGGATCTGACATTAGAAAATCAACCAACCGTTTCGTTGCATCTTCGCCTGCTTTCTTATCAAGAGCTGCAAAAAATTCTTCTTTGTTAATTAATTCCTTCCAATAATCAAGTTTGCGAAGTTTAATAATAGCCGACCATAAATCCGTTAGGAGTCGGAGGTCACCTATTTTGAAAGTCTCCGGAAGATAAACATCTGGCTTTTCCGAAGAAGGTAGCCCCCAAATAATCATATTTGTATTGACTTCTTCGATGGAATCTTCGTGGATTTCTGCGGCGAATTCAAAAGGACAAATCGCGGCTGTTGAGCGTACAAGTTGCAGGCACATAAGAAACGACTCAACAATAGATCTCTGAAGGCTATTGACAAATGACATGCCGATTTCGTTTACAGAAATATGTTCGGTTACTTTCGGACGATGTATCACCAAGAACCATTGTGTGTTGTGACGTGTATCAAAAGCGGCATCAAGACTATACGTGAAATAATCACTATCAACATCAGTCATGTCCTCTAATAAAGTTTCATCTGCCTTAATAAGCTGAATACCTAAATCAAAACTGTAACTTTTCGATGGCCAATCCGCCTTAAAATACAAAATAGGCCAGATTGTCGATAAATTTTCTCTTTCCATTTTTTTAATTCTCTGTGTTCTCTGCGGCTAAAATTTTTAACTCTCTGCGCCCTCTGTGTCCTCTGTGGCTAAAAATTTTAATTCTCTGCGCCCTCCTATGACTACATAGTGCAATCAAAATTTATTTTCTTCAAGCATTTTTGTTC
>CAZMCN010000023.1:0-20620 GCA_964564845.1 uncultured Pirellulales bacterium | reverse complement strand
CGACTTTGCAGATATATTTGCCGGCTGCCAATGTTTTTGTTATCGATGACATTATAGATGATGAGGGGCTGGAAGATTTTACACTGATAGAAAGTATCACGCAGGACATAAGCAATCTTGAAGAGATAGCCGGTCAATCGCCCGTTGTAAAGCTGGTCAATTATCTGATTTACAACGCCGTTCGCGAAAATGCCAGTGACATTCACATTGAGCCGGACGATAAGAAGCTCCGGGTTCGATACAGGGTTGATGGTAAGCTGTATGAGAAGATGTGTCCGCCTTATCAGATGTTTTCTGCGATTGTTTCACGTATCAAAATAATGGCAGAGCTGGACATTGCACAACGTCGTCTTCCGCAGGATGGAGGTATCCATGTTTTACTGGAGGGCAGGCCTATTGATTTACGGGTGTCGGTTATGCCCGGCAACTTCGGCGAAAAGGTTGTTATAAGAATCATCGACCCGCAAAAAGTCGTATTCAATCTTGAATCGCTCGGCTTTACCTATGAAAACCTCCAGATATTCAAAGAAATAATACAATCTCCGAATGGTATGGTTTTAGTAACAGGGCCAACCGGCTCAGGAAAAAATACCACGCTTTATGCGGCTCTGGCCGAGTTGAACAGCGAAGAGGTCAACATTTGCACGGTTGAGGATCCTGTGGAATGTAATATGGCCGGCATCAATCAGTTTCAGGTAAATCAGGCGGCTGGTTTTGAATTTTCGACGGCGTTGAGAAGCCTGTTAAGGCAGGACCCCGATATCATAATGGTTGGCGAGATTCGGGATACGGCGACAGCAACTATCGCTGTACAAGCGGCGTTAACAGGCCATCTGGTTCTGTCAACTTTGCACACCAATGACGCACCCGGTGCGGTAACACGCCTGCTGGACTTGAATGTTGCTCCTTATCTTGTCAGCGCTTCTTTGATTGGGATTTTAGCTCAGCGATTGGTCCGGAAGATTTGTACGAATTGCAAAACAGAATACGAGCCTTCTGCGAGTATCAAAAAGATGGTCGAGAGTATGGGCGGAGAGGTCGGTAAATATTACCGGGGCCTCGGCTGTAAGAAGTGCCGGAATACCGGTTATGTCGGTCGAATTGCCATTCACGAACTGTTTGTGCCGAATGATGAAATTATGGAAGTGATTAATGCACAGGCAGGATTGAAAAATTTGAGAAACAAGGCAATCAAAAGTGGAATGGTTCCTTTGAAACTGGATGGTATTGAAAAGGTAAAAGCTGGAATTGTTTCTGTTGAGGAAATATTGAGAACAACCTGATACCATTGTTTATTGATGATTGATTATTGGGCATTGCATCTCATGTCTTTAGTCTTATGTTTTTGTATACTTTGTTTACGAGAAGCAAATAAATGACTGTATCAGCGGCAAAAAGTGTAAAGGGCACCGGTTTAACATTGGGTGCAGATGAGGCAGCATCTGCGATGGGCACAAACAGAGACAGGGTGCCGGCGATGGGCAAAAATGACAAATCCACCGTAACAGGGGCCCGTCAAAAGAACTCTTTGAGAGCTGTCCCATCCCAAGAGTGGAGAGGGAAATTGCATACAGCAAAAGTAAAACCGGCAGAGTTGATACTATTTACCAATCAGTTATCGGTGATGCTTGACAGTGGAGTTGTGCTGAGCGATGCCCTTGATGCAATGGCAGAGCAGGCCGAACAGGGTACGTTCAGACAGATAATTATGGAAGTATCCAATACGGTCAAGGATGGAGAGAATTTTTCAACAGCTCTTTCTGCTTACCCAAGGGTTTTCAATTCGATGTTCATCAGTATGGTCAAGGCTTCGGAAGCATCGGGCAAAATGGCGGAGATGCTCGGTGTGCTCAGCGGCTACCTGGATTTTGAACTCGAAACGCGTAAGAATATCAAAGGTGCGCTTACTTATCCTGTAATAATGGCACTGATGGCCGTGGCTGCTACGGGGACATTGATGTTCTTTGTTTTGCCGAGATTTATGAGAATTTACGAAGCCAAGGGAGCAGCCTTACCGAAGCTTACCCAGGTACTGGTTGGTTTCAGCAGTATATTGGGTAACTTTCAGGCGATGACAGGGATCGTTACGGTCTTGATAATGGCAGCTGTGTTTCTTTACTTCTGGGCTGGCACTGTCGGCGGCAGACGAGCAATAGATTTTATAAAAATCCGAACACCTGTACTGGGGGTGATGTTTATCGATTTGGTTGTAACCCGCAGTATGCGCATTATGGCAACAATGGTTAATACTGGCGTTAGCCTGCTGGATTCGCTCGAGGTGATACAGGGTTCTTGTGAGAATTATTATTTTCAGCGGTTGTGGACAGATACGGAAAAAAAGATTCGCGACGGCTACCAGTTGTCCGAGTCGATGCAGCTTTCACAGGGCAGCGAGTTAATCGCACCTGGGGTTATCCAGATGCTTCGGGCAGGGGAAAAGAGCGGCAGACTTGGCCAGGTAAGTGATAAAATATCGGTTTTTTACGAAAAAAAACTCGAAGCCTCAATCAGGGGTGTTATGACTCTTATAGAGCCGTTAATGATAATGTTTTTGGGTGGTATTATCGGAACAATCGCGATAGCCCTGCTGCTGCCGGTATTCAAGATATCAAGCATAATTGCACATTGAGGGGTGCAAAAAGGCCTGTTAGATGGGTTAATTTGTGAATTAAGCCATTACGTTGTAAATACTTATTAGTCGGCAGCAGCCGGCTTTTTTATTTAATCCAATCTTTATTGCGGAAAATACTTGCAAATAAATCAAAATTTGCTTACAATATCAACTCTTGGTTTTGGAGCGTATCTCAAAACTTGATTTGAGTCGCTAATTGTTAAGAAAGGATTTTTTGGAAAACATGCTGACAAAGCAGGAAAAAAGAAAAATTATCAATGATTTTGAAGTGCACGAAGGAGATACGGGTTCACCTGAAGTTCAGATTGCGCTGTTGACCAGAAGGATTAATGAGCTTACCGAGCATCTGAAGACTCACAAGAAGGACCATGCTTCAAGACGCGGCTTATTGAAAATGGTTGGTACCCGCTCGGCACTGCTTAAGTATATAAATAAAAAGGATGTCGAGCGTTACCGAGAGATTATATCCCGGCTTGGCCTGAGAAAATGAAAATTGTTAATAGTTCGTAGTTTGTAGTTCGTGGTTCGTAGCTCGATTCACTATTCACCAGAGACGAATCACAAACTACCAACTACGAACGCATAACATTGAGGATACTTTATGTTTGAAGTTTGTAGAGTGGAAAGACAAATTGGGGGCAGAACTTTATCCCTCGAAACCGGCAAAATTGCCAAGCAGGCCGACGGAGCGGTTGTGGTTCAATACGGTGAGACGGTTGTTCTTGTATCTGTAGTAACGGCCCCGCCGAGAGCCGAGGATATTGATTTTTTCCCGCTTAGTGTTGACTATCGTGAAAAGCACAGCGCAGCAGGTAAATTTCCTGGTGGGTTTATTAAGCGAGAGGGAAGGCCGAGTACCAAGGAGATTCTTACGGCCAGGATGATAGACAGACCTATTCGCCCATTGTTTCCTGAAGGGTATATTCAGGAAGTGCAAATTATGGTGAATGTGTTGAGCGCCGACCGTGAGAATGACCCTGATGTTCTTGCGATGCTCGGTGCCAGTGCGGCGCTTACCATAAGTAAGATTCCGTTCCTGGGCCCGACGGGAGCGTGCCGGCTGGGCAGAGTGAACGGAGAGTTTGTGATTAACCCGACTCATGCGCAGTTGGAAGCCAGTGACATCAACCTGCTTCTTGGCGGACGGAGAGAAGCAATGAATATGATTGAGGTCGGTGCCAAAGAGTTGTCGGAAGTGGTTATTGCTGATGCTGTTGCAACGGCACAAAAAACTGTCACCCTGGTTTGCGAGATGATTGAAGAACTTCGTGAAAGGGTTGGTGTTGAAAAAGAAATCCCCCTTGTAGAAAATGATGAGGAACTTTATTCGAGAATTAATTCGGAAATAGCGGATAAACTATACGAACTTAAGCAGATACCTGAAAAGCAGGAGCGTAACACGGCGGTCAAAGAGTTACTTGAGCAGGTTATCGAAGAATACTGTTCTGAAGAGAACGGTTCGCAACAGGTCGGTAAAACGGTGTATGACAGAGCAATGGTTAAGCGAATCCTTGGCAGGATAGAAAAGCAGGTAGTTAAAAAAATGCTGTTGGAAGGCAAACGGCCTGACGGCAGAGGTTATAGGGACATTCGCCCAATTTCGTGTGAAGTGGGTATTCTACCGAGGACTCACGGCTCGGCGCTGTTCACTCGGGGTGAGACTCAATCAATTGTGAGCGTAACACTCGGCACAATCAGAGATGCGCAGATTATTGATGGTTTATTGGATGAATACACACAGAGTTTTACGCTGCATTATAACTTCCCGCCGTTTTCTGTTGGTGAGATTCGTCCTATTCGCGGTCCGGGTCGAAGAGAAATTGGACACGGCTCTCTTGCAGAACGAGCGCTGGAGCAGGTAAGACCGCCGGAAGACAATTTTGCATATACTGTCAGGTTAGTATCGGACATCACCGAATCGAACGGTTCCAGTTCGATGGCTTCGGTTTGCGGCGGGTCACTTGCGCTTATGGATGCCGGTGTTCCGATATCGAAAGCAGTTGCCGGCATCTCAATTGGTATGATTAGTGACGAAAACGGCAGATATGAATTGCTGACGGATATCCTTGGCGAGGAAGACCACTTTGGCGAGATGGATTTCAAAGTCGCCGGCACAGTTGAGGGTGTTACGGCGATACAGCTCGATGTTAAAGCAGATGGTCTGGCGCATAATATTATGGTTGAAGCGCTAGAGCGGGCGAAAGAGGCCCGATTGAAGATTTTAGAAGCTATGGCAAAGGCCATCAGTAAACCCAGGCCTGAATTGAGTCGGTATGCACCAAAGCTGATAAGCATTGAAATTGACCCTGAGTTTATCGGTAAAGTAATCGGCCCTGGTGGAAAAATGATAAAGAGTATTCAGGAACAGACCGACACAACCATCGAAATCGAGGAAGATGGGACTATTTATATAAGTTGTGTTGGGGGCAAAGGGCATTTGGAGGCTAAGGAAATCATTGAATCGATGACGCAACCGCCGCAAGTAGGGCGGATATATAAGAATGCAAAAGTTGTTTCTGTTAAAGACTTTGGAGTATTTGTTGAGATTCTACCGGGCGTTGAGGGCCTCTGTCATATTAGTGAACTGAGCGATGGTTATGTCAGAAACATCGAAGAGATTTGTAAAATAGGCGACTTGATGCCTGTAAAAGTATTATCGATTGATGACCAGGGCAGGTTGAAACTTTCTCGAAGAGCTGCCCTTGCTGAATTGAGTGAGGCAGCAACAGTTGAGACCATCAAAAAAAATAAGTAACACGCTTGATTAGAGTACATTGTGGGGAATTTTTACGGGACAGTTATTCCTCCTTGGATGCAAACGGAAAAAAGTGTGGGATTGAAAGCAGGGGGAGAATAGATGCTTCAGTTTATAGCTGGTTTTGTTGCAGGTTTATTGGTTATTGTTTTGTTTCTGCGAAAAAAGGTTCCTTCCATACGGGCTGGTCAAAACAGACATCACAAGGAACTTGAAGAGTTAGGCAAGTTGACCGGCGAGCTTGCCCATGAAATCAAAAATCCTCTTTCCACGATCAAAATTAACCTCGAACTTATAGGTGAAGATTTGGAGGATTCGGGTCGCTTTGGTCCGGCGGGCCACGACGAGAAAAGATTAGCGAGGGCGCTTAGGAAAATAGGCGTTGTCCAAAAGGAAACTGACAGACTTGAGCAGATTCTTGATGGTTTTCTTACGCTTTCCGACAAGACAAAATTGCAGTTGGCAAATGTTGATATCAACGAACTGGTCAGTGATATGGTCGATTTTTATTTGCCCCAGGGCTATAGTCACTCAATAACTATTCGGCAGGGATTGTATGGGGAACCGCTTGTTTGCAAAATTGATGCAGATATGTTAAAACAGGCGATATTGAATCTTTTTATTAACGCACAGCAGGCAATGAGCGATAGTGGTGAGTTGATAGTAAGGACGTATAAGCGAGACGAAAATGCGATAATTGAAATTAGTGATACCGGCAGTGGTATAGCGCCGGATAAGTTGCCGAACATTTTCGATGTTTATTATTCGTCTCGGACGAAAGGCAGCGGACTTGGTTTGCCGACAACCAAAAAAATAGTCGAGGCACATAAAGGTACGATAAACGTTAACAGTGAACCGGGCAAAGGAACATCATTTACAATTAGCTTACCTGTCCAGCGCCGTAGGGTAATCTTTTGAAAGAAAACGATATTGTAATTCTGATAGTTGACGATGAACGCAACCACGCCGACGGGATTGCCGAAGCGCTGGAAAAAGCAGGGACAAAGGCAATTGCTGTTTATAACGGCAGGGACGCAGTAGAGATTGTACGCAATGAAAAGGTTGATATTGTTGTTACCGACTTGAAACTTGGCGGCAGCATTGACGGATTGAGCATACTCGAAGAGGTTAAAATGCGCAGTCCTGAGACGGAAGTTATTTTAATAACCGCCTATGCGACCATCGATACGTGTAAGGATGCGATAAAGGCCGGCGCATACGATTACCTTGTCAAGCCGATTGATATTGGTCAGCTTCGCACCCTTATAGAGGATATCAGCCGACGGATATCGAAATCAGCCGGGCGCAGAATAAAAAAAGGCAGAGTGGGCAAAGAAGAATTTGAGTTCGATGGGGTCTGGGGCGAAAGCCCCACAATGAAGGGCATATTTGACGTTCTCAAGCGTGTGGCTCCCACAGATATATCCATTTTAATTGAAGGTGAATCCGGAACGGGCAAGGAGTTATTGGCAAGGGCTATTCATAAGAATTCACAACGCTGGGATAAGCTGTTTAGGCCGGTGAATTGTGCCGGTCTGACAGAGACTTTACTCGAGAGCGAATTATTCGGCCACGTCAAAGGCGCCTTTACCGGGGCAGCGAGTGACAGGAAAGGGCTGTTTGAGATAGCCGATAAAGGAACATTGTTTCTGGATGAAATCGGCGATATGCCTTTGAGTATGCAGGCCAAGCTGCTGCGGGTTATCGAAGACGGTATTGTGACGCCGGTCGGTTCACACAAACAAATTGTCGTTGATGTTCGGATAATCAGCGCAACAAATCATGATTTGACAAAGCTCATAGAGGAAAAGAAATTCAGGCAGGATTTATACTTTAGAATCAAGGGAGTGAGCATATCGGTGCCGGCCCTGCGCAGCAGGGTCGAAGACATTGAAGTTTTGGCCGAATATTTTCTAAAAGAAGCCGCCGGAGAGACCGGCTCTGTTGTTACTGGTATAACGGATGCAGCAAAGACGATTCTTACAAACTACAGTTGGCCAGGTAACATCCGTCAGCTTCGGAATTGTATCAGAACAATGGTTGTGATGTGCGAGAGAGACAAGCTTGACGCCCGCGATATACCGCCTGAAATCCACCAGGTTCGGCAATTGGCCGCCGGGGGCCGTTCGCAAAGGGATTTGTCGGGGATGTCCCTGAATGAATTGGAAAAACAAGCTATCATAGATACTTTAGCTAAAACCAATAACAATCGGGAAAAGACTGCAAAAATCTTAGGTATAGGCGAGAGAACGCTATACCGAAAAATCAAAGAATACAACTTATAGATTTTTCTGTTGTTTTTTCCACTTATTCTTTCAAGTTGCACTAAATGTGGTATGAAACAAAGAAGTCCACATCAAAACCAGCCGGCCGGGCGGGCGGCAAACCATCGAATCGGTCGAGTTCCAAAATTGCACTACCGGCAGGGTTAACCGGTCTCGTTTGCGTCGCGGTCCTTATAGTACATTGGCCGGCGTTGTCGTCGGACGTGCAGTCGTTTGATGATACTCAGTACCTCACTGAGAATCCACTGGTCCAAAATCCAAGTTGGTCATCGGCACGGCGTTTTCTGGCCGAGGTATTAGAACCGTCAACTGTTGAGGGCTACTATCAGCCGCTGACAATGATTTCGCTAATGGCCGATTATGCCCTGGGTGGTCGAGACGATAATCTAATGCCCTTTCATCGAACAAGTCTTGCATTACACATGGCCAATACAGCACTGGTAATTGTGCTGCTTTATCTTTTATTTGGCCATGCGTGGGTGGCTGCTGGGGTGGGGTTGCTCTTTGGGCTTCATCCTATGACGGTTGAGCCGGTTTGCTGGCTTAGCGACCGTAAGACGTTATTGGCGGCATTTTTTGCGTTATGGTCACTGATATTTTATGTTCATTTTGCCCGCCAAAAAGATTGGAAATTTTATATTGGTTGTGTTGTAGCGTACATACTGGCGTTGATGTCCAAGCCGACCAGTGTGCCGCTTCCGGTTTTGCTGCTGATGATGGATTTTTGGCCGCTTAAGCGGTTGAAGACAAAAGCCATTCTGGAAAAAATACCGTTATTTGTAATTGGCGGCATTGCTGCGGTTATTACATATATTTCGCAAAGCCGCACTGCTGCTGTGCTTCTGCCGAGCGATTATGGTCTGGGCCGCATACCGCTGACTCTTTGTCATAATATTATTTTTTATCTTTACAAGATTGTCTGGCCGACGAATCTGTCATCGCATTACGCCTTTCCCAGGCCTATGGCGCTGTCAGAGCCAATGGTAGCTGTCGGTACTATCGGCACCTGCATATTTATACCTTTGATTTTGATTTCGCTGCGCTGGACACGAGGGCTTCTGACCGGTTGGCTGTTTTTCTTTGTGGCGATGCTGCCTACAATGCAGATTATAGGTTTTAGCGAAGTTATTGCCGCGGACAAGTTTGCCTATCTGCCTTCAGTAGGACTCCTGATGGTTTTGACATCGTTTCTGGTCTGGTTGATTGGCAGCAGCAAAGTTAGAGCTGAGTTTGCTGTACAAATCAGTGTGGTAACAGTAATTGTTTTGGCGTTAGCGGGTACCGAGGCGGTTGCCACTCGACGGCAATTAACGCACTGGTGTGATACTGCAGGTTATTATGAACACATGCTGACATTGACGCCGGATGCAGCAGTGCTGCACTATGGGTTAGGCATTGAGCTTCAATCACAGGGTAAAATTGACGAGGCAATCGACCATTATAGACGGGCCATAGAAATCAGACCTTACTATGCAGAGGCACATTATAACCTGGCTACCGCGCTTAGGTCACAAGAGAATATTGATGAGGCAATCAGCCACTATCGCCAGGCAATCCGGATTAAACCCGCCTATGTGGATGCGCATTACAACCTGGCTATGGCGCTCGAATCACAGGGCGAACTTGATAAGGCGATAAGCTGCTATTATGAGACACTGAAATACAGGCCGGATGATATCGAATCGCATAACAATGTTGGTATCATATTTGTATCACAGGGCAGATTTGACGATGCGATTAATCACTTCAGTCGTGCTTTGCAGGCCAGGCCCGACGACGCCAAATCGCACTTCAACCTGGGTATTGCCCTTAAATCGCAGGGTAAACTCGACGAGGCGATAGAGCATTTTCTTCAAGCCCTGCAAACTAATCCCAATTTTGCCGAAGCGCATAATCATCTGGGCATTGTGTTGGCAAAAACCGGCCGACTCAATGGAGCACTTAAGCATTTTCAGGAAGCGCTGCGTTTAAGACCTGACTGGCCAATTCCGCTGATTGGCATTGCGCGAATACTGGCCCTGCATTCGGACCCAAAGGTGCGTGATACTGACAGAGCGGTTATTCTTGCCGAGCGTGCGGACAGGCTAACTAAAAACAAGAATCCCGTGGTTCTCAACACTCTCGCAGAAGTGTATGCAGCGGCAGGGTGGTATGATAGTGCCATTGCGACTGCACAGACCGCCCTGGATTTGGCCTCTGCTGCTAAAATGAACGAGCTGGCCGAGCGCATTCGCAGGCAACTGGACAGATACAGACAAGCAAAACCCTGATGCGAAATTGTATGAAAAACGTCATTGACACCTTGTTTTGCAAATTTTTTCTTGAAGTAGTATTGGATAATTTGTTACAAGTCAGAACGGGATAGAGATGTTTTCAAGTGAGATGTCCAGGTTGAAAAACTCACAATTGTTGTCAGTAAAGTATTGGAAAGGAAAAAATTTTAAATGAAAATGCAACTGAAACCTTTGAAGTGTTTTGTGCCGGCGACGATTGTTGTCGTATTGATTTTTCTTACAACTGCCAATATATGTCGTGGCCACGTCAATGACTTTGACATTATTATCAGAGGTGGGCAGATTGTCGATGGGACAGGCAGCGAGGCATACAGGACAGATATAGGTATCAAAGACGGCAGAATTGTTGAAATCGGCAAGTTGCAGGACGGCAAATCAGGAAGGATTATCAACGCCGAGGGTATGACAGCCGCTCCGGGTTTCATCGACATACACACTCATACAGACCATGACATACTTAAGAATCCTTCTGCCGAGAATTATATTAGGCAGGGGGTAACGACAGTTGTCGGCGGCAACTGTGGCGGCTCTCCCTATCCAATCGGCGGTTTTTTGAAAAGAGTCAGCAGCAGAGGTATCGCATTGAATTTTGCCCTTTTAGCCGGACACAACACTATCCGCCGAGAGATTATGGGGATGGAGAACCGGCCACTTGTAATCGGTGAGTTGGAAAAGATGAAAGCGCTGCTCGAACGTGCTATGAAAGAAGGGGCGTTTGGTTTGTCCACCGGCTTAAAGTATGTTCCCGGTGCTTATGCATCGACGGACGAGGTGGTGGAGTTGGCCAAAGTCGCAGCCAAATACGGCGGTTTTTATGCGACCCATATGCGGGATGAGGGACGCGGATTGATTAAAGCGGTCCGCGAAGCCATTGAAATTGCAAAAAGGGCAAAAATCGGGGTCCAGATTTCACATCATAAGCTTGTGGGCAAATCGATGTGGAACAGCAGCATTAAAACGCTGGAGATGGTCGATAAAGCCATCGATGATGGTCTGGATATAACATTGGACCAGTATCCTTATACTGCCACAAGCACCAATCTGACAGTGCTGTTTCCCTCCTGGGCGCTGGAAGGCGGTCAGAACAGGCTGAAAGAGCGTTTGAACAATCCCAGATTGCGCCAGAAGATTAAAGAAACAGTTGTGGACAATATCCTCTTTGACCGGGGTGGTGGTGACGCAAGCAGGATTGTCATAGTCTCCTGCTCGGCAGAAGGGGATTTGGAGGGCAAAAGTATTGCGGAGATTACACGTATGCACGGAAAACAGCCAACCGCCGAAAATGCAGCCGAGACTATAATGGATTTGCAATATGCAGGCGCCGCAAGCGCAATTTATCACTGCCTTTGTGAATACGATGTGGAGCAAATAATGAAACACCCACTGGTAATGCATGCTTCCGACGGCTCGGCGGTTACGTTTGGCCAGGCGAAACCGCACCCGAGGAACTACGGGACCTTTCCAAGAGTACTAGCTCGTTACGTTAGGGAGAAGAAAATGATTAGTTTGCCGGAGGCAGTTCGGAAAATGACTTCGCTGCCTGCAAGCCGGCTTAAACTGAAGGATAGGGGAGTTTTGAAAAAGGGAATGGCAGCAGATATAGTTGTTTTTGAGCCCAAGAGTGTAGCCGATAAAGCAACTTGGCAGAATCCTCACCAGTACGCCGAAGGCATACCGTATGTTTTAGTCAACGGCCAACTGGTAATAGACGACAATGAAAGGACGGAGGCTTTTCCTGGTAAAGTCCTCTACGGGCCGGGCAAAAAGTAAGTTGCCGGCAGTTTAGGTTTTCTTGTCATATTTATCATTGGTTTTAGTTTTATTGTAGCATTTTTTGCAGCCAAATCTCGCTTTTTTTGCTTAAAACATCGTGGTTTTGCAGAAAATCCTCTTTTTATTGGCCTTTTTCCTTGATGCTTTTTTCGAAACAATATATATGGTTGCTTTGAACGGAATTTGGGGCGCGAAAAGCAGGTTAGTGGCCGCAGGGCTCAAGGAAGGGATTCCAAAACAGCGTATATATTTGTGCGCAAACTTTGAGCCGAATCCGGGGGGAAATTTGTTCGAAAAGCGCACCAGGGAAAAGGAATACAAAATAATGCGAAAGGAGAAGAACCAATGTTAGGAAAACTATTTTTGACAACAATTGTTACGGCAGTTTTTTCATGCGCTGTTTTGTTCGCAGAGCCGGCAGAAACGCCCTCCAAAAAAACTTGCAAACACTCGTCTAATGAGGCAGTAAAATCGTCAGCTCAATGCGCTTCTATGTCTTTAGAACAGCTCAATGAAACCTTCCAGAAAAGTAAAGGCCAGCTTAAGAAGCTGTCGTCGGCCAACACCGGCCAGGAACACATTTATCAAAGTATGCAGCAGTTGTGCGATATAATCTGTGTTGCCGCCGAGCGTGCCAGAAGGCATAGCGATTGGAACTATGAGATGGTCAAGGACAACGCAGAACAACGATTTGACGAAACAGTTTCGATTGTAAATGATTACTTATTGCTTATTGCGAATGATGGTCCGATTTATAGGGCATCGAAAAGAATAAACGATGTATCATTAGAGAAGGCACAGCTATTTTCTGAAAAATCAGGCAGAATGAAACTCGAAAAATATCAAGAAGCATACAGAAAGATTGCAGGTGTGATGGAAGAGCAGTCAAAACAGGCTGCCAGGATTTGGGAGTCGATTGCAGAAGAACAACCTGTGGTTGAGACATTGCTTACATTACTGAGAGAGTCTAAAGAGTTTTACATTGACGTTAAGAGCACTTTTGGCGCTAATCAGGCTTCAGAGGAACTTGAAGAGACCTGCAGAGAGCTTAATAAGCTGAGCAAAACAATGGTAAACGTGCAGAATACGGTGCATAATCTAAGAGAGAAAAGCCGGCAGAAAGTAAATACTCCAGAACCCGCTCCAGCCTGGGAAAAGACCAAGAAAGAAGCACCAGAGGATGCTCCAAAGCCCCAGCCGGCCGACAAAATAGAAAAGAAAGAAGTGCCAAAAACAGGTGCTCCAAAACCAGAACCGGCTTGTGAAAAGGCAGCAAAAAAAGCACTAAAAAATGCTAAGGAGAACAAAACAGTTGACAAAAAGTAAGCAGGGGCTTTTGGTAACCTGTACAGTTACTGTTTTTGCTAACATTGTGTTGCACAGAAAAAACGCTGAACATAAAATGTGGCTTGTTATAGTGGAGGCTGCTTGCGGTCCCAATTGACTATTTAAGCAGTTTCGGTCTTTGCCTTTGTAGCCATTGGGGCAGTTGCTCGTGCGTCACCTCCTGCCATAATCCTTTTTTTCTGCTGCGGGCACCTGCCTCCAGGCTCGAGTACCTATGGTAAAAACTGTGCCGAAACCGCAGGTCCGCATAGGCATAACCTTCAGTCAGCAGAACTTCGTTCAGGAACCGTTTGTCCGGCAGTTGAACGTAAGCTAATAATCTGCCGTATCTGCCTCTGGTGCGATTGCCCTGGTCGAGGTAAATCCGGACTGACTTTCCAAGAACCAATTCTTTCGTAAAATCAGCGGCCTCCGGACCGAAATACATAACTCCGAAGGTGGGGTGTTTGGTCTCTGGAGTATCAATGCCCCAGAGGCGAATTCGCGTGTGATTGTTCCGGCCATCGGGAACATCAGTATCAATAGTGTCACCATCGACAACGTTTATGACAGTAAAGGCTTTATCGTGGTATTTTTCGAAATCACGACTCTTTGCCTGCTCGCTGGATTGCGGTTGCCTCTGCCATTTATTCCTTGCGATGTTATGGTCAAGCCGGATAAAAACCGCAGCCAACAGCAAACAAAGAGCGATTAGGCCGGCTCGCCGGCGCCTGCTCATTGCGAAGGTAATTTTCTTCTCTTTAGACACTGGTATTTAGCCGTTTCGTTGCCCAGCCGGTTTATCCAGCTCAAAGGCGGCGCAGACTGCCTGAAGGGCTTTTTCGGCTTGAGTTTCATCAACAACGCAACTGATACTAATCTGGCTGGAGGTAATTGAATGGATATTGATTTTGGCTTTGGCCAGAGATGCGAACATTTTTTCAGCCACCTCATAATGCGTTCGCATACCTACACCCACCACAGAGACACCGGCAACATCTTCGCAAATGGTGATGTTTTCGTAGCTGACCTTGTCTTTGATTTGTTCAAGAGTCTCTTTAGCAGCGTTTAATTCTAAAACACCGACCGTGAAAGACAAATTTGCTTTTTCAGTACTAATTTCTGTTTTGGTAATGCCGCTGACGGCCACCCTGGCTTTTGCCAGTTGAGCGAATATGTTTGCAATATTACCCGGCTTATTATCTATGCCGGTTAAAGTTATCATAGCTATATCTTTTTGGACTGTTGCACCTGAAACCACTACTTCTTCCATTTGTGACTCCTCTGGGATAATCATTGTCCCTTCTGTTTCTTCGCTGCTGCTTCTTACGTGAATCTTAACGTTATGATTTTTTCCGACCTCGATGGCTCGAACATACATAACGCTGGAACCGAGACTTGCCAGTTCGAGCATTTCATCGAAACTTATTTGCTTCATTTTTGCGGCATTTTTGAATATCCGCGGGTCTGTTGTGTAAATGCCGTCAACATCGGTATAAATTTCACACTCCTGTGCGTCTAAGGCTGCGGCAAGGGCAACAGCGGTTGTATCTGAGCCGCCTCTGCCAAGCGTTACTATGTTTTCATCTTCGTCTATACCCTGAAAGCCGGCGACCAGGACTACTTTGCCCTGTTCGAGCTGCCTGTGGATTCGGGCAGTGTCTATGCTCTTTATTCGTGCCTTTGAATAGACGCCGTCTGTCATTATTTTGACTTGGCTGCCTGTAAAGCTGATGGCATCATAACCGGCATTGATAATGGCCATTGCAAGCAGCGCGATGCTCTGCTGCTCGCCGGTGCTGAAGAGCTGGTCCATTTCCCTCGCTGGCGGGTCGGGATGCAGCTCTTTGGCATCGGTTATAAATTCATCAGTTTGTTTACCACGGGCCGAAGCCACCACCACAACGGAATAACCATTTTCAACTGCTTTGATTACCCGCCTGGCGGCCCGGCGAATCTTGTCTGTGTTTGCTACGGATGTGCCGCCGAATTTTTGCACAATTATTCCCATACTCGTCCTTCTGTAATCTATGTTGTATTTGTTGTTTTTGCGTCCTTGCTGTAATCGGAGTTTAGTTTTTTAGAAAATACTCCATCAGTTCAAAACCGTTTTCTATTCTGAAGCCGGACTTGTCAGCGTTGGTCTCGCCGAAAGTTGTATGCAAAATACCCTTAACGTTATCTCCGGCCATCGCGAAAGGCACCGGCGCTGGAGAATGAGCCCGGCTTTTAATTGGGGTTGGATGGTCGGGAGCAACGAGTATTCTGAAGCTTTCATACTTTTGCAGAGCTTGATATACCGGTCCGACAATGTGTTTATCAATTAGCTCAACAGCTTTTATCTTCGTTTCGATGCTGCCGCTGTGGCCTGCTTCATCAGGTGCTTCTATGTGGATAAGAATAAGGTCGTATTTGTCGAGCGCTTCTATTGCGGCGGAAGCTTTGCCCTGGTAGTTTGTATCCACAAAGCCGGTGGCGCCAGGCACCTCTATCAGGTCAAAGCCGATGAGCTTTGACAAACCTCTTACAAGGTCGACCGCGGTGATAGCTGCACCTTTGAGGCCGAATCGTTTTTGGAAACTTTCCATTCGTGCCTTTTTGCCGTGTCCCCAAAGCCAGATGGAGCTGACCTGATTTTCACCCAGGTCCTTCCTGACCTTATTAATATCGTGATTGACGAAAAGCTGCTGTGAACGAGCCATTAAGTCGATGAGCATTTCCGAGCCTTTGCCCCGAGGCAGAATCTTTTCTATCACCGAGTCGATACAATCATGTGGGGGATATGTTTGAACGTCAAAATCAAATCCTTTGCAGACCAATAAATGCCTGTAACTTACGCCGGAGTAAAAGTGAATTTGCTCATTGCCAAACTGCTCGTTTAACTCTTTTATTAGTTTGCCGGCTTCTTCAGTGGAGATATGTCCGGCGCTGTGGTCGGCCATTTTGCTATCGGCAATAGTAACCAAGTTACACCTGAAAACCCAGTCGTCTGCCGATAACTCGATATCACGTGCCACTGCTTCAATTGGCGCTCTGCCGGTATAGAATGTCGAAGGGTCATAGCCAAGCAGAGACATTTGAGCAACGTCGCTGCCGGCTTCCATCCCTTCAGGGATTGTCCGCATAATCCCCTGTTTTCCTTCGATGCTGATTTTATCCATATTTGGTGTTTGGGCGGCTTCGATGATTGTTTTGTTGTCAAGCTGCTCAAGCTGCTCATCGGCTGCACCGTCAGGAACTATTATTGCGTACTTCGTCATCAATCCTTGTCCTCCGGTATATCGACTATCCTTATGCAAATCGGTTTTCCGCTCAGAACATCCAGCGTCTCGAACTCTTTTAATGCGCTGGTAATGTTCTTCTGCCGGGTTGGGTGTGTTAAGATTACTATCGGGACGGTATTGTCCGGGCCGACGCCTTCGTGTTGTAGTGCGCCGGATATACTTATATCGTGGTCGCCGAGTATTTTGCTCCATTTGGCCACTACGCCCGGTTTGTCCTTGGCCATCACTCTGATATAAAACCTGCTTATCAGGCTGTCGATGTTCTCAATTAACGGTGCTGTTTCACTTCTGGGTTTTAGGTGCAGGTGGCGAAAAGTAGTTGCGGAATTGCCGATGGCGACGTCGATAATATCCGCAACGACCGCACTTGCGGTAGGCATCATTCCAGCCCCCCGGCCGTAGTACATTATCTGACCGGTGGCACTGCCGAAAATACTGACCGCATTAAAGCAGCTATTGACACGCCCAAGCGCGAGAGCGTTTGCAATAAAAGCAGGATGGACCCGAAGTGAAATGATGTCGTTGTGTTTTTGTCCGATTGCCAGCAATTTAAGAACGTAACCCATTTCACCGGCGTAGCGGATATCGTCTTTTGAAATTCCTTCGATGCCCTCAACATATATGTCGTCGAGCGTAATTTCGCACCCGAATGCGATGGATGCGAGTATGGCAAGCTTATGGGCACTGTCGCCGCCGCTGATATCCAAAGCAGGGTCGGCTTCGGCAAAGCCTTTTTCCTGGGCCTGAGCTAATGCGATGTCGAAATCCTCATTTTTGGCGGTCATATTGGAGAGGATGTAATTGCAGGTTCCGTTGACAATGCCGAAGAGCGATGTGATTTCGTTGGCTGCCAATCCTGTTCTGATGGCTGAGACAATTGGTATTCCGCCGGCACAACTGGCTTCAAAGGCGATACATCGACCGTATTTGTGAGCGGCCTGGTATAGCTGGCTGCCGTGTTCTGCCAACAGAGCCTTATTGGCAGTAACAACATCTTTGCCGGCCTCAAGCATTTTAAGCTGGATTTGCTTTGCTTCATCGGTACCTCCGATTAATTCGATTCCAACCTGAATGGTTTTGTCTTTCAGGAGTTTGTTTATATCGTTGGTAAGCAGCCCGTTCGGCAGCCGTACCGTTCGTGGTGATTCAGTGTCGATATCGACCACGCAGGCCAGAACAAGTCGAATGCCCGTTTTAGCAGCTATTGAGTTGGCATTTTCAATGAGCAGCTTTGCGACGCCGGTGCCGACAGTACCGAAGCCGACAAGTCCGATTCTTACAGTTTTTTCATTCATATGAAATTACCTTAAAGTTTTGATATTTTTGGCTCGTAGTTTACAGACTTATTAATCAAAAGTCAATAATCAATTTACCCCGTTAGAAGCTGCCGTCTCGCTTCTAACGGGGTGAATGAGTTTGGGACGTCTGTTGCGGTCTGTTGCGTTGTCATCACCTGCTCGAAGTTGTCATCCAGTACGAATGTAATATTTGTATTGACATAAAAGGTTTTGTTCGTATACGTATACGAAGTAACGTAATCGTATTACGTATTCGAGAGACGGAAACAATCATTCGTAGGCGTATTCGAGGCGGGGGGGTGGTGATGAGTAAATGAGTGAATGAGAAACGCATTAACGCATAAACGCATAAACGCCACTACGACAGCAAGGACAATAAAGGCGTGGTTGCGATTGTGCTTCTGCTGTTTTGGCTAAAATCATAACGCCGGACGTGTCTTTGTCGAGTCGGTGCACTAATCGCAGTTCCCAAAAGCAATATTTTAGCATTTCTTGACGATAGGCGCCGAATATCTTATAGTCTTTGCGGTAGAGTCGATAACAGCAATTAGATTATAATGAATTTTGAGTGTTGTTAATGGCGAAAAAACTTTTGTGTGACAAATGTACGGGGCTGTGCTGCAGGTATTTTGCCCTGCCGATTGAAACCCCCGAGGACAAGGGGGATTACGACGATATAAGATGGTATCTGTGCCACAAAGATATTACTGTTTTCGTAGAAGACGGTGACTGGTATATCAATATAAAGAACAAGTGCAGGCACCTCTCTGAAAAAGATTATCGCTGCAAAATATACAACAAAAGGCCAAGGATTTGCAGGCAGTATAGTCACAGAGATTGTGATTACACCGAGGGCGAATATGACTTCGAGCTGCACTTTACGAACGATAAGCAAATGGAAGAGTATATAAAGATAAAGTTCAACAATAACCTTAAAGAAAAGCCCAAAAGCAGGAAGAAGAAAAAGACAAAAAGAAAGAAAAAGAAATGAAGATACCGCCGGTAAAAGGAACGAGGGATTTTTATCCGCAGGATATGGCCGTTAGAAACTGGCTCATTGACGGCTGGAAAAAGGTCTCGCTGCGCAACGGCTTTGAAGAGTACGATGGGCCGATATTTGAGTATCTGAAGATGTTCCAGATAAAAAGCGGCGACGAAATCGCCGAGCAGCTCTTCTCACTCACCGACAGAGGCGGCAGAGAACTGGCACTCAGGCCGGAAATCACACCTACATTGGCGCGAATGGTAAACCAGAAAATCAATTCGCTGACCAAGCCAATTAAGTGGTTTTCAGTACCGAGATTGTTCCGGGCCGAACGTCCGCAGAAAGGCCGGCTGCGAGAATTCTTCCAGTGGAATATCGACATAATCGGTACCGACGACGTGCTCGCTGACGCAGAAGTAATTTTCGCTACGGTTGATTATCTTCAAGAGGTAGGGCTTACCCAACACGACGTTCAGGTCAAAATCTCGAGCAGAAAGCTATTAGCTGCCGGGTTGAAGAATATCGGTATTCCGGAAGATAAGCTGGCTTCATTATACGCTTTGCTTGACAAGTATGACAAACTTGCTCGTAACATTTTCCAAAGTGAGCTTTCCAGACAGGTCCCTGATTCAGACGTCGCCGGCAAAATCCTTGATTTTATGAACGCTACAGCCGTTGGTGAAGTGCCGGACATAGTTGGGACTAATGCCGAAATCGAAGAAAGCATACAGGAACTTGCACGACTGTATCAGCTATTGGAGCAGATGGGTGTTAGCCGTTATTGCGGCCTCTACCCAAGTATTGTCCGTGGGCTGGCGTATTATACGGGAGTCGTATACGAAGTTCATGCTGTTGGAGGTGAGCTTCGGGCTATCGGCGGTGGCGGCAGGTATGACAATCTGCTCGCTGACTTCGGTGGTCCACGGATACCTGCAACCGGAATGGGGCTGGGTGATTGTGTTCTAGAGATTTTACTAAGAGAAAGGGGGCTATTAGAAAAGAATATTCCAGTACCTCAATTAGAGTGTTTCGTGGCTTCCGTAGATAAAAAGTTCTTTGAAAAGGTTATTGAGATAGCAACAAAGTTGCGTCGAAGAGGACGGTCGGCTAATTTTAGTTATAAGGCTGCTGGTTTAAGTAAGCAGCTCAAACAAGCTTCTGCCCAGGGTGCCAAGAACTGCATAATTATCGGCGAAGAATTTAAAAACAATCAGCTTGTAGTTAAAGATATGACGACGGGCGAGCAGAAAACAGTTGACTACGACAAGTTTTTTGAACAACTTGAAACTGAGTCGAAATGAAAAATTTTCATCTCAACCCCGTTAGAAGTCCGCAGCAAGCCCGGTTAGAAACCCGTCCCGTTAGAAGCAAGACGGAAGCTTCTAACGAGGTAAAGCAGTTTCTAACGCAGCAAGACTCTGGCAGGCCCCCAAAAGGCCTTATTTCTAACGGGGTCAACCACTATGAACGGGCATTCGGGAACTGGCTTATTGATAATCACGTCCAATATATTGCGGTGGACGAGAAAAAAAGGGCGGCCCTGGGACGTTCAAAAATTAAAAGCTTTGATTATTTATTATATCCGCCCTGCTCGCAAATAATCGTTGCAGAAGTTAAGGGCAGAAAATTCAAGGGGACAAGTTTTGCCAAATTGGCCGGCTTCGAATGCTGGGTTACTGCCGACGACATTGAGGGATTGGCCCGGTGGCAGGAAGTTTTCGGCACAAGGCATACCACGTATTTCGTTTTTGCCTACAGAATAGAGAACATCGACGTTGATTTTGACGGCAGAGAAGTTTATGATTTTGCCGGTGGCAGATATATATTCTTTGCGGTTAAGTTGGACGATTATCGAAAATTTATGAAGCTTCGCAGCCCCAAATGGCGGACTGTAACACTGCCGGCCGACAAATTCCGACAATGCGCCGTCCAAATGCAGAATCTTTTGCTTTGATTTTCATTTTTCGTTGCGAAAATGACATAAAACA
>CAZMCN010000022.1:0-20888 GCA_964564845.1 uncultured Pirellulales bacterium | reverse complement strand
GAGTTATCGACTTTAACTGCTCAATTTCTTGAGCCTATTTTGCGCTGTAGTGTTAAGACAAGCTTGTTTCTCTTGATTGTTTATTTCCTTCTTACCGTGTGGAGTTTTTTGAAGGCCGAATATTTTAACCTTTATGCAGATTCTTTGAAATTGATATTTATACTACTTCTCATATTCTTGCTGTCGTTGGGTGTTGTCGGCGTCTATAAGTAAAAACATCTGCAGAAGATAGAAAATTTGGAACAGCTTGTTAAAAGCAATCGTTAAAATGGTGCGGTGGGGTTTTAAGTAACCGCTGCCTTACGGTCAGGGCTGCGTTAAACGACGTATAAGCTCGTAAAGTCCTGTGAGAAATGCGGGGAAAAGTTTTTTAAAATTTTCCGATATTTTACGAACAGTTGTATTTTAGCAGCGTATTTGTTGATGTACCAAAAAAGCTTGTTCCTCCTTCCTCTAAGAGCTTTTGTTGCAGAGTTTTATGGGGATTAAAAAGCGGCGGTATCAGGGAAAATAAATACCGCCGCCTTTTTTTGTTCTTTGCCGGCCGGAGCGCAAGACCCGCCCATAGTGAGGCATCTACAGTCAGCTTCTCAGACCAGAAATCAGCCAAACCTGCGGTGAAACAGCGGGCTAAATAGTCAGCACCACGTTTTACGTGGAGTTTTGTCTTAGATGCTCTCCTGCAGGCGGGCAAGAATGGTCCTTGCTTTCGATATTTTATTACCCATCGGGCTTTGCCAGTACAGCTCTGCATTTCGCCTGATTTGGTCTTCGACCTTTTTGCAGGCCAAAAGCACCGTGGCGTGATTTTTGTTGCCCATGCATCTGCCTATCTCCGAGGACGACATTTTGGTATGTTTTCTGGCTAAATACATACTGAAGTGCCGGGCAAGAGTAATGGTTCTATCCTTTTTGGATGAGTGTATATTGGCAGGGGTCGTTCCGAAATAAGTAGTGACGGCCGATTCGATGTCCGATATGTGCACAATCGGGTCGGACCGGGCTAAATGCTCCGAGAGCACTTCCTTGGCCATTCGCAGCTTGATTTTCTCATTCTGCAGCTCGGCCAGTGCGATTAATTTCAGCAGGGTTCCCTGCAGCTCGCGGACATTTGTCCGCAGATTCTCGGCGATGTAACTTATTACATTTTCAGGGATGTGTTTTCGCACGGTTTTTGCATATAGTTTGCAGATTCCGCATCGAGTTTTGAAGTCCGGCGTTTCAATTTTTACGACCATTCCCGCTACGAAGCGGTTGACGAGTTTTTCTGATATTTGTCCAATCATTTTCGGGTGCGCATCGGAGACGAGTATCACCTGTTTACAAGCTAAATCGATGGTATTAAAAGTATGCAGGAACTCTTCCTGCGTTGCGGGTTTGCTGGCCAAGAAGTGAATGTCGTCGATTGCCAGCAAGTCCGTTTGCCGCATTCGTCGCCTAAAAGCCTCCAGCTTTTTTGTCTTCAAGGCCAGCACAAACTGATTGGCAAAGTCTTCAGCAGACAAAAAGAGCCAATTAGTTTCGGGCCGGGTCTTACTCAGTGCATTGCAAATCCCTTGCAGCAGGTGAGTTTTGCCGACCCCGTATCCTCCGTGAATAAAAAGCGGATTAAACGAGTTTTTTTGCTCGCCAATGACAGCTTTGGCAGCGTTGTAGGCCAGTTCATTCGACGGGCCTACAACAAACGTATCGAGACTCAGTTTCAGTCTTTTGCTCGCAGGCGTTCTTGTTCCGGTTCGCCCGCTTGGCGTCTGGGTCCGGGCCCTGGTTACCAATCTTGCCTGTGAATCCAGTTGGGTGCGCCTCTGATGACCGGAAAGCTCCGGGTCGATGGCAAAAGTAACCTTTCGACTGCCGCCACAAACAGCACGAACCGCCTGTCCGATTTCATCGGAAAAATGATTTTCAATCCAGCTTGCTACGAAAAGATTCGGCACGCCCACTTTCAGGTATCCGCCGGTAAGTGTCAGTTTGGTGGAATTCTTAAACCATACCCGATACTTTTGTGCGCCAATCTTATCAGCGAGAACTTCAGTAATAGCATTTACACCAGAGTCTGCGAACGCTTCCTGTTGCGTTCCAGGTCTCTCATCCGTGATTGTACCCTGCATTGGATATCTCCCCTTCTAATCCAAAGTCCATCTTTTAGTCAAAAACAAACTCTCTTCGGCAATTATTGCGCAGTAACAAAATCAATCAACCCCATTTTTAGAAAAATCTTTTCCACCCGGTGAAGGCCATTGCCGGTATTGACTTTGCGCACGAAAAAAATTTATTTTTAACAGGTTTTACACAACATAAGTTCTTATTGTGGAAAAGCTGTGAATTACAGTTTCAAATATTTGTGCATATCGTATCGTGTATAGCGTTTTACCTTCCACCACACATATATACACCGGTTCATTTGCACCCGATGACCGCTGCATAGCCGCCGTCGTGGTCGAATCCTTCCGCCGACGGCAGTGTGAGCAGTTCAGATTCGAGTTTCAACCGTCTGTTTTTCTGCATAAACTGTTTTGCAAGCTCGCTGTTTTCCTTTTTTTGAATACTGCAGGTGCTGTAGCAGATTTTACCACTGGGTTTTATCATTGTTACAGCCTGCCCAAGCAGTTCGCCTTGTATTTTTGTCAGTTTCGCTATCGCCGACGGATTTATTCTGTAGCGGAGTTCGGGTCTTTTCGCCAGTACACCGGTATTCGAGCATGGCACATCCAGCAGTACTGCGTCAAAAGGACCAATTTCAGCAGCGACCTTTTCCAGTTTTTCATAAGCCACAGCGCTTACGCCGTTTATGCCAAGACGGGCGAGGTTCTCTTGAACCTGCTTCAGACGAGTTTTGTCAATGTCGGTTGCGATAATTGTTGCCATATCACCGGTAAGTTCAGCTAATTGTGTTGTTTTTGCCCCTGGGGCGGCACAAAGGTCGAGTATTCTCCAGTGCTTCTGCGGCCTTAAAAGGCGCACAGCATTCGAGGCAGTCAAATCCTGAACGGTGAAAAGCCCCTCTGCAAAACCGGGCAGTTTGGTTACCGCACGAGGACTTTTGACTCTGAGCATTGATTCATCGGGCAATATTTCGGAATCGATGTCAGCTTGACGAAGTTTTTTGGCCAAATCTTCTGTTGTTGTTTTTAGCGCATTAGGCCTGAGGTAAATACTGGGTCGGCGATTGCTCCCAAAGCAAATCTGCCGGGTCCTTTCGGTTCCGAATTCGGTCAGCCAGTCGGCAATCAGCCACCTCTCAAGTGAGAAAGCTTTACTGTAATAATCGGTCGGCGCCGCCTCCGGCTCAGGCAGGATGTCAACGTCAAATTCACAGCCGGCCAAAAGCGTTTGTGGAAGGGTTCTTTTCACGTCAGCATCCGAAAGAGGGATTTGCCGATTTTTTATGTGCCTTGTGAGCTGGCGAAGAACAGCATTTACAAAGCCGGTCTGCTTTTTGCCTGCGATTTTCTTCGCATTTTCGACCGCCTCGTTGACGACTGCGTATTCGCCTGTCTGAGGCGAATAGATAAGTTCATAAGCTGCGGCTCTTATGATGCCAAGTAGTTTGGCCGGTATTCTCTGCACTGGGCAATCGGCCAGTTTTGCTATTACCATATCAATGGCTCTGGTGTTTCTTATCGTTGAGAATACAAGGTCGGTGGCCCGCTGTTTCTGCTCGGTCTGCCCAAGCAGCTTATTTAAGATTGGGCCGGCGTAGGTTTTCTTCGGGTCGAAGCCTCTCAGGACAATCATTGCGATTGTGCGTGCGGTTTTTGGTCTTTGGCCGGCCATATTTACTTTTCTATCTTCATAAACACATCGCCCGGTGCGGTTGCCCGACCATTAACGAAATCTTTAAAATCCATAAGTGCAGAGCCATCAGGCTTAATTTTAGTAATCTTCAAGGCCCCTTCGCCGCAGACGACATTTAAGTTCTCATCAAGCACCCCATTCGACAGAGCCGCCTGCTTTGAGAGCTCTACCACTTCGGCGCCGGCTATCGTTACCCGCTGACGTTTTTTTGTTTTGTTCGAGAAATAAATGGCCGTCGCACCGGGCCAGGGGTAAAAACCAAGTATTTTCCTTCGCAATGACCGGGCCGACTCGCTGAAATCTAAAATTGCGTCCGACTTCTTCAGTTTAGGGGCCAAGGTTGCTTTTGAATGGTCCTGTTCGGTATAAACAACTGTGTCATCGGCGATTTTGTCTATTGTTTTCAACAGCACCGGTGCCGCCAAACGCGCCAGTCTGTCGTGCAGTTGTCCGGCTGTTTCGCCGGGGAGTATTTCGGTTTTTTCCCGGGCTAAAATATCACCGGCGTCCATTTCTTCAACCAGTTTGATTATGGTGATACCCGTTTCTGTTTCGCCGTTGATTATGGCCCAGTTTATCGGCGCTGCCCCCCGGTATTTCGGAAGCAGCGATGCATGAACATTGACGGCCGACTTGGGCGGCAAATTCATCAGTTCATTGCCGATTTTTTGGCCGAAAGCAATCACAACAATCAAATCCGCACAGAACTCAGCGATTTTCTCGATTGTGACCGGAGAATTTACGTTGTCCGTCTCTAAAAATTCAACCGAATGTTCCTTCGCCCAGCGAGCTGCCGCTGTCGGGGTGGGCTTTCTGCCTCTGCCTGCCGGCAGCGCCGGCTGCGTAACTACAAACATAAGGCTGTGATTTGAGCCGGCCAGAGCATTCAGGCATTCAACGCCAAATTCACCACTGCCAAAATAAACTATTTTCATTTTTTAGTGTGTAGTATTCCGTATATTGTATTTCCTGCGTAGCATTGTGTATGCCGTATGCCACATCATCATTAAGCTACGTCTTTTTGTAGTTTTTCTTGAGTTTTTTGAGCTGTTTTCGATGTGCAATTCTGGCTGCTGAGCCCATACGGTCGGCAATAGTCATTCCGCCGATATGGTCGTATTCGTGCTGCAGTGCCCTTGCGTAAAGCCCTTCGGCCTCTTCGGTAAATTCATTGCCCTCAAGGTCAGTTGCGGTAACCTTACATCTTTTGTATCTTCTAATCTTCGTATGAACGTCCGGCACGGACAGACAGCCTTCCTCAATCGAGTCAAGCTCATTGGTTGTTGGTGTAACGGTTGGGTTTATAAAGACCTTAATACCTTGTTTTGTTGCATCGAGGGATATGATAAAAATCCGAAGCCCCACACCCACCTGCGGCCCTGCCAGGCCGATACCTTTGTTCTCGAGCATAATATCTGTCATCTTTTCAACCAGCCGGCGGATATTATCGTCGATATCCTCAATCGGCTCAGCAGGATTGGCTAAAACATCAGCCGGATAACGTGTAATTCGGCATTTTTCGATATCAATATTCGACATCCATCTTACCCTTAAAAGAAATACGAAAACAGGTGGAAATTTTCCTGTCTTTGCTTTTCTGCGGTTACAATAGCCGAAACCGGCCGGCTGGTCAACACCAAAGGCGGCGAACATAAAAAACCAATAATCAATTATCACAACCCTTTCGACAACGCAAATTGATTATTGATAATTAGTTGTTCAGATGGTACTCTATCGCCGGTGAAATTTAAGGACACCGAGTTATGGAACTATCCTGGCTGATGAAGTTGAGAATCGCTGCTTCTGCGGCTGTCGGAGTTGTCATTGTGGGCATTTTGGCTTGGCCTTTGGCAGCAGCGTCTGAGCCGTTAGCGCCCCTTTCTCTGCAGGCTGGCGTGATAAGTCTCGGCGATGCACTGATTCTGGCGGTCCTGGCTTTTTTGGCCGGCTTCGTTGCTTACTTTCCTTGCCGACCCTGGGGCAGAGAAATCGGCATTTTAGCAGTACCGGCGGGACTGGCCATCTGGGCTGTGCGGGGCGGAAATATGACCGCTCTATTACAGCTAAACCCAAGTCTCGCTCAGCGTCAGGAGCTTTTTGCAGCACTTAAATGGGAGCCTTTTTTCTGGCTGGCTATCGTAGCTGCCGGATTCGGCGGCGTGCTGGCAGGGGAGAAAATTTTGCCTACCCCCAAGCCGGACAGGGCCAAAGAAAAACCTAAACCTAAATCAGAAAAATACTTAAATGCCGCCATTGCGGTGGTCGGCTCAGTCTTAATAGCTCAGTTTTGTATCAGTGCCTTTGCACAGGGCATCAAGACAGCCGACAGCAAACTCGGTGTGGTTATAGCTCAGCCATCCATAGGACAAATCGTTTTTGCGGTATTAGTCTCATTCGCAATAGCCGCCTTTATAGTCAAAAAATTACTCAACCTTGGCTATATCTGGCCGATAACTTCCAGCGCTTTTGTAACGGCATTTGCTGTAAGCATTTACATCAAAGAACCCATATTGCAGCATCTTGGGCAAAACTGGCCGACGGTTTTCTTCTCAAATTCGGCCACTGCCATTTTGCCTGTGCAAATGGTAACTTTTGGCACTTTAGGCTCAATCTGGGGCTATTGGCTGGCCGTTCGATACAGTTATTGGCGGTAGAAGGAAACGTAATATGCCAAAACCCCGGTTTTGGAAGAATTAACGTATCTTTTTTTAAATCTTTTTTTTTACATAAGTCTTCACATTGCAAATGGTTATGTGAAAAATATACAACATTTCATCTTTTTTGGCAAAAACGCAAAAAAAATGGTTGTTTTAGGTCTTGGAATTAGCCGAAAATATAAAAAACACAAGTATATTTAAAGTTTTGTTGGCAAAATCGCGGTTTTGAGGATAAGCTTTTTTGCAATAAAGGCATACAGGACCCGCAAATGAACAGCCGGTGAGTTCTTTTCGTAGAAAATAAGGTCAAACCAGCCGACAAAAGGAGTTGGAAATGTTGGTTTTAAGCAGACAAAAAGACGAATCAATTATCATCGGCGATGATGTCGAGGTTACTATCGTAGATGTTCGCGGCGACAAGGTCCGTCTGGGCATAACAGCTCCAAAAGAAATACCGGTTCACCGCAGAGAGGTGTATGAAGCGATTCAGCGTGAAAAGAAAGAGCGTGAAAAGAAAGAAGACAAGTAAAGCTACCAGGCCGGCCGGTTCATTATAAAATATCTCACACGGTCCTATTAAAGCGGCTTTTAAGCAGGACTTTTTTTTATGCGCCGACCTTTTTAGCCGTTTTTCACCCAACATTATACCAGCCTTAATTCAGACAGACTTTCAAAGCACAGCCCAAAAAGTTAAATTTATAACTTGCTTTGGATGGCGGAAGAATGTTTAATTCCAGTTCAAACTTGAAAAATAAACCGGTACTTATTTAGAGAAATTAAAATGGCAGATTTAAGAGCATTGGCGGATGCCATTATTCAGGGCGACCGGAATACGGCGGCGGAAATTACCAGGGCTGCTCTCGATGAGGGCCTGGCGGCGAAAAGGATTCTCGATGAAGGATTAATCGGAGGGATGGATACCGTCGGTTTCCGCTTCAAAAATAACGAGATATACATACCAGAAGTGCTTATGGCTGCCCGGGCTATGAAATCGGCGCTTCAACTGCTTGAGCCGGAACTTGCCAGGGCAGGTGTCGAGCCAATCGGCAGGTTTCTGATAGGGACTGTCCGGGGCGACCTGCACGATATCGGCAAGAACCTGGTCGCAATGATGTTAAGAGGCGCCGGCTTCGAAGTTACCGACCTTGGCGTCGATGTTACGGCTGAACAATTTATTGAGCAGGCCGGGGCCGCAGACTCACAGTTAATAATCGGGATGAGTACACTTTTGACCACAACTATGCCCGCGATGGGAAAAACCATCGAAGCACTGCGGCAAGCCGGGATTTCAGCCAAAGTTATGATAGGCGGTGCACCGGTAACCCAGAATTACGCCGACAAAATCGGTGCCGACGGCTATGCCGATGATGCCGCCACCGCCGTTGATGTGGCCAAAAGCCTCATCGCTTAAGCCACCTGTTTCTTTGATTTCTGAAAAATACCCAAAAACAACCCCAATTTCGCAAGGTTGGGGCTGTTTTTTTTACGCCCAATCCGGTAAAATGGACACTTGGTTATTGTGGGAAAATTTACGAGACAATAATCACAAATTATGCGAAAAATAAAGAATACAAATTTGGCTCAACTGTTAATGCAGCTTCGTTTTACACCTCAAAAGAAACGCCGAAAACAACTTGATTCCATTGAAAAACTGCTGGCGATCATCGAGCCGGACAAGGAATATCCTTTCGAGTTTGTTTGCTTCCGTATTACCGGTTTTCACCCCAAAAACCTGCCTGAACAGCAGCTCATAAAAGGCGATGAGCTTGCCGATGACCTGCAGATTTTCATCTCCAAGCTCAGTGGCCAGCTTGCCCTGTCCGCCGCCGAGCAAAAGCAAAAAATTTATACCATTGAAGAACTCGCAACAGAACTTGGTGTTTCGACCAAAACAATCCGCCGCTGGCGAAAACGTGGGCTGATAGCACTGAAATATATTTTTGATGACGGCATAAAACGCTTCGGATTTACCCAATCAGCCGTGCAAAAATTCCTCAAGGCAAATCCCACCCTTACCGAGAAAGCAAAAAAATTCACCCGCCTGACAAAAAAGCAAAAACAATCAATTATCAAACAGGCCTTCTCACTTGCCGCCAAAGGCACAGCATCACGCTATCAGATTATAGAGCGGATAGCGGCAAAAACAGGCAAGACCCACGAAACCATCCGGTACACCCTCTTAAACTACGAAAAAGAGCATCCTCAGAAGCTTATCTTCAGCAGATACTCCGGCGCAGTAAGTCCGGCGACGTCTGCCGAAATTTATAAGCTTTTCAAAGAAGGATGCGAAATCGAAGAACTGATGAGCCGATTCAATCGCAGTAAAAGTTCAATATACAGGATTATAAAGCTGCGAAGAGCAAAAGAACTTTTGGCCAGAAAGATTGAATTTATCACCAGCGACGAGTTCCTTGAGGAAAATTCCAGACAAAAGATTCTCGCAAAACCGAGCAGTGTGGAAAAACCCCTCTCCTCGAAAAGTATTGAGCCATTGGAGTTGGCCAGCGAGTCCCTTCTGCCTGAGTATCTGCAAGCATTAAGAGATACCCCTGTGCTGAATCGAGAACGTGAGGTCGAGCTGTTCCGCAGATATAACTATCTGAAATATTTAGCTTGTGTAACCAGAGCAGGTATGAAGCTTACCCAGGTTCGCAGCGGCCTGCTAAATGAAATAGAAAACTATTTGGCCGAGGCTGAAACAACCAAAAAAACAGTAATTGAAGCAAACCTGCGGCTTGTTGTCAGTATCGCAGGCAAACATGCTACCGATGGGGCTATTTTTCTGGAGTTGGTCAGCAAGGGTAATTTTGCACTGATTAAAGCAGTCGAAGAATTCGATTATACAAGAGGCATTCGATTCAGCAGGACTGCCTCGTTGAGTATAGCCAAAGAATATGCAAAGGTATCCGGCAAAAGCACAGAACTGACCAGGGAAAAGGCGGGTTCATTGGCAAATATCCTGCCGTTTTTGAAAACAGCAGAAGCGGATTTTGCAGCTATCGAACGAGCACGCCACAGTCTGGTCCAGGTTATCAAAGACAATCTCGACCAGCGCGAGCGGTATATAATCCTGAATCATTTCGGACTGCTCGGCTCGGCCATTAAAAAGGAGAAAAAGACGTTAAAGCAAATCGGTGACGACCTCGGTCTGAGCAAGGAAAGAGTCCGACAAATCGAACTGATTGCACTGCAGAAACTGAGGCAATCGCTCAGTATCGAAGAGTTCGAACTGCTGACCGGCTAATAATTGATTATTGATAATTGACAATTTAATAGTGTTTCCCCAAACACGAAGGGGGTTGCCCAAACGCGAAGTAATGCGTTTGGGGGGCTCCAATTGTCTATTGACGGTTGAGTTCAGTCCTTTTGCCTATGGTGGCTATTACCAGGCAAAGGGTTAACTTGCCGGGCCTAATTTGTGGGCGGGGGCAATACTGTATAACCGCTTTTTCGGCCCGGTATTCGTGTGCGAGGCGACTACTTTGCCGACAAAGATTATATGGTCGCCGGCAATGGTTTCCGACTCTAACGTGCATTCGAAATTGGCAACGGCATCGGCAAGCAAAGCCGAATCAATCGCTTTTGCAGGCGTGGTTTCGCAGTCAAATTCAGCGAATTTGTCGATGTCCCGGCCGGAATTTGAGCCGAAGAAAAGTGCAGCATCTGCCATATCCGCCGATGGAAACGCAATCGTAAAACACTTTGAGTGGCGTATCGCTTCGACCGAATAGCGCTTCGGCGCGAGAGCAATGGCCATCATTGGCGGCTCGCCTGATACAATCATTGTCCATCCCAGCGTAATAGGATTGGCGCGGCCGGCTTTGTCTCTGGCGACGGCGATTACTACCTGCTCAGGGTACTTGGTTTTAATTGCCTGCTCATATTCGGTTTGTTTTTGCATTGCTCTTCCCCTTGATTGCTTTTATATTTACCTTCGAGAAATTGCTGATAGTATTATAGTTTCGACTTCGATTTTGACAAGGAGAAACCAATGGAGACAATCGGTTTTATCGGCGGCGGCAATATGGCTGAAGCCATTATAAAGGGCATAATAAGCGCCAATCTTTATTCGCCTGACGATATTTTCGTAAGTGATATCCGGCTTCAAGGGCTCATCTTTCTGGCAAAACGTTATCACATCCAGACCGCAGATGATAATGCAGCGCTGGCAGGGAAGGTCAATATTCTGGTTTTAAGCGTCAAGCCGCAGGATATGACCGAGGCCCTGCAAAGCATAAAGGATGCCATAAAGCCGGATACCCTTGTCATATCCATCATAGCGGGAAAAAGGGCTGCTGATATTGCCGCTGTTCTGGGTGACAGGCCCATAGTTCGTGTTATGCCGAACACTCCTGCGCTGATTGGCGAAGGCGCCGCTGCATTGTTTGCCAACGAAAAGGCAAAACCGATGCTGGAAAAAGCAATCTCGATTTTCTCGTCTGTCGGCCAGGCCGTTGTCATTGAGAGAGAAGACTTAATGGATGCGGTTACAGCCGTTTCCGGCAGCGGGCCGGCTTATTATTTTCTTCTGACAGAAGAAATCATAAAGGCAGCCGCCAAATTAGGCCTGCCCGAAGATACAGCCAAAAAACTCGTTCTGCAGACTGCTAAAGGCGCAGCTCTACTTGCAGCCGAGGCTGATAAAAAAGGTGAAAGCCCCGCCCAGCTTCGCCAAAAGGTTACCTCGCCTGGCGGAACGACCGAAGCTGCCCTGAAAGTCCTGCAAGAGGGCAAATTCGCCACCTTGATAGAAGCAGCCATTAAGAAGGCATCCGAGAGAAGCAGAGAGCTTTCGACGTAAATTATTCTACAATAATCGCCTCTACCGGACACTCCTCGGCGGCCTGCTGAACCGCCTGCTCAAATTCGGCAGGAACTTCATCAACGATAACCTCGGCCATATCCGAGCCCATCTGGAAAACCTCCGGACAGGTATCCACACACTGTTCGCAGGCGGTACAGGTATCTTCAATTCTGACTTTCATCATATATCTCCTTTGAAATTGATTATTTATTTGATTATTTGCCAATAATTACCTATCATCAAAAGCAGCATTAAAATCGTCAATTGGAATTAGTCAATAGTAAATTTTTTTTTTGGCCGGGTCCCATGCAGGCCGAGCCCGTGAATCTGGTCAGGCGGGGAACCGAGCAGCCATAAGCGTGCGCTCTGCAGTGCTGTGGTAAACCCGGCCACCTTTTGAGATTTAATAGTGAAAATTGAATATTGAAGATTCATCTTAGCAGCGAATTTCTACAAATGAACAGCGAGGAACTGAAAGATAGAGTCAAGAAGTTTGCCCATAGGTGCGTTAAGCTGGCATCGGCTTTGCCGGACACGCCTTTGGGGCGACAAATAAAGGTTCAGTTGATAAAATGCTCGAGTTCTGCCGCTGCTAATTATAGGGCTGTCTGCATCGCCCAATCTAAACCAAGTTTTATTTCGAAAATGAGTGTCGTTGCTGAAGAGACAGATGAATCATGTCTTTGGCTGCAATTTATACTTGATGAAAAATTACTCACCGTCAAGCAGGTTAAGTCTTTGCTTGAAGAAGGAGAAGAATTGACGTCGATTTTTCTGTCGTCGCGTATAACAGCAAGAAAGCGAAGTCCTTAAACAATATTCAATATTCAATATACAATATACAATATACAATAGCCCATGGCTTATACTGTACTGGCAAGAAGATACCGCTCGCAAACGTTCGATGACGTCATCGGGCAGGACCCTATTTCACAAACTCTTAAAAATGCCATAAAGACCGGCAAAATTGCACACGCCTTTATGTTCACCGGAACTCGCGGCGTCGGTAAAACAACTATGGCAAGGGTGCTGGCAAAGGCGTTAAACTGCCTGGCCTTCGATGAGCCGACAACCAAACCGTGCTGTAAGTGTGACAGTTGTGTCGCAGTGAACCTCGGCGAAGATATAGACGTCATCGAAATCGACGGTGCTACGAATAACGGCGTTGAACAGGTGCGCGAATTGCGACAGAATGCAATTTACCGCCCCGCACGGGCGAGGTTCAAAATCTATATCATCGACGAGGTCCATATGCTCAGTACGTCGGCCTTTAACGCACTTCTGAAAATACTGGAGGAGCCGCCAGGCCACGTCAAATTTATCTTCGCCACCACCGAGCCGAACAAGGTCATCGCCACAGTCCAGTCCCGATGCCAGAGATTTGACTTTAACAATATAAGTCCCGACAAAATCGCAGGCCAGCTGAAGTTTATCCTCAAGAAAGAAAAAATCAAATACGAAGAGGGTTTTGTCCTGCCGCTGGCAAAAATGGCGAACGGCTCGATGAGAGACGGCCTGAGCCTGCTGGACAGGTTAATAAGCACCGGCGCCGAGCCTTTAACTGTTGAACTTCTCGAAGAGTATCTGGGCCGTCCCAACAGCGAAAAAATCTATAATCTCATCGGGAAAATCGGCGACAGCGACGCAACCGCCACGCTCGATGCAGTAGAGGATTTAATCAATACCGGCCTGGGCGAGGTGCAGATTATCGATTCGCTTGTCGAGTTTATGCGCGATTTGATGGTGTCAAAATCGGCAGGGCCGGACACCGAACTTTTAACCCTGACCGCCGAGCAGCGGAAACACACCGGCCGGTTGGCTGAAAAATTCGATACCGCCGCTCTCATCTATAACATAACCGCCCTTGAAAAGCTGCGATGGTCGGTCAAAAACAGCGACAACGCAAGGGCACTTTTAGAGGCCTCACTGCTGCGCTTCGCCTTGAGCGAACACTTTCTTAACGTTGATGCACTTCTTGCACAGTTAAAAAGCAGTTCACCCGGCTCAGTAAAAAAAAACAGAGCAGTTCCCGGCGTAAAGACTGAAGCACCCGACCAGCAACAAGCAACCAGCATCCAGCGACCAGCAACCAGCGACAAGCGACAAGAAAGGCTTGAAATGAGTGCCGGCCGGCAGCAGACAAATCCTTCAGCGAACCGGCCAAAGACAAAAAGTCAAAGGCAAAACGAGATTATCAACGACCCTGCCGTAAAAACCGTCCTGATGGGACTCGACGCAACTATCACAGCAATAGAAGAAGATTAACGAATTGATAAATTATCCTCGTAATGCGTGGTTTGCGAATCACGAGCGACGAGATACGAGCGACGAGATACGAGCGACGAATTATGAACGATGTTTATACTGAAAGTTTGGACAGACTTATTGAGGAGTTCGGCAGGCTGCCGGGGGTGGGGTCCAGGACGGCTGAGAGGCTCGCTTTCTACATACTAAATGCCGAGCCGGCTGAGGCTATGGCACTGGCTGGGGCCATAAAAGATGTCAAAAATAAAATTAAACGCTGCAAAATCTGCAACAATCTATCAGAAGGGCCAACCTGCCAAATCTGCTGCGACACTCGGCGGGATAAAAGCCTAATCTGCGTTGTCGAGCAGCCGAAAGACATTATAAACCTTGAAAAGACGGGTGCCTGTAAATGGTTTTATCATGTTCTCGGCGGCCATATCGCCCCGCTCGAAGGCACCGAGCCGAGCGATTTGACCATCGAGCAGCTCATAGAGAGGGTGCGGAAAGGTGATGTAAAAGAAGTGATTATGGCAACCAACCCCAATATGGCCGGCGACGGCACAGCACTTTATATAAGCTCGCTGCTTAGACCTTTCGGCGTGAAAATCACCCGTCTTGCAAGAGGACTGCCCACAGGCACCACAATCGAGTATGCAAGCGGCAAAATGCTTACCGACGCTATAATCGGCAGACAGAAACTGGAATGACGCCTGTCCTTTATTTATAAAGTTTTTGCAGCGTTCGTTGAATATTGCCTAAATTTTTCAGTATATTTATGGTATAATATAATAATGGATGGAGCCGGGATACTGTACCGAGCAGAGCGAATAAAGCGCTTGCTGAGGACTTTTTATGAAGCTGGAAATGAAAACACAGATGCGGCTGGAACAGAAAATGATGCTCGCTCCGCGTATGATTCAGTCGATGGAGATTCTACAGCTTCCAATCCTCGCACTTCAGGAAAGAATCGAACAGGAACTCAACAGCAATCCTGTTCTGGAGGTGGATGAATCCTCAAATCCCGAAGCAGCCGGGCCCCCTGAACAGCCCGGCGGCCCGGCCGATGACGGCGAAAAAGATTTGGTCATCAGCACCGACAGCAACAGAGGTGAAGACTTTGAACGAATAACCAATCTTGACGACAATTATCAGGACTATATGGAAAGAGCCCAGTTCTTCAGCCGCCGCTTTCAAGCCGATGAGCCCGATAAAAAACTTGAGGCGATAAAAAATACCGCCGCACCTCCTCAATCGCTGCACGAACATCTCTGCCGGCAGTGGGGGCTGGTCGAGGCCGAAACAAAAGTAAAAAAAGCCGGCGAGCTGATAATTGATTACATCGACGACAGAGGCTATCTGTCCGTAAGACTGGAGCAGTTGCACAGCAAAGACAGAACCGATTTTACCTTCGAAGATTTAAAGAAAGCCCTGGAGCTTGTGCAGAAGCTCGAACCCACAGGCGTAGGTGCCCGCGACCTTAAGGAATGTCTGCTTATCCAGATGGCCCAAAGCACCGAGGATATGAGTTTTGAAATGCGCCTGATAGGTAAGCATATGGACGAGCTGCTCGAAAATCGTCTGCCTGACATCGCTAAGAAAATGAACTGCAGCATTGAAGCAGTCAACCAGGCCATTGAGCGTATGAGCAAACTGGATACCTCACCGGGTCTGCAAATCGGCCCGGACCGAAATCATCCCATCACCGCCGACGTAATAGCGGAGCAGTCGGAAAACTCGGACGGCTTCATTGTGCGATTGGCCGATTCCGGCCTGCCGAATCTCAGAGTCAATGACTACTACACAAAAATATCAAAAGATACCGCAACCAATGAAAAAACAAGAAAGTTCCTACAAAAAAACATCACTTCCGCCCGATGGATTATCGATGCGATAGAGCAGCGAAAGAGCACCCTTCTCAAAGTAGCAAAGTCGGTGGTGAAACATCAGAGAAAGTTTTTTGAAAAGGGGCATCTCCATCTGAAGCCGCTGCCGATGTCAAAGGTGGCCGACGACGTCGGGGTGCATCTGGCCACCGTCTCCAGAGCTGTCGCCGGCAAATACATCCAGTGTCCCTGGGGGATACTGCCGCTGCGCAAGTTCTTCAGCGGCGGCAGTATAGATATAAACGGCAACGGACACAGTTGGGAAGCCATAAGGGCGAAATTACAGCAGATTATCGACGCAGAAGACAAATCAAAACCGTTAAGCGACGACCGAATACGCAAAAAGCTGGCAGAAGCCGGCATCAAAAACCTGGCCAGAAGAACCGTCGCTAAGTACCGAAAACTGCTGAACATACCCGCCGCAAGGCTCAGAAAAAAATACTGACTTTACCGGGAAGACACCCAAAATCTCACCTGAAAAATATTTGATTTTATTTGAACTGTATGTTACTATATGAGTATATAACCATATAATAATTAAGCTGGAGCCGTATAATGATTAGCAGGAAAAAGCAGTTGTTGTTTGAAAAACAGTCCGAGATTGCAAAAGCAATATCTCATCCGCTGCGAATTGCCGTCATCGATTTTCTAAAAGATGGCCAGCAGTGTGTCTGTGATATTGCCGAGCATATCGGCTCGGAAAGGTCAAATGTCTCCCGACACCTTTCGATAATGGTTAGTGCCAGCGTGCTGGAACATCACAAAGAGGGGCTTAAGGTTTTCTATAGTCTCAAGACACCCTGCATTCTCGACTTTTTTTCGTGTATGACTACCTGCTTAAAGCAGCAGGCCAAAGAAAACGAAAGGTTATTGAAAGCGCTTTAGGTTAAAGAAACAACTTATCGGAAGGAAAGAGTATGAAACGAGAATGGAAAATATTTGCTGCACTGGTTACTGTCTTCATTGTAGCCTACGCTTTGCCATTGGGAAACCCCAAAATTCAGGAGGCTATCCAAGAGGCATTTCGGTTACTTCAATGGTATGCACGTAATCATACATTAGCTTGTGTTGTACCAGCGCTGTTCATTGCTGGAGCCATTATCACTTTCCTTTCCAAAAACTCGGTAATGCGATATCTCGGGCCAAATGCCAACAAACCTCTGGCATACGCCGTAGCATCGGTCTCAGGGTGTGTTCTGGCGGTATGCTCATGCAGTGTACTGCCTATGTTTGCGGGGATATATAATCTTGGTGCGGGGTTAGGGCCGGCAACAGCCTTTTTATATTCGGGGCCTGGGATAAACATTCTTGCTATTTTCCTCAGTGCTCGTGTTTTAGGTTTTGACATTGGCGCGGGTAGATTCATTGGAGCAGTGGTCTTTTCCGTGGTAATTGGTCTGCTGATGGCAATGGTATTCCGCAGAGGCGAACATGCAAAGGCCGAGGCAGCCTTACAGATGCCTGAACCGGAAAAGCCCCGACGTTCCATTGGCAAGACGGCAATTTTCTTAGCCTGCATGATACTGTTTCTGGTCTTCAGCGACTGGTTTAATCCCGGCAACGTCGTCGTAAAAACGGCTGACGGCCGGCAGTTCAATGCCGTTGTCATTCACGAGACAAAAGATGCAATACGCTTTCAGGTCAAAGAGGATATCGGCAATCTAAAATCCGGGGACAAAGTAACTATCCCGAAAACGGATATCGAGCAGATGCAGGAGCAGAAAAGCTGGGTAATTACCATTCATCACATTCGATGGTATTTGGCGGGCCTTTGCGGGCTGGCGGTGTTGATTATGACCTGGAGGTGGCACAGCAGGGATGAGATTACCGAATGGATGCACAACACGTGGGACTTTGCAAAGCTGCTTGTGCCGCTTCTTTACGGCGGGGTTTTCATCGTCGGATTTGTTAGTGTTTTACTGCCTGAAAAACAGGTGGCCCAATGGGTGGGAGACAACAGCTTACGCAGTAATCTCGTAGCTAGTGTCATAGGAGCTTTTTGGTATTTTGCTACGCTGACTGAAATTCCTATTACGCAGGCCCTGATGAAGCTCGGTATGCACAATGGGCCTGTTATGGCGCTGCTTTTAGCCGGCCCTGCCCTGTCGCTGCCGAACATTCTGGTTATTCGCAAGATTATGGGAAACGTAAAGGCACTCGTTTTCATCCTGCTGGTGGTTGTGATGTCCACAATTGTCGGGATGTTCTTCGGGGCGTTTTGGGGATAAATGGATGACCGAAATTAGAAAAAGTGAACCTGCGGACGGCTATCCGCCTGAAGAAGGATGTTATCTTCGAGGCAATGACTATTCACCGGTTGCGGTGGTTGTAATTTTAAAATGGAGAAGAGAGGAGCTGCCTCAATCAATAGAACAGCTTGTTAGAACGGGATTAGAAAGCGGTGCAGCGTTAGCCGGGACATTGCAAACCGAAAATGTAGGATTAGAAAAAGTAATTTGCAATATAGTTGCCAACCCCAACATCAGGTATCTGATTGTGTGTGGCCCAGAGTCACCCGGCCATTCGGTAGGTGATTGTATCAGAGCTTTATACGAGAAGGGAATTGATAAAAACCGAAGAATAATTGGAACAAAGGCGCCTGCACCTTATCTTTTTAATATTCCCAGGCATTGGATAGATAGATTTACAGAGCAAACAAAACTAATTGATTTGGTTGATGAGGGAACACCAGAGACTATTAAAGACGCGGTGTGGTCCTGTTATCAGGAAAAACCAACAAGGTTTAAAAATTATGAACTTTTTGATATCGGAGCATATCAAGGAGAGCCGATTTGTGGGAAGATTACATGGAAAATTACAAATCCCGCTTACGCCCCAAAGAATGAACGAGAACAGGATGCTTTGGAAAAAATGCAAGAATTGATAAAAAACTTAAGGAAAAAAGCAAATGGTAAAAATTGAAATATTGGGGACGGGGTGTCCGAAATGCAAGGCATTGACGCAAAACGCAGAAGCAGCCGCAAAAGAACTCGGCATCGAATACCAAATCGAAAAAGTAACGGACATCAATGAGATTATGAAATTCGGCGTGATGATGACACCGGGGCTGGCGGTCGACGGCCAGGTTAAAGCTGTGGGTAAAGTCTGCTCATCGGATGAAATTAAAGGCATGTTACACTAAGTTCTTATTGGAGATGAATATGAAACTGAAACAGGTCTTCGCAATTGTGCTCATTGCTTTCGTTATCAGCAGTCTTGCTTATATGGTCGGCAGAGAGCAAAAGACAGAATCTCCTCAAAGTAAAACCTCTGACAACTTGGTAATTGCTCCTCAAGAACAACCAGTTGTAGAAGATGAGCCTGCAACCGCCATACAAAGCGGACAGAATTACTCAGCAAACATCAAACCCGAGAATGCCAAACAGGGCGCTCAACTGATCGTTTACTATTTTCACGGTGATATGAGATGTCCCACCTGTCACAAACTGGAAACATATGCGAAAGAGGCGTTGGATACATATTTTGCAAATGAGCTTGCTTCAAAGGATATCGTGTGGAAAGTAGTAAATGTCGATAAGCCGGAAAACAGACATTTTATCCAGGATTACAAGCTTGTCACCAAATCGGTTGTGCTTTCTGAAATCGAGGATGACAAAGAAATCGAGTGGAAGAATATAGACCAGATATGGCAAAAGGTAGGGGATAAAGATAGCTATCTACAGTATATGCGCCAGAGCATTCTCAATTTCCTTAAGGGCACAGAGCTATGAATGATTTTTTGATTGCTTTAGTGAGTGCCTTCTGGCTGGGAATCCTTACTTCAATCAGCCCATGTCCACTGGCTACCAATATCGCTGCAATTTCTTTTGTGGGTCGCAAGGTTGATAAGCCCGGCTATGCCTTATGCACCGGTGTTCTATATACGATAGGCAGAACCATCACCTATATGGTGCTTGGGATTATCCTGGTCAGCAGCCTGTTGTCAATGCCGGTTGTTTCACATTGGTTGCAAAAGTATATGCACAAACTGCTTGGCCCTATCTTGATACTCGTGGCAATGATGTTGCTCGATATGCTCCAGTTCAACACAAAAGGTAGCAACCTGGGCCAGTGGTGTCAGCAACGTGCAGAAAATTTCGGACTTGCAGGGGCATTGTTCCTGGGAATCATATTCGCCCTATCTTTTTGTCCCGTATCTGCGGCACTATTTTTCGGAAGCCTGATACCACTGTCTATAAAACACTCTTCTGATGTTATCTTGCCCCTTATTTATGGTGTCGGAACCGCATTGCCGGTTTTCACCTTTGGCCTGCTAATAGCGGTTAGTGCAGGCTCTCTGGCAAAGGTATTTCAGAAAGTAACACAGCTCGAAATCTGGGCCCGCCGCATCACAGGAGTAATTTTTCTTATAATCGGCATTTATTTCACCTTGGCGTACACTATAGGAATCAAAAGGTGGTTTTCTATGGATTAACAGAGTAAAATATATGAAGTCGAGTGCTGAAGCTACAAAACAATCGCAGGGCCTTACAGTTTTTGAAAAGTACCTGACGGTGTGGGTCATTCTTTGTATTGCCGGCGGAATCGTTCTTGGCAAAGCCGCCCCCGGTTTTGCCAAATATCTGGATGGATTGGCAATATATGTCAACAAGGCCCCGGTTGTTTCAATACCTATCGCGGTGTGCCTGTTTTTTATGATGTATCCGATTATGGTCAAAATCGACTTTGCCGAAGTTCTAAAGGCAGGCAAGAGCATAAAACCTGTTGGCCTTACTCTGTTTGTCAACTGGGCTGTCAAGCCTTTCACTATGTATGCAATCGCATTGTTCTTTTTGGGGACACTTTTTTATAACCTGATAGGGCCTGAAGCGGTTGACCGGGTCAGGATGCCTTTTGGGCTTGAGCTGCCTGTTGGTGCCGCCTACGGAGCAGGAAAAGTCATCGAAGTCGAAGGGGTCAGGATGCTTGAAGTGCCCTTGTGGCGCAGCTATCTGGCCGGATGCATCCTTTTAGGTATTGCTCCCTGCACCGCGATGGTCTTAGTATGGGGATATCTTGCAAAGGGCAATGACGGCCATACTTTGGTAATGGTGGCTATTAATTCATTGACCATGCTGGTCCTTTATGGCCCTCTCGGTGGTTTTCTGCTTGGGGTTGGTCGGCTTCCAGTTCCCTGGCAGGCGCTGCTTTTATCGATAGCCATATATGTTGCTTTACCCCTTGTGGCGGGATATATATCTCGAAAATGGATTATCGCCCACAAAGGCCCTGTATGGTTTGAGCAAAGGTTTCTTCATATACTTACGCCCATTACCATCATTGCGCTTCTCTTAACGCTTGTCCTTTTGTTCTCATTCAAAGGAGACGTCATACTATCGAATCCGCTGACGATTCTTTGGATTGCAATACCATTGTTTATTCAGACTAATCTTATCTTCTGGATTGGTTATGGGTTGTCGAGGCCTTTGAAACTTACATATCAGGATGCAGCTCCTTCTGCGATGATAGGAGCTTCCAATCACTTCGAGGTTGCTATTG
>CAZMCN010000021.1:15622-21603 GCA_964564845.1 uncultured Pirellulales bacterium | reverse complement strand
GGGATGAAGTTCAGCCAAATAGCGGATATGCAGGGCGTTTCAATCAGTACGGTTCAAAGCAGGTACCGTTACGGGCTCGATAAGCTGCAGTCAACGTTAAATGGTAAGGTGATACAATGAGAGGCGCAGAAGAGATAGAAAATTCGATTAAGAATCTGCGTCAGACCACCGGTGCTGAAACGGATGAGCGGATATTAAAAGATGCTGTTGAAGCGTTGTCAGAGACGGTTGGGCCGAGGCCGGGGGGGATTGGGAGAAGGATTAAAAGCACAATAGCAATATTAGCAGTTGCGGTGGTAATTATAGCCGGCCTTATTGCAGTCGAGATGTTTAGAAGTCCAGAGCAACAAGTAAAAAGGCCGGTTACAGAGCAAAGTCCGGTTACAGAGCAAAGTCCGGTCGGCGATACCGAAGCTGTTGTCAAGGCGCCGAATGAGCCGGGACCAAGTCTGGATGAAAAACCTGATGTGCAGAAGGCGGTAGCGCAGTTTGAGAATGAGTTGAAGCGTGCAGAGCAGATGTTTGTCGCCGGCGATGTTAACGGGCTGATGACAATGCTTTCGCAGGAACATTTTTTCAGCAGGTTAATAGCGGCCAATTACCTTGCGAAGATTGGAGATATGCGGACTGTCGAGCTGCTGGAGAAGCTGAGCGCCGAATGGAAAGGTGACAAGGCGAATAATCCGTTTGCCAAAGCGGCGGAAGAAATCAAAGGGCGCCTCAAGCGGAAAGAAACTCAGCCTGCTGATGACATCGAGAGACGGTTGGAGTCGATGGTTGAAGTCGGAGTGAAAAATGGGGGGAGATACATTCACGGCTGGCTCATCGACGCCAATGACAACCCTGTTCGCGGCGAAGTTTGGCTGGGGGGGGCGAAGGCAAAGACCACGGATGAGGGTGCATTCACAATTGCCGAACCGACATATACCGAATTTGGCTCGGTTTTCGGGCAGGCCTTCAATGAAGAACGGGGGTTGGGGTGCTTTTTTATCTGGGACAGCAGTTATGATATTAACGATACGGAAATAGTAGTTGAACCGTTGGCGAGCGTGAGCGGTTTTGTTGTGGACAGAAAGGGTGAACGGGTCGATGATTTTGAATTAACAATATCAGTGTATGTCAATGATGACGTTGTATATAAAGGCAGTATTGGGGATACGCCCTGGAAGTCTTGGATTAACCCCGATGGCTCTTTTGATATTAACTCCATCCCAACCGGAGTTGCGCTTCAGTTAGCAGTTAAAAAGCCCGGCTTCAAGACTCCGGTCAAGCTTCAAGGCCTGACTGCCGGGCGCAATCTGGGCCTTGGCCGGATAGTGCTTGAGCCGATGGAGGGCTTTGATGAGGATACTAAGTGGGACTGCAACCTTGCCGGCATTGTTATTGATGAGAACAATGAGCCGATGGCCGGGGTGTCGATTGGCTGTATCGTTGCCGAGGAGCGTTTTGATACCGAAACCGATGCGAATGGCTGGTACGAATTCAAAGCCCTGCCCGCAGGCGTGGAGATGACAGTGGTATCTTTCACTTCCGGCTACGGCCACAACAGCTTTGGCTATACCTGCATCGAGCCAAACAGTGTAATGGACATCAGGATATTTCCGCCGGCTTATGACTGGTATGATAAACCGGCACCGGGGCTGTTCGTATCAAAATGGCTCAATACCGACCCGCTAAGTCTCGAAGAATTAAAGGGGCAGGTTGCCGTTCTGCACATCGGGATAGATTTTTCGGGGTATCCGGGACAAACAAAACAATTAGCATATTTGCAGCACCTCAAACAAATCAAAGACATTCTTGAAAAGTATAAAGAAAGCCCTCTGACTGTTATAGCGATACACAAGCATCTGCAGCAGCTTGGGCTCAAAGAAGACAACCTGCGTCAGTTCGTCAAAGAATATGGCATTAATTTTCCCTTTGGCATAGATGAGCAAATGGATGTCGTTGAAGCTCTTATGCTGCCACAGGGACGGTTACGAACCGAAGGTGCGATGTATTCGCTTTATGAAGTCAAGACCGAGCCGGCTTATTATCTTATCGATAAGAACGGGATACTGCGAACCTCAGCTACTCAAAGTAATCTTGAAGAATGGATTGAGTATCTTCTTGGTAAATAGTTCACTGCTGCTTAAAGCCAGGAAATAACCTTTGTCCCTTTGTCCTCACGCATTGCAGCCGCAAGGTCATTGGGAAAGCAAATTAAACATATTGGTGATTGTCGATTTCCAATCCGCAATCGAAAATTGAAAATGTCAAGCCGGGCTGACTTAAAAAACACGCTTACCATCATTGCCGCCGCAGCGAACCGTCCTCAGCAGTAGCTTTGCTGCGGAAGGAGGAGGCAATCTAAAAAACTCAATTGACAAATTGCCTTATGTTACTGTTAATAAAAAAGTTATAATCATTATTGTAACCAAATCGGTGAGTTTGAGTAAATACTTTGAGCTATTCACTCGCTCTCAAAGCGAAAAAGTTGAATTCAAATTATCCGAAGTTGTAGTGCTTTGTGACCGGTTTAGTGACCTGCTCAGAGTCCAGAGTTTATGGCATAAGGCCTTTGGTGAATACAGCCTCAACCACTTTACCAACCCCTATATCCATAGCTGCTTCTCTCATTGTAAGGTTTCTTTGCCTGGCATAACTGTAGACTTCATTGAATCTGCTTAGCATCCGTTCAGAAAGCCTTTGTTCTATCCGCTCAATCGACATTTGCTCACGCTGGGTCTCCTGGGTGTATTCCAGGTACGAAACGAATACCCCGCCGGCGTTGCACAAAATATCCGGGATTATATTTACTCCCCGAGCGCTAAGAAGCTCATCTGCTTCAGGAGTAACAGGGGCGTTAGCGCCTTCTGCAATAATCCTGGCTGTTATCTTATCAACATTCTTTTTTGTTATCTGCGACTGGGCCGCTGCAAGTATTAAGATATCACATTTAACATCGAATATCTTCGACTTGTCAAGGTGCATACCTTTTTCAAAGCCCTCTATAAGGCCGGTATGTCGGCAATGCCGTACAAGTGCCTCGATATCCAGTCCTTCCAGGTCCACAAGACCACCTGAAATATCAGAAACACCCACTACTTTTGCGCCATATTTCGTAATTTCCTCTGCAGCTACAGAACCCACATTTCCAAAGCCTTGTACGACTACCTTCATCTGGTTGATATCCAGGCCGATTTTTTCACACATTGAAAGCACGGTATAAACCACACCTTTTCCGGTCGCTTCCCTTCTTCCGGCTACACCACCAAGAAGAACCGGCTTGCCGGTAACGTAACAACCCTTCGTTATCGAGGTGCCTTCAGAATAAGAGATACAGTCACGGATATGAGCCATATCTAACTCATTCGTCCCCATATCCGGAGCAGGAATATAAATCTCCGGTCCTATGTGTCTTCGTGCTCCTCTTGTGAACGAACGAATGACAACTTCCTTTGCCTCCGGTGACAATAACGCAGGGTCAATGCGAATGCCGGACTTTCCTCCGCCAAAAGGTACACCGATAAGAGCGGTTTTCCAGGTCATCTCCATCGCCAGCCCGGTAATGTCATCAAGAGTAACATCAGGTGCCATTCTTATACCCCCCTTCGAAGGGCCAAGTGAATCGTCGTGCCTAACGATAAAACCTTTGACGTTAATCACCTCACCTCCAGGCAGCACAGGCTTGAATTTAATCTCAATCCTTTCCTTTGGCCCCAAAACCCTCTCTCGAATAGCATCTTCGAGATTGAGCCGCTCGGCTGCCCGCTCAAAATTATGTATGGCAGTCTGAAGTATTCCATTTTGCTGCCGGCTTTTTACATCACGCTTGACAATATTCATTAGCTGCTCAAGTTTCGCTGAACCACAGGCCGTTATCGAATTAGCCACAGTTCCACTTGAAAGTTTTAAGTATGGCATCTTTTTTCTCACTGATTAATTTCACTTTTTAATGTTGTTGACAATTACCTTTAACACCGCAAAGCGCCAATAAGGCCCCAGCCGGTCTTACCGATACTCTTCGCAATACCAGACACCGCCTTCAGGCTTCGGGAAAGAACAGCTCCATCTGTTCTCGCAGTTGCTGCACAAACCTTTGAACCTTTTCTGTTCTTCTTCAGGCCTGTCTGAAGACTTTAAGGACAGCGGCGAAGGGTCTTTTACAGGATCGTGTGCAGGGACCCAGCCATTGTCAAAAAGCTCACAATACAAAACCGGCCTGTCCGGATCCTTTGGAAATGTACAAGTTGACTTGTTTTCACACGTTGAACACAGATCGCGGCTCTGTGTCTCCTGCTGTAAAGAAGCCTGTTGTTTGTTGTCATCCTTAGAACGATGATTATGATATCTGATATTCGCGGCAGAATCAGTCTGGCTGTTGACTCCATAAACTGAACGAGGGTCAAGGTATTTGAGTTTACTCGACATTTACATTTACCTCACTTTCTTGTTTATTACAATTTGTCGGCCTTTCACTCACGTAAACGAAAGAGCAAAAGTCGTGCCAAATGTCGGGAAGCTCGGAAATGTGTTGCCTAAAGCAGCCTTCAGGAAAGGTAAAACAAAAAAACTCAACTCAAAGCCGAGAAAAACAGATGTTTTTTGCAACCGGTTATCTTACTGCAGCCGGCAAATACAATGTGATATAAACCGAGCAAAGGTGGGTAAAATTGAACCGGCGGAGAATAATTACTCGCGAAGGTCTCTCAAGAGCCCCCCTCGATACTCCTTATTTTCTCACGCAGGGTTTTCCTATCGATGCCGAGTATCCTTGCCGCCCTAGTCTTGTTGCCGCCCACGCTTGCCAAGACATTTCGGATATATTCGGCTTCAACTTCAGACAAGCTCTTTTTAAAGCCGGTCTTGCGAAGGGCTGAAAAGTGCATTAACTCCGGCAGGTCAGAGACCTCTATAAGTTCGCCGTCGCTCATAACCACAAGACGCTGGACCACATTTTCCAGCTCTCTGACATTACCAGGCCAATTATAGTTCCTCAAGCGCTGCAAAGCATCATCGGAAAAACGGATTGGAGACCTTCCCGATTTTTCGGCATATTTTTTCACGAAATGTTCAGCCAACAGAACAATATCGTTTTCGCGCTCTCTGAGCGGGGGGATAGCGATAGGAATAACGTTCAAACGATAGAAAAGGTCTTCCCGGAACCGCCCTTTATTAACCAAATACTCTAAATTCTTGTTGGTCGCAGCCAATATCCTCACATCAACTTTCTGGCCCTTATCCGAGCCAACCATACGAACCTCTTTGTCCTGGAGTACACGCAGCAGCTTAACCTGCATAACGAAGCTCATCTCTCCAATTTCATCAAGGAAAATAGTGCCGCCATCAGCGGTATGAAAGAAGCCGGCGCGCGATACCACGGCCCCGGTGAAAGCCCCCTTGACGTGTCCGAACATTTCACTTTCAAGCAGGTCTTCCGGAATACCCCCACAGTTGACCGGGATAAACGGTGCCGAAGACCGTGGACCTCCGTAGTGGATAGCCCTGGCTACAAGCTCTTTGCCTGTGCCGCTTTCGCCCGTTATCAAAACAGATGCAGAAGTAGAAATGGCCTTTTCTATCAAAACATAAACCTCCCTCATAGCCCGTGAAGAACCAATTATGCCCTTGAACGAAGGTATAGCGCCATTCTGCAAAGTCTGCTCGCAACGGTGCTTTCTCAGCTTATCAAGTACTCGCTCAACAGCGCGGACAAGCTCTTCATCAGTAAACGGTTTAGACAGGAATTCCTCTGCTCCTATTTTAACAGCTTTTACCGCCCCTTCAATCGAAGGGTAGCCTGTTATAACCATCACTTCCGTGTCCTTAAAGTTTTCACGAACATGACGCACTAAGTCAAAACCGCTGACCTTGGGCATTTTAAGGTCGGTGATAACCAAATCAAGGCCGCTTTCACCAAGTATACCCAGGGCCTCGGAAACCCCGCGGGCAACAAAAACCTTATACCCCTGCGACATAAGATTTCGCTGTATTATCTCCAG
>CAZMCN010000021.1:0-15522 GCA_964564845.1 uncultured Pirellulales bacterium | reverse complement strand
AAAGAGAACTGACCAGCTCAATGTCTCTTCTTGCACACAGTCCTCTGTAAAGATAAAGGCCGTCCTCGACTATCTTGTTAAGATTAATAGCGGTCTTTTTCGGCGGTTCCTGGCGGGCAAAAAACAGCAGCTTTTTAACAATCTCACGAGCACGCAAAGAAGCCTTTTCTATTTTTTCGACGTCGTCTTTGGCCACTTCAGGAAGGTCGGGACATTTTTTAACCAGCTGAGCAAACCCCAGAATATTAGCCAGGGGCTCATTAATTTCATGAGCTATACCCGATGCAAGGGTTCCTATCGTAGCCAATCTGTCCGCATGCCTGAGTTGTTCATTTAACTTCGCTTTTTCCTTCTCTGCCTCTTTGTGCTCAATAATAAGGGCAATCTGTACAGCGATGGCATCTATCAGATTTCGCTCTTCCTTAAGAAAGACGCTTTTTTTAAAATCAGAGTCTCCGTCAGAATATACCTCCACCATACCACGAATCTCGCCGGCAACGGTGATGCTTGCGGATAATCTGTTGTTGCTTTGATGAAAATTCGGGCTGGCGTACGAGAACCCGTCAAAGACTATCTTTGCACAAGTTTTCTCCGGATACCGCCAGGCAGGGGGAAGAAGCTCGACTACACCCTGGATAATCTTTTTCAAAGAAATGTCCGGCTGACGGGAAAGCTCGGATATCTCGTATAGACAGGTAAGTTCCTTAATACGCTCGCGCAATTCCATCTCTTTAAGCTCCGACGTTCGGTTCTCTGTCATAGTCTGCCCGCTTACAAAAACAGGTGTCTTTTTATTATACTTTTCTCTAATGGCCTATGTCAACAAGCCCTGTTTGCCTGCAATGGTGTTTTTACTGCTTTTGTTGTAATGCAGCAGATATTTATCCGAAGTTGTAGTGTTTTGTGACCGGTTTAGTAACCTGCCAGGTGCACTCCAAATCCTGGGGGAAGACTACGTAATCGCCCGGGCCGAAACTCACCGAGTCTTTGCCGTCTGTAACCGTTACCTCGCCTTCAATTAAAAGACAGGTCTCCTTTTCCGTATATGTCCAGTCGAAAGTGCTTGGCTGACATTTCCATATCGGCCAGGCCTGGCAGGTCGTTTCCTCCTGCTCGGACGGCTTTTTGACAACTATATCCTTGATGGTAGGCATTTTATTTTTCCTTTCCTTATTAATTCTGCCGCAAAAGCACGCAGGGCTGATATAATTGTTTTCTTGTGCCTTTTTGCGGCCAATCCTTTTTTCTGTCAATCGCCGGTAATTATACCTCAAACACGCCGTTTTTTGAATACGTAACTGGAATTTTTCTTAAAAGCTGGTGGTAAAAGCAGCTTATTTGCGATAAATTAGTGCTTTCGTAAAGGAATTTTGGACAGGATAAGCAGATTTAAGATTTACGAGTTTCGATTTACGATTTGAGTTCAGCCGTCAGGAGTCCCGAGAACGGCAACAGGCAATCGGCAATCAGTTCCATCCTCTTATCCTGTCAGTTTGTTTGGAAAAGGGAAAGTATGAAGCAGCAGCAATTAGCTGAATTCGAGGCCTGGTTTGACAATTATACAGCCGGCTTTTATGGGGATGACCCGTTCGTCAATGCCAATATAAGACTCAAAGACGAGCACAGTCGGCGGGTTTGCCAAGAGATGCTTTATTTGACCGGGCAGCTCGGACTTTCAGACAGGCAGAAACTAACAGCAGAGACAATAGCGTTTTTACACGACATCGGGCGGTTCGAGCAGTTTGCCAAATACCGTACTTATAACGATGCCAGGAGCATAAACCATAACCTGTTAGGGTTAGAGGTCATTCGGCGGGAAAAAGTGCTTGACGGCGTTGACGAGGAAGAAAAGCAAATCATTGAAAAAGCGATTGAATATCACGGCCTCAGAAAGCTGCCGGGCGATTTGGATGGCCAATCCCTGCTGTTCTCACAATTGATACGCGACGCCGACAAGCTGGATATATTCTATGTGGTGACGGGATACTACGCCCAGTACAGGGACAACCCACAGGATTTTATGCTTGAACTGGAGTTTCCGGATGAGCCGGAGTATTCGCCGGATGTAATCGAAAAGCTTTTACGCAGGCAGCGGATAGATTATAAATCGCTGAAGACGCTCAATGATGTGAAACTGCTGCAGTTGGGATGGGTCTATGATGTGAATTTTACCGCGACCTTGAAGCGGATAAAAGAGCGAAGGTTTTTGGAGAAGCTGATTGGCTTTCTGCCGCAAACCGATGATATCGAAAGAGTAAAAAAGGCAGTACTTGATTATGTTGATTCGGCAATAGAGCAAAATGAAAGGGAGTTGTTATGAAAACGATTTTGCAGACGGAAATAGAAGTGTTCGAACCTAAGCGGGGCAAGGTTCGTGACATATACGACCTTGGCGACAAGCTGCTGATAGCGGCGACCGACCGGATTAGCGCCTTCGATGTTGTAATGGCCAACGGCATACCCTGTAAAGGTATTGTTCTGACGCAGATATCGCTTTTCTGGTTCGATTTTCTTGGCGCTGAAGTTGAACATCATTTGATTAGTGATGATGTATCAGCTTTCCCTGAGCCGTTTTGTCGATACGATGAGCAGTTAGCCTCTCGCAGTATGCTCGTTAAGAAGACCGAGGTTTTGCCGATTGAGTGTGTCGTGCGTGGATACCTGGCTGGCTCGGGCTGGGTGGAATACGAGAAGGAAGGTACGGTCTGCGGTCAGAAGCTGCCGGCGGGTCTGAAGCAGTGCGAAAAGCTGCCTGAATTGATATTTACACCGGCCACCAAGGCCGAGAGGGGCCGGCACGATGAAAATATCAGCTTCGAGAGGTGCAGCGAGATTCTCGGCCAACAGCGGGCAGAATATGTCCGGGACAGGAGTATGGAGATTTTTGAAAAGGCAAGCAGCTATGCCGAGAGCAGAGGCATTATCCTGGCAGATACCAAGTTTGAGTGGGGCGTCGTTGACGGCAGGGTTATTCTGATTGATGAGGTTCTGACGCCGGACTCGTCGCGGTTCTGGCCGGCCGATGTTTATCAGGCCGGAAGAGACCAGGAAAGTTTCGATAAGCAGTTTGTACGCAATTATCTCGAGAGCATAAACTTTGACAAATCCGGCCCGGGTGTTGAGCTTCCCGAAGATATAGTTGCAAAGACCACTTCAAAGTATATCGAGGCCTATGAGCGGCTGACCGGCAAAAAGTTCGAGGTGTGAAGCTGTTTTGAATCCGAGCAGAAAAATCATTGTATTTCAATGGGCACAGTTGTTTGCGCTTTCCGGGGTGCACTGCATAGTTGATTTGTTTTCTGCTATACCACCACCGATTTTGCCGGCCATACGTACTGAATTCATACTGAGTGTCGAGTCAGGCGTAATTATTTTGTGTGTTCACCTTTTGGCCTGCAACGGCATCCAGGTGCTGACAGGGCATATGCGTCCTGAAAAGAGGCGGCCGTTGTTTATATATATTGGACTATTTCTGGCTGCCGCTGTTTGTCTTTTTGCTGTTTTGCCAAGAAAGGCAGGTGGTTTCGAATTTATGATTTTGCTTGCGATAATCAGCGGCAGCGGAATAGCAATAGCACATCCCGAAGGCTTACGAGGCATTCATTCGCTCGGTCGGATTCCTGCTGCGACAAGCACGGCGGTCTTTATGGCAGGCGGCTTTATCGGATACGCAGTTGGTGGATGGGTCCCGACTGTTCTGGTTTCCGGTTTTGGTCTGAAGGGTTTGTATTGGCTGCTGCTATGTCCGATTGTCGGAGTTTTTTTGATTGCCTTTTTGGAAATCCGCCTGGCAGTTGAACCAAAAACCAGGGCTGCAAATGAGTCGCGAGTTAAGGGTAAAAGGACGGCTTTCTGGCCGATAATGGTTATGGCTATACCGGCAGCAATTTCGACGACTATTGTTGCTTCTCTTATGCCCACACGACTTGAGCAGTTAGGATTCGAACTTACTTTCGGAGGTTTTTCGGCAATGATGTTCGGTGCCGGCGGGGCGCTGGGTTCGTTCGTATGGGCCTGGGGCGCCCATAAGAAGGGGGAGCTGTTCTGTTCGGTTGCAGCACTTTTCCTTTCGCCTGTTTTACTGCATTTATATCTGGAACTTATAGGCAACAGAGCGGCGGTGTGGGTGTTGTTCGGTGTTGGTTTTAACGCAATATCAGCTTATATATTGATGGTTACTACGGCCAGGGGTGCCGCCGGTCCGAATCTTGGCCAGCGGATGGGCCTTATAGTAGGGGGTAACTGGGCGGTGGCTAATGTCGTTCTTATGATTGTGGTACAGTTTTTCAGTGTAGAGGCACTTTTGAAGATTGCGCCAGCCGGTTATCTTATTTCGGGCGCTGTCGGGCTTTTCATTATGTACAGAAACACTCAGGCAGGCGCCGAAGAATTACAATGAGATGAAAACAAATAAGAAAGCAATCTTAATCGGTATGTGTATCGCAGCGGGGATTGTTTTAGCGGCGCATTGGCCGAGCTTGTCATCAACGGCATTTTCATTCGATGACGACCAGTACCTTTTTGAGAACCAGCTCGTTCAAAACCCGGGCTGGGAATCCGCACGTCGTTTTTTATGCGAAGTTCTATATCCCTCATCCGTCAGAGGGTATTATCAGCCGCTGGCGATGCTCTCGCTGATGGCTGACTATGCGATGGGAGGCAGGCTCGATAATCTAATGCCCTTCCACATAACCTCTCTTGGCCTGCATCTGGCCAATACTCTTTTAATAATTGTTTTTTTATACCTGCTTTTTGGTAACTCGCTGGCTGCCGTATCGGTCGGCCTGCTCTTCGGGGTTCATCCGCTGACTATCGAGCCGATTCCCTGGCTGAGCGAGCGCAAGACGCTGCTGGCCGCCTTTTTCGTTCTGTGGTGTCTGATTTTTTATGTACGCTTCAGCCGTACGTCCAGTTGGCAAAGTTACCTGCTTTCTATGGTATTTTTCATATTGGCGTTGATGTCAAAACCGTCCAGCACGCCTGTTCCGCTTCTGATGATACTGCTGGACTATTGGCCGCTAAAGCGGCTCAGTAAAAAAACCATTATCCGCAAGATACCCTTTTTCGTCGTCGCCGTTATAGCAGCGATTATTACGTTTGTTTCCCAGAAGAACACCTCCTCTGTAACGATGCCGGCCGAACACGGCCTGGTGCGTATTCTGTTTATCATTTGTCACAATATCGTTTTCTATCTGCAAAGGTTTGTCTGGCCTGTCGGCCTGTCGGGCTATTATCCTTTCCCATCGCCGTTTGCTCTTGGCCATCCGAACGTTCTTGCAGGCGTAATCGGCACGGCGGTATTGTTCGTTGGATTATTGTTTTCTTTGCGATGGACTCGCTCTTTGGTAACTGGCTGGCTGTTCTTCTTTTTGGCAATTTTCCCTACGTTGGGTGTCATTGGCTTTCATCCGGTGATTGCCGCCGACAGGCATGCTTATATTCCTATAATGGGTTTGTTTTTGCCTTTGTGTGGGGCTGTGGCCCGGCTTTGCCGCGGGTGGGCTGATAAGTTATCAAGGCGATGCATCGTTGCTTTGGTGTTAACGGCCTGCCTGGCAGCGTCGGAAATCGGCGCCACCCGCGCTTATCTTGTTCATTGGCGCGACAGCGTGAGTCTGCATAGGTATATGCTGAAACTGGCGCCGAACGTTACCGTGCTGCATAATAACCTCGGTAATTTTCTCGACGAACGGGGCGAAAGCGAAGAAGCCATCGAACATTTTAATAAGTCGTTGGAAATAAACCCGTATTCTCCCGAGGTCCACAACAATCTCGGCAATGTACTTCATAACGTCGGAAGAAGCGACGATGCGATAGAGCATTTTCGAAAAGCTTTGGAATTAAGGCCCAAGTTTTCACAGGTCCATTATAATCTGGCACGAGTCCTGGCCACGCAGGGCAAAAACGAAGAAGCTATCAGCGAGTACCGCCTTGCGCTTCAGGCGCGGCCTGAGAATGTCGATATTCTGAGCAATCTTGCATATCTGCTGGCCGAGCAGGGCCAATATGAAGAGGCGGTTCAATATTACGAAAAAGCTCTTGAAGTTGAGCCCGACAATATAATTGCCCACGGCCGACTGGGTCTGGCACTGGCCGGTTTGGGCAAAAACGATGAAGCTATAAAACAGTTCAGAAGTGTCCTTGCCGACCGGCCGGACGATGTGGAAATGTTTTGCAACGTGGGTATTCTTCTCGAACAGCAAGGAAAACTTGCCGAGGCGATTGTCCAATACCGAAGGGCGCTGGAAATCCAGCCTGACTATGCAAAGGCAAAAGGGCTTCTGCACGATGCATTAGAAAAATCGAAAAGATAACCGCAAAAAACGGCGAATCGGCTGTAGTGCCAATCACCCAATTGAACTAAGGCAAAGCACCATTAGAAGTTTTATAAGTTCCAGGCTTTTGCGAAGGCGCGGAAGCTGCGGTCGTAGGTTCTTTCGACATTATCAGGGAAGCAGCAGCCGGGCAGCTCCTTAATAGCCAGATGACTCCTTATACAATCACAGCATACTCCTTTTTTGTCACAGGGATATGTACAATTGCAATTTTTCAGGTTCTGCTCTTTTTTGCATTCCATAATTAACCTCGTTAATGGTTCGTTGTTCGTAGTTCATAGAAGCAAAGAATAGTTAAATTCAATAGTAAATAGTCAATAGCAAATAGTCAATTAAAATGCAACTCAATAACGTCCTTGTCGTTGAGGGTATGGTTTCTCTGTGCGTTCTGGCCGTCATAGACACCGGTGCCCCAGATTCTTGCGAACCTGAGCTTTTCAGCCAACTGTCGGTGGATGGCGGTTGCCAGGTCCATTACGGTAGAGCCGGCCGGCAGTGTGAATGGCTCATCCATATCAGGCTTTTTGCCGGGCGGCTTGGCGTAAATGCGTATGATTTTTAGCAGGCGAAAAAGTGTTGCAGAAAACTCCTCGATACCCGCGCCGGTTGCCGTTGAGATTTCGACAAATTCAAAGCCGCCCCTGTTGGATTGTCTGAAAGTATCAACTGCGCCGTCTTTTGCGATGTCGGATTTGGTGCAGATGCAAAAGGCCCTTTTGCCAAGAACGTTGCCGTTCGCATCCACAGCTCCTGTTTGCTCATCGATAAGCAGACTTCGTGACTCTAAAAAGTCCAGAGAGATGCTCATTTGTTCGGCAACATCGCCGGAAAGGTCGATGACAATCGCAATCAAATCGCAGTTGCGATATGTTCCGACCTGTCCGGCGGCGCTGTAGTCGGCGGTGATAGGGGGCATATCGACAAGCTGAATTTGAACATCCTCGAACGTTACCATACCCGGCACAGGCGCACCGGTTGCAAAGGGAAAATCAGCGACGTTGACCTTCGCATTGGTCAGGGCGGCGACGATGGCGCTTTTGCCGCTGTTGGGCGTACCCAAAAGGACGACCTGGCCGCAGCCGCCCCGCGGTACGTGGAAGATGTCAGCGTGGCTTGCGCCGGTTTTTTTTGTGGATGCTTCCTTTAGTTTGCTCAGCTTGCGGCGAAGGTCGGCCCGCATGTGGTCGGTGCCTTTGTGTTTAGGAATAACGCGAAGCATCTGCTCAAGCGCAAGGATTTTCTCATCATTGGTCGCAGCACTGCGAAACCACTTTTCAGCCTTGAAATATTCTGGCGTTAAATTCGCCGGCATAATTTGAAAGCTCTAAATCCTAATTCGTAAATCTGAAACAAATCCCAATACTCCAAATTCCAAACCTAAAACGTTTTTGTCATTCGAGCATTTGGATTTTGGTATTATTTAGTGCTTCGTGCTTCGTATTTGGGATTTTACTCTATTCTGCTACTTTTTCGGCGACGAGGTCACCGACTTCGCTGGTTGAATAGCCCATTTTGCCGGCCTGCAGGCTCTTTATCTTGTTGGCGGTTACGAATATGACGGCCTTTTCCACAGCCTCGGCAGCCTTCTCCTCGCCGAGTGTGCGGAGCATCATCTGTGTCGCATAAATCGCCGCCAATGGGCAAATGACGCCTTTGCCGGTATATTTCGGAGCGCTTCCGCCAATCGGCTCGAACATACCGACGCCCTCAGGGTTGATATTTGCGCCCGCTGCGATGCCCATACCGCCCTGGATTATTGCGCCGAGGTCGGTGATGATATCGCCGAACATATTACTGGTAACAATCACGTCGAACCATTCGGGGTTCTTGACCATCCACATACACGTGGCATCAACGTGGTAATACTCTCGTTCAATGTCCGGGTATTCGCCGTCACCCATTTCGCAGTAAGCGCGATACCAGAGATCCCAGAGATAGACCAGAACATTGGTTTTTCCGCACAAAGCGAGGGTGTTTTTGTTGCCTTTTCCTCGCACCTTTTTGCCGTACTTGCGTGCGTATTCGTAGGCATATTTCAAACAGCGGTCAACCTGGTAGCGGGTATAGACGGCGGCCTGAACGGCCACCTCGTTGGCTGTGCCTTTCATTGTAAAGCCGCCGACGCCGGTATATAGCCCGGCGGTGTTCTCGCGAATCACGGTAAAATCGATATCTTCAGGGCCTTTGTTTTTCAACGGCGTCTCTACGCCGGGGAAAAGCTTTACCGGACGAAGGTTAATATACTGGTCGAGCGAAAAACGCGCTTTGAGCAGGATGCCGGTCTCGAGGATGCCCGGCGCCACGTCCGGATGGCCGATTGCGCCGAGCTGAATCGCATCGAACTGACGAAGCTCCTCAACCGCGCTGTCCGGCAGAGTCTCGCCGGTCCTTTTATATCTTTCGCCGCCGAAATCGAACTCGGAAAATTCAACCTTGAAGTTGAATTTCTCAGCAGCAGCCTTTAATACCTTTACCGCTTCAGCAGTTACTTCCGGCCCGGTCCCGTCACCAGGTATCACAGCAATCTTGTATGTCTTTGCCAATTTTCAGTCTCCTTTTTTCAACTCTTTGTTCTTTGTTAGTCTAAAATTTATCTACTTCTTTATGTCTAAATTACCACTATTGAATTCGACAAGCTTTTTCCAGTTAATGACACCATCATCACAAAACCCGTCTAAAAATTCTTTGGTGAATAAATTTATAATTTTACTTTTTTCTTTCCTGAATTTTGCATTATGTTGTTTGGCTCTATATCCTAATGGTTCTATAATATCAGTGTATAAATTTTCGTCCTCGCTTATTAGATACCAAAAATTCTGGCCAACGACTTTAAGGTAGCCCCTAAGGTGGGTAGTTCTTACCTTGCCGTAGCAAATACCTAAAACAGGTTCGACATTTAACGAGCGTCTTGATTGTTTCAGTACCTTAACAGCGATTTGAAAATCAAGTTCTTGTTTTTTCTGTTGAGAGCTGTTGCCCCAGTTTGGCCCTGACTTTACTGAAACCAGGTAGTGTTTTCCATCATTCTCAAATTCGAAGTCTATACCCGTCGCAGCAGATTTTCTTCCTTTACAGGTTTTACCGGAGATGAAAATAGCCAGCTCTTCGAGAAAGTCTCCGAATAGTTTTTCCTCCGATGAGGAAAGAAAAGCATCCAAAATATTTTTGACTAAATCAGCTGCGACAGTAATATTTTTTGCCTTGAACAAATATGGGTTTTTCTTCTTCAATAGCGCTTTTAAGTTTATAGATTTTAAGGTGCTTAATTTACTTTGATGAAATAAAGAAATGTTTTTGTTAACAAAGTCAGCGACCTCTTTAAGGTTTAACTTTTCCATTTGAAACTTCCCTGAACTACTACCTTTTTAAGCTTCTTTTTGGACATATCGCAGTATTCTGGATTACGATCAATCCCGATATATGCACGTTCCACCTGTTTAGCGGCTACAGCGGTTGTTCCCGAACCCATAAAAGGGTCAAGTACAACGTCGTGCTTCTCGGTGAACAGCTTTATAAACCAGGAGGGTAAAGCCAAAGGAAAAGTGGCGCTGTGATTTTTATTTGCGCATTCAGTAGCTAAATATAGTACATTTGTAGGGTACGCCTTGTCTCTTCCAATCCAATTTGAGATATTTTTTCCAAAACCGCTCTTTACTTTCGATTCGTCTCTACGTTTGTCAGTTTCGCTTAACTTACTAAGTCGTGTTTTTGACCAATTACCTGTTGGGACCATTACCGCTTCTTGATACATTTTGAATTTCTTGTGCTTGTTGAATTGAATGCATCTTTCCCAGGCATCTCTGAATCTATTCGGCCATTTTCCGGGATAGCAGTTTTTCTTATGCCAAACAAATTCCTCTGTCCAAAGCCATCCTTGCTTCTTCATTTCCAAAATAAGCTCAATAACATATGTGTGTCTTTCACCATCGATAGCTTTTTCCTTTATGTTCAGGACAAATGTTCCTGTTGGCTTTAACACCCTTAAGAATTGCTCGGATTTTGGCAGAAACCACTCAACATATTTGTCTGGGTGTATTCCCCCATACGTATTCTTGCGGCATTCCACATACGGTGGAGATGTAAAAATCAAATCGATGCAGTTATCAGGAAAGTCTTTTAATACCTCCTCGCAATCACCGCATATTATTGTGTTTGTCGGAAGAACCTTAACCATAATTGACTTAAGGAATTAGGCCATTAATACGTATTGCTAATATACACCAAGTGGCTGCAAAATTCTACAAGAACTGTATTATTTTGTTTTCTTTTTAATATGCTCCAGCAAGCCGCCGTCGTTGATTATATCGAGAGCAAAGTCCGGCAGCGGGGCAAATTCAATATCAATACCAGTTGAGAGGTTTTTAATCAAGCCGTTTTCAAAATCGACATCAATCTCGTCGCCATCGTTGATTTTATCTGCGTCAGGCGTCTCAATTATATAAAAGCCGTTATCAATCGCATTGCGATAAAATATCCGTGCGAACGATTTAGCTATAACGGTCGAGACATTCGCGCCGCGTATAGCCCAGACCGCGTGCTCTCTCGAAGAGCCGCAGCCGAAATCCTCGCCTGCTACTATAATATCACCAGCTTTGCATTTATTGACAAAATCAGCGTCCAAATCTTCCATACAATGATTTGCTAATTCCTGCCGGTCGTCTGTATTTAAATACCGCGCGGGGATTATCTCATCGGTATTTATATGGTCTCTATCGTACTTATGCGCTTTAGCCATCGTTACCTCTCAAAATTAAATAGCAAATATCAAAAATGAAAATTACATATTAAAATTCAAAATTATTTTTTGCCTTTCAGCGTTAATATACTACTCGCAAATATCTTTGATATTCCGTCAAGTTCTTCTGTGAACCATTTTATATCTTCTGCTTTGGTTCTATTCGAGTCTTTAAGCAAACTTAACCACACCTTGCTTTCATTAGCAGATTTCAAAGAGTGGTTAAAATAATTTTGAAATCTTTTTTACTGCTTGCCGACTGACCTTCAATATAATTAGCTAAAATACTTGTTCCGCTTCTTAGCAATTGGTCGCTCATTCTATTAGATACATTATCTTTTGGAAGACCATCAAGAAATTTAACTAATCTTAATACGAACTGATAAAGCCTTCTTTTGAAGTCATTTTTAAATTTTACTTTGTCATTTTGCATTTTAATTTTTGATTTTTAATCTGCTTCCAAACGGTTTTAGATATTAGAATTTCCTCACAGGTACTTTCTTGGATTTTCTAACTTACCTGTTATTGCGCTGGCGGCTGCGGTTGCGGGGCTTGCTAAATACACTTCACTTTTCGGATGTCCCATTCTGCCGACAAAATTTCTGTTAGTGGTGCTGACACATTTTTCACCTGCCGCCAGGATACCCATAAAACCGCCCAGGCACGCTCCGCAGGTCGGCGCAGCGATTACGCAGCCGGCATCGTAGAATATATCGAACAGACCCTCATCGCTGGCCTGCTTCCAGATGACAGGTGTGGCCGGCACAATTATTGTCCGAATAGCAACAGCTTTGCCTTTAAGTATTTTCGCTGCGATTCGCAAATCCTCGATTCGCCCGTTCGTGCAGCTCCCGATATATGCCTGGTCCATCGCTTTGCCTTCGCATCGGCTGATAGGGACACCGCCGCTCGGCAGGTTCGGCAGAGCGACCATCGGCTCAATCGCCGAGCAGTCAAACTCTTCCACCGATTCATATTCGGCATCATCATCGGACTCAAAAACAGTGTAATCTTTCTTGTCTTTTAAGTGCTCGTCGAGGTATTCTTTCGTTATATCGTCGAATCCGATTATTCCGTTTTTGCTGCCTGCCTCGACGGCCATATTTGTCATTGTCATTCTTGCTTCCATCGACATTTCAGCCAGCGCCGGCCCGACAAACTCCATCGCTTTATAGAGTGCACCGTCAACACCGATGCGTGCAATCACAGCCAAAATGACGTCCTTACTGTAAACACCGGCGCCGAGTGAGCCGTTAAGTACGATTTTTATCGAAGCCGGGACTTTGAACCATAACTGTCCTGTTGCTATGGCGGCGGCCAGGTCGGTTGAGCCGATACCGGTGCTGAACGCCGCAAACGCACCGTAAGTGCAGGTATGCGAATCACCCCCGACGATTACTTCGCCCGGACGTATGTGGCCCTGTTCCGGCAGCAGTGCATGGCAAACGCCGGCCCTGCCGAGCTTGTAGTAGTGCTTTACATTATGCCTTTTTGCCCATTCGTCGAGACGTTTGTGCAGCTCGGCGCTTTCGATGTCCTTGGCCGGCTGAAAATGGTCCGGCGTTACGACAATCTTTTCTGCGTCGAAGACTTTATCAATGCCTTTTTCTTTCAGCATTGAAATCGCCGGCGGAGTGGTAACATCGTGACACATAACTACGTCGAGTTTGGCGTCGATAAGCCGGCCGGCAGAGACTTTTTCTTTGCCGGCCGCTCTGGCCAGGATTTTTTCCGTAATTGTCATCGCCATAGCGCTTATCCTTACCCTGTATCGCCTGCCCTCCATAGCCCGCAGGGCGTCGGAGGGTCATTGCCATAAATTGTTCATAGTTCGTAGTTCGTAGTTCATAGTTCGTAGTTCATAGTTCGTAGTTCATAGAACGGTTGAGCATTTTTTGCTTTTACCTTTTTACTTTTTGCTTTTCACTTCTTTCACAGTTCTGCTTTCAGTTCCGGCTCTTTGCCTTTTTTTGTCGAGACCATTCGGTTAATGGCGTCGATGTATGCCTTTGCGCTTGCCTCGATAATGTCGGTTGAGACACCTCGGCCGATGAAGATTCGGCCGTTATCTTTGATTTTTACCGTTGCTTCGCCGAGCGCTTCTTTTCCGCCGGTAACAGCCCTTATCGAATAGTTTTCGAGTTTTGGCGACAGGCCTGTTACAGCTCTTATAGCTTCATAGGCGGCATCGACCGGGCCGTCACCACAGGCGGCGGCCTGCTTGGTCTCGCCTTTTGTCTTTATTTTGACGCTTGCGGTCGGCAGAGCGCCGCTGCCACTGACTACGTGCAGATATTCCAGTTTGTAAATCTGCTCGACAGCGCGAATTTCGTCATTGATTATTGCCGCAATATCTTCATCGAAGACCTCTTTTTTCTTGTCGGCTATTTCCAGAAACCGCTGATATGCCCGTTCGAGCTCGTCCTCGGTCAGCTTGAAGCCGAGATGCTCGCACCTGTCCGTAAAGCCGTGCCGGCCGGTGTGCCTGCCTAATACCATTCGTGAGCCGCTCAGCCCGATTGTTTCCGGCGTCATAATTTCGTATGTGGTTCTCTCCTTTAATACACCGTCAACGTGAACGCCGGCCTCGTGCGCAAAGGCGTTGGCGCCGACAATCGCCTTGTTCGGCTGGATAACAAAGCCGGTCAGTTGCGAAACGAGCTGGCTGGTACGGTGAATCTGCTTCGTGTTGATGTTAAGAAGCGCTGCTTTGCCCGACCCTTCGCCGAAGAAATCAGCTCTCGTATGTATCGCCATAACGATTTCTTCGAGGGCGGCGTTCCCGGCGCGCTCGCCCATCCCGTTGACGGCGCACTCGATTTGTCGGGCGCCGTTTCGCACCCCTGCCAACGAATTTGCTACGGCCATACCCAGGTCGTTGTGGCAGTGCGTGCTTATTATGCAATTGTCTATGCCGGGCACATCGGATTTAAGCTGGGCGATGATTCGGCCATATTCGTACGGCAGAATATAGCCGACCGTGTCGGGGATGTTCAATGTTGTGGCGCCGGCTTCTATACAGGCCGTCAGAATTTCGATAAGAAACGGCATTTCACTTCTGCAGGCGTCTTCCGGCGAGAACTCAACGTCATCGGTGAAAGTCTTTGCAAACGCAACCGCCTTGACGGCCATTTTCAGCACTTCGTCACTGGTCTTGTGCAGTTTGTGTTCCATATGAATCGGCGAAGTCGCAATGAAAGTGTGTATGCGTCTCTTTTTCGCCGGCTCGACGGCCTTGGCGGCGGCCTCGATGTCTTCTTTGTTCGCACGTGCCAGCCCTGCTATCGTCGGGCCGGTAACCTGCTCGGCTACCTGCCGGGTGGCCTCGAACTGCGTCGGCGAGGACACCGGAAAGCCGGCCTCGATAATATCGACGCCCAGAACAGCTAATTGCTGGGCGATTTCGAGCTTTTCAGCGATAGACAGAGAAGCGCCCGGAGACTGCTCGCCGTCGCGTAACGTAGTGTCGAAAATTATAATTCTTTCTTTTGTATTAGAAGCTGACATTTGTTTATCTCCAAATTTTTTAGCTTAATCGGTTAATTATGCCAGATTAGAGCTAGATTGCTACGAATTTACGAAAAAAAGCGGATTTGCAAACGAATTTTGTGTAGGGGAATTATAGCGCCTTGCGGCGCAAAAGAAGACCGAGCAGGCCGAAGAAGGCCTTTGTAGAAGAACAAATTGTTCGCTTTCGTGTCATTTGCCAATTATTATACAAGCCGACAGGAGCTTTTGCAAGAACTTTTTTGACTAATTTACACGAATCTTTAAGCCGCCTGATGGTTTATGCTTACTACCGATACGATTCACGAGGCCTGTCCTGAGCACAGTCGAAGGATACGAAATACGAACCACGAATTTTTCGAGAGAGTTGCCGTTAAAATGCACTTTTTATTGCCCACCTTTACCCCCGTGAGATGACTCCCGTCTATCTCGCCGGCGCCACAATCTCACTCAATCATCCTTAATCATTTAGAAGCCTGCCCATCTTCTCTACCCCAAATTCATTTGCAGGTCACTGGAAAAATCCAAAATCTCTCCCACTACTGCCTCAGCTTCGCACAAAATCCTGTGATTTGGAAACCTAACAACCTCCCAACCTTCTTTTTTAAAAACTCATCTCTTTCGACATCTTCCAATACGGGAAGACCTTCAATAATTTCGTGTTGGTGCCCGTCACATTCGATATCGATTTTTCTCTCCCCCACAAGTGCGAAGTCAAGAGTGTATCTTTTAACCACTAACTTAGGAATTAGCTCATACCCAAAGCGTTCAAAATCTACTTCTTGTAATCTCTCGAAAAGGTACTCTTGTACTGGTTCAGCGTGAATTGGACAAATCCACTTCCGTGTTAAGAGACTGCCTTGCCTTCGGCAAGGAGGTTTTTTTAGGCATGGCCTGACCCCCCAAAACTGTACCAGTTTTGATTAGAGAGTATCCGATAAAACA